>JAPPKG010000236.1:0-4497 GCA_026914085.1 Caldilineaceae bacterium | reverse complement strand
AACCTTCTACTGTCTCGGCGCCCGAAAACCATTCGCCTCCGCCTCCGCCCGCGTACAAAACCAGAGATCGCCTTCCCCCTCCTTCATCCTCACCTGCCCATTAGATGACGACTCCCCCTCCACATGATAGATTTTCGTGTCCCGGTTTGTGTTTACATTTCCCTTGATGCTGCATGACGGATCCGGCTGGCTGACACAACCCTGCGGGCAACCCGTGCCAGCCGGCTGCGTCGCAACGACCGTGGGCCTCTCCCCGATCTCACATGCCGACCACAACCCCACCCCCGCCAGCATCGCCTCCTCGGCCGCTGCCCGCGACCTGTCCGCGTACCGGCCCGGGTTGCCATAATCGTTGTAAACGGCCAGCCCCTCCTCCAACAACCGCACATTCCACAACACGCTGCCCTCGTCACCCTCAACCCACACATAGGCCAGCAAACGCCCGTACCTGTCCCGCCCCATCGGCTCAACATGCACGCGCTGCCGCATCAGTGTCTTCGTATAGTCGGAAGCCTGCGCACCAAAACACTCCTCCGGCCGGTTCGGATGCACCGTCTCCGGCGTGTCCACGTCCAGCAGCCGGATCGTCTCCTCCTCCCCACTGCCGAACTGCACCGTCAACGTATCCCCGTCCGCCACCCGCACCACGACGCCCCATTCCCCACCGTTCTCCGCGCCCGAACCCTCCGTCGCCGTGAGCACAGCCGTAGGGGCGCTCGTCCCCTCCGAGCCGGAAACCCCCGTCGCCGTAGGCGCAACCGCTCGCGTACTCGTAGCGCCTGTTGCGGCAGACGACGGCGTCTGCCCATCCCCGCTGCCGTCCCCCTGCCCGTCGAGCGCGAAGCCAATGACCACGCCGAGCAGTATGAGCGCCAGCACCAAGATGATGTTTCTGATAAGTTTCAACGGCTGTCTCTCCGGATCAGTCCCGGATCACTGCTGTACAAATCATCTTACCTCTGCGAGCGCCTGTCTTCGTCTATGGGATCACCACTATGTATTTCGTATGTTCTGCCTTCACAGCATCATGTTTCCGGCGTGCTGGAAGGAAACTTCAAGCCCCCGAGTGACGTGGCCCGGACAATATCGCGCCGCCTCCGAGGCAAACCTCAAAGCGGCCAAACCAAAGACTACTCGGATTTCGTGTGATGCTCGAAAGAACGGAGTCGATGCGATCTAGGGCGAGGCAACGAATGGTGATTGCGAGGCAAAGAGAATACAAAAGACGAAATGAAAAGAGAACTGATTCTGCCGATAAGTAATCTCCTGATTGGGTACTGGTTACGATGGTTCCCGGTAAGGAATACGAAGATCGCCTCATAAAAAAATATGCCAAAACTTAAACCGGAAACGGTTTGGCCTTCAACATCTGAAGATAGTGAGATTCGTCGCGCCATCGCACACGATCCCGACACTCGGGAACTCTCTACTGAAGACTTCGAGAACATGCGCCCGGCATCCGAGGTTGCGCCACACTTGGTGGCTGCCTATCGACAACAGCACGAAAACAAAGCGAATGTAAATCCCGTATGACACCCAGACTCTTCGCGCGCATCACGCAGTGGTATTGCGCCTGCCAAGTCTGCCTTTACGCAATACGTAACACGCCAATAGCGGGTCTTCGAACTAAACGCACATTAGGACTGTAATCCCAATTCTCCGCGCCATCCCCCTACCCCGGCGCCTCCACCCCGCGCCCCATCAACGCCGACAGCACCTCAAACCGCTCCCGCAGCGGCGCCCACACACGCTGCCTGTGCAGCGCCGCCAGCGCCAGGATGCGCGCGTCCTCCTTGTCCGGGTAGTAGCGTCGCCGGTACCCGACCGCCTCAAACCCAGCCCTGCGGTACAGACGCATTGCGATCTCGTTGCTGACGCGCACCTCCAGCGTAGCCGTATGCGCGCCCTCCTCCCGCCCCAGCGCCAGCAGCGCCAGCAGCAGCCACTCGCCGATCGAACGCCCGCGCCACGCCGGCAACACCGCGATCGTTACAATGTGCATCTCCGCGCCGAACAGCATAAAGCCTCCCTGCGCGATCAGCGCCGGCACTGCCGCCCCCGTCGCCCGAACCTCCGGGCCCCGCGCCGGCCCAACCTTCAGATAGCGGCTGCGGCTGTTACGCGTCAGTTCACTGTGGTAGGTCGCGAGCGTCCACGGGCTGGGAAAGCTGACCTTCTCCAGCTCCATCACGTTCTTCAGATCGGTCAGCGTCAGCGGCCCAATCGCCAGCGGGCAGTGGGGTGGGGCAGTTCGATCGCCTGTATCGGACTGTCGTTTTCGGCGGTTCAGAAAGCTAGCCATCGGACACCAACATACACCAGTAGCGCCCGGGTGTGCCCGACGATCGGTTGTTTCCCATTGGGTTCTGCCTACTGAGGTGGACGCAAATAGAGTGGCTGCAGCGGCGCAGTACATGCCGGTGACCCGGCGCGCAGGTGGCGCATAGCCAGGCGGGCCAACCCCTCACCCCGGGGCTCTGTCAAGCCGGCCCGGTCGGCTCCCGCACCGTTTGAGAAACCGGGCGTACTCTTGTAATCCTCCGGCAGATCGAAATCCGCAGCCGGATCGATGTAGCGGACGTGGGCCAGCCCTTGCAAATCCTGTCGCAGGGCACTGCTCAACTCGCCCACCAGCCACACAGGACGCCCTTCCGCCCGCAGCGCCGCAACCAGCGCCTCGACCTGCCCTGCCCGGTGTTCATCAACGTCCGGCAGCCACAGCGGGTCATCAGCCGGCGCCACGGCCCAATTGAAGCGCCCCCGCCCCGCCTGCAGAACAGCCCAAACATCCGCACCCGGCGCCGCCAGAGGCACGAACCTCGCCGCGGTCACGCTCAACACCGGCAGACCGATCAACTCGGGCGGTTCCGGCAGCCCCATGGCAATCCCCTTCGCAACGCTGATCCCAATCCGCACGCCCGTAAAACTGCCCGGCCCCGTCGTAACCGCCAAAATACCGACGTCGTCCATAACCGCGCCGGCCTGCGCAAGCACCCCCGCCACCGCCGGCAGCGTCTCCTCCGTCTGTCGCCGCCGCGACCGCCACACCTTCTCAGCCAGCACTGCGTCCCCAGCCGGGTCAAACAGCACTACCGTACAAATCGAGGAACCTACATCAAGAGCAAGCAGCATACGTAAGAGGATTGTTGGCGGCACCAGCACTGGTTCCTCGCCACTGACCTGCGGGGTTTACTAACCACTAACCACTAACCACTGACCACTGCCCTTCTCAATCGGCAAGTCCCTGATCGTCCCCCGCGCCCCGCGCCAAGACCGGCATCGGCCTGTGGTGGGCAACCGGCGTAACGATCCCGTCAACCAGGTCACGCGTGCCCACGACATTCAGCTTCTCATAGAAAAAAGCATAGTGCTCTTCCACACCCGCAAAGATCGCCTCCACCCGCTCACGCGGCAGCGCCCACAGCTCCGGCTTGAACGGCCCCAGCGCCTTCTTGCGCGTCTTCAGATGAAAAACAAGATCGGAATCATTCGCCCCGCGCTCGTCCGCGTGATGCGCCTCCAGGTGCGCGTACATCTCCTGGCGCAACGAGTCGGGCAGACTGGGATGGTCCAGGAATGTGTTGGTGAAACCCGTCGCCAGGTGAATCTCAATCGTCTGCGTCTCCGGAAACTTGCTGAACAGCTCTTCCGGCAGCGTGCTCGCCCCATGCTGGACCGCCCCGCCGGAGCCGTGGAACCTGGCGCGCTCGCCCAGGTCCTCAAGCGTATCGAAATCCACCGCCACGTCGGCCTGCGTGCCGTCCGGCAGCAGAATCCCGCCGTGGGCCGTGCCCGTGGCCACACTGATCTTGCTCAGCCCCGCGTAGTCGCCCAGCTCGCCCAGCGCAGCCTTGTAGCCGTGGATATACGCGTCCAGCTCCGGCACCGTCGAGTTCTTTTCCCCCACTTCGCCGATCTCGCCGCCCAGGCTGATCGTCACGCCCTCCGGCTCCAGGTCGCGGATGAACTTCGTCAGCATCGCCGAGCGCAGGTAGTTGTCCCGCTGCTGCTCGTCTAAAGACGCCGGCTCCAGCGTCACCAGCGTGCTCGTGTCGATATCAATGTTCCAGTAACCGGCCGCCACCGCCTTCTTTGCCAGCGCCTTCACCTCGTTCAGCGCACCGTCCGGGTCCGACCTGTACTTCTTGCCGTCCACCTGAAAATGATCGCCCTGGATGAAGATCGGCCCCCGGTATCCCTCCTTGATGGCCGCCGCGATCAGCACAGCCGAAAACTCGGCCGGTTCCTGGAACGTGTAACCCATCTCGCTGCGCGCGATCTCGAAAATGAACGCCCCGGTTTGCGTACGCTGAGCCGCCCGGTACGCCGCCCGCCCTGCTTCGTACGTGGAAAAACGCATGTTCATCGCCGGCACCGTCCGGTTCGTCCATGCGTTGTCCGCCCTCGCAATGTAAAACTCGTGAATGCTGGCCGGGCACGCGCCCATCACCTGCCCCAGCTCCCAGATCAGCCACCGGCTGAACGTCTTCACCGGGA
>JAPPKG010000061.1:0-4543 GCA_026914085.1 Caldilineaceae bacterium | reverse complement strand
ACAAGGGAGGGCCGAATAGGCCCGACCGCCCAGAACTGCAGTGGTCAGTGGTCAGAGTGAGCGCTAGCGCTGATTCAGAGTTGATCGCGAGATTGGTGTGGCTCCTCCTCTACCCGAGGTACAGGAAGGTTCGCGCCTGTTTTGGGACGCACGCCCTCTCGTTTCTTCCATTGAAACTCTCCCAGGGCTATGCTATGATTCCAAGGCCCCCCATCCTACTCACCCGGCCAGGCAGCCGCGCCTCCGTCCTCGCCGCCCGGCACGAAATCAGAAAGGCAGACCCATGACGAACGTCCTTGTAATCTCCGGCAGCAATCACGGCTTCGCCGCCAGCGCAGAGGTCATCGGCGGCTTCCTCGGCGACGCCCCGGGGATCGATGTCACGATAACGGACGACAAGAGCATCTTCACGTCGTCCAAGCTGGCAGAACACGATGTCTGCGTGCTGGGTTCAGGATTCACCCGCTCCGAGCGCCATGCAGACGGGTCCGCCACCTATCATGCCGAGCTTAGTCCAGAGCAGGAGGAAGGACTCTTCGACTTTGTGGCTGGCGGCAAAGGATTTGTCGGCGTCCATGGCACGGGATGGTGGATTGGCGGCAGAGCCGCAACCATGCTTGGCGGTCACGCCAACTGGCATCCGCCGGGTCTGACCTTCACCGTGAATGTTGACGATACCACCCACCCGGTCATGCAGGGCATCACCGATTTCGAGGTTGAGGACGAGATTTACATGTCTGCATGGGACCCTGCCATTCACGTTCTTGCCAGCGCCCAGTGGGCGGACAAGGGACATCCCATGGCCTGGGTCAAGTCCTACGGAAATGGGCGCGTCTTCTATACAACGCTTGGCCACACATCCGACACTTTTCAGCGCACGGCAGTGCAACAGATGATGAGGCAGGGCACACTTTGGGCCGCTAACGGAGCCGCCGACTGACGCCCACCGAGGAGAGCAGCGCCGGTCTGCTGGCTCCTCTGGCACAGTCGAACTACCGCCATCTGCTTCTCAGCAGCATTCTCTGGTGGCAGACCTACTCCATCTGGGTCGTTGTAGCAGGGGTCGTGGTCCTTGAGATGACTGATTCGGCCCTGGCCGTGACCTTGCTCACCTTCTGGCGCCGGGCGGCCCAGCTGGCCTTCGGCGGATTCGCAGGCTTCATCGGCGACCGGCTGGGAAGGCGGACCACATTGATCCTGAGCCAGGTCGTGACCTTTGCGGCCTGCCTCGCGCTTCTTCTCCTTCTTGAGGGCGAAAGGCTGAAAGCGTGGCAGATCACTGCGGCCGCCTTCATCATCGGCGCCGGCTGGACGGTTGACGCGCCGGCCCGCGCGGCACTGGTGCCCGATCTTCTCGGAAGCAGGCTCACCGCGGATGCGATGCTGTTGGAGAGCCTGACGCACAGCGTCCTCCTGGGGGCCGGCGCTTACATGGCCGGCTGGCTGCTCGAATACATTGGCGCATCGGCGGGGTTCAGCGCTCTGATCGCGCTTACGGGCCTCAACCTGCTGTTGCTGATCTGGCTGGGTCGCATTCAAGTGCCGCAGACTACGCAGGTGGCCCACGAAGGCGTCTGGCAGTCTTTCGTTGGCGGCGTTACCTACCTGCGCGGCAACCGCCGTCTGCTTACCGTAGTGGTGGTATCCGCGCTAATAAACATATTGGTCTTCCCAGCGCTGAGCCTTATGCCCGTCTTCGCACGCGATGTGTTCGACCGCGGCGCGATTGGGCTTGGGATACTGAACGGAAGCTTCAGTCTCGGCTCCTTCGTGGGCATCTTTCTGACCCAGCGCCTGCGCCGCCGCATGTCGTTCCACTCAATCTTCGCCGCCGGTTCATTGCTTCAATGTATCGCCTGGACACTATTCGCCCTCTCCCCGCTCTTCAATCTGGCGATGCTCCTACAGTTCCTGGCAGGCGTAGGCCAAGCGGGCTTCTACGCAATGCGCAGCGTCATTTTACTTACGTCCTCCAGCAACGAGATGCGAGGCCGCGCCATGAGCACGGTCGCCCTCAGCCAAGGTATCGGCCTGCCTGGGGAACTCGTAACCGGATCTCTCGCGGAGACCGCCGGCCCCCGCCTCGCCGTCTCTGTCCAGGGAGCACTGGCCGGCCTGGCAACTCTGGCCATCTTCTGGAAGGGAAAGTACCGCCAGTCTGCAAGCACATAGCCGGCGCCGCCTGCCCATGGTTCGCCAAATGGCCCATGTGGCCAAAGAGCCGTTTTTTGCGGCCCTGTGTGCTCGGTTGAAGGAGTTCCGAGGTACTCTCTGAGAGCAAATATCTGTCCAAGAATGCGGGCAGTTTCCCACAAAAGTCAATCCACAGTTTTCAATCAGAAAGAACAGCCAAATGACCAGCTCACTCAACATCAACACACCGATGGCGCCGCCCCACTGGGCCCTGCTGCAGCGCAGACTTCTGCGCGAGCAGGCTGAAGGCTGCCGCGCATTTTTCGATCATTACTTTGACGACCGAGGCTACCTGCTGTGCGTCCCCCGGTGGGGCGGCGACGACGGGCCTGACGACGCCGCCGAGAACATCCTGAACTGGACGATGCTGCACGCCCTTGGCGCCGACGACGACATTCTCGACCTCTACAAGCTGGGTTGGGAAGGCCATCTTCAGCAGTACACGGAGGCAAAGACCGTGGACGTGCCGATGGCCCGCGACGGGATGTACTTCAAAGAGTTTCCCGTCATGTTCGACTGGTTTCACAACGGCGAAGGTTTCTCGGCCTTCTTCCTTCAAGGTCTCTCAGACCCCGACGACCCCAGATTTCAGTTGCGGTGCCGGCGCTTCGCCGGGTTCTACATGGACGAAGACCCGATAGCGAAGAACTATGATCCGGAACACAAGCTGATCCGTAGCATGTTCAACGGCAGCCGCGGCCCCCTGCTCCGCAAAGCCACCGGTCTGGACTGGGCTGGCGACCCGATCGAAGTCGAAGGCCGCTTCCGTCTCGGCCACGGCGAGCGCAGCTACGAGGAGATGGTGGCCCACTTCAAGGACTACAATGACGTCGTCGGCGACCATCCGATCAACATGGCCGCAACGATTCTGCCGTTGAACGCATTCATGCTCGGCCACGAGGACAGATACCGGCAGTGGGTCCTCGACTATGTCGATCAGTGGGTTGAACGCACTGAGCAGAACGGCGGCATCATTCCGACAAACGTAGGTCTCGACAATGTAGTCGGCAGCGAGTGCGGAGGACGCTGGTACGGCGGCGTATACGGCTGGGGCTTCACGGTCACCGTTCCACAGACGGGTGAGCTGGCCCACCGTACCTACTTCCACACGCGTGCCATTCACGGCTTCGGCAATGCGACGCTACTGACCGGCGATCGGCGCTATGCCGATTCCTGGCGCGGCGTCATCGACCACGTCAACAGTAACGCCCGCGAGATTGACGGCCGCCTGATGTATCCCAACGCATACGGGGACTACTTTGGCGAGGAGGACTGGTACGATTTTCAGGACGAGCCCTTCACGTCCGGTGCGCTCGAAGTCTACTACTGGTCCATGAACCCGGACCACCGCGACCTGCTCGCGGACGACCCCTGGATTCAGTACCTGGAAGGAAGTAACCCTGCCTTTCCCGAGGAGGCGCTGCAAGCCGATTTCGAAAGGCTGAGGGCAAATCTGGAGGCGATGCGCGCCGACACGGCTACCCCCGACACGCGCCTCTCCGACGACATGAACCACATCAACCCGGCAGTCACCGAGAACCTCAACAAGCTGATGCTCGGCGGGCTGCCCACAGGCCGAACAGGCGGCCCTCTCCACTGCCGCCTGCGCTACTTCGACCCGGACAATCGACGCGCCGGCATCCCGGCTGACGTCGCCGCGCTCGTGGAAAGCCTGACCGGCGAAGCAGTGACGGTGACTCTGGTAAACACGAGCCAGGTATCGTCGCGCCGGGTGACGGTCCAGGGCGGCGCGTATGCAGAGCACCAGTTCGGTTCAGTCAGGTTGAACGGAGAGTCTGTCAACGTCGAGGACAGCTCATTTGAGGTCACTATTGCACCGGGCTGCGGCGCCCGCCTGGAGATTTCCACCGGTCGCTACGCAAATACGCCAACGCTGGCTTTCCCGTGGCGAAGGTGAAGAGAGCCTGAATTCTACTGACTGGTATAGTCACATGATCAAGCAGCAGGGCAGGTTCTTGCCTGTCATCGTTGAGCCGGATGGGTAGAGGAGGACGCTCCTGTTCGATTCGGGCTTTGGCGTGTAACTGCCAAGCGGGGTTCTGTGCTTGTACAGAGTGCGGTCTGTCTGGGTGGAATGAACCGTCAGTAATTGTGTAGGGGGCTCGCGGTGGTCATGGCGGTGAATGTTGGGTATGCATGGGAGTTGCCCCGCCTGGCGTGCCTGCGCTGGCACATACTCGGAATGCGCCAATTCGCGGGGGGTTGGGGGTGAAGCCCGGCCGCCGCGAGACGACAACTTCAAATTAGCCACACACTCGCTACGGCGCGGACATAAGGGGGGGCGTTGCGGGGGGGGGGCCCCCCCCCAAAGGGGGGGCGCAAAAGGCCC
>JAPPKG010000606.1:0-4543 GCA_026914085.1 Caldilineaceae bacterium | reverse complement strand
CGCACAAGGGAGGGCCGACTAGGCCCGACCGCCCAGAACTGCAGTGGTCAGTGGTTAGTGGTCAGTGGTCAGAGGAGGGGTCTTGCTTACAATAGGGTTGTAGGCGGACTGGACCGTGCTCCGTTGCTACCCAAGGTATAGGAGAGTTCGACCCATTTTGGTAGGCGGCCGCGGCGGAAAGCGACCCGAAAGATGGGCGTGCTTGTGATATACTGGGAGACTGACTCAGTGGGAGATTATGGGAGGGAGGATCAACTGAACAGCAACGAACTGGCGCGGAAGATCGTCGAAATTATTGAGGAAAAGCAGGCGGCGGACATCGTGCTACTTGACGTAAGCGACCAGACCAGCATTGCTACATATTTTGTGCTGGGCAGTGTGGACAATGAACGACAGGCAAATGCGATTCGGGATGATCTTTGGGAGCAACTGCAGATTGAACAGAAGACGCGGCCTTTGAACGTCCACGACCTGCGGCAAGAAGGAGGAGGGTGGCTGCTTGCCGACTATGGCGATGTTATTTTACATCTGTTTACGGAGGAGACGCGGCGCCGCTACGACCTGGAAGGGCTCTGGCGCGACGCGCACGTCGTGATGAAGATTCTATAGCTGGAGCAGATTTGGGAACGGGCAAGGCCGGATGCGCCATGGTGTCAGGGGCTGGCGGGGTTCAGGCGGCTACGTTGGACTTGTAGAGTGCGACGGCGTCCTCGGTATCCATGTGTTCGGTGGCGTCGAACAGATCGGTGGCCTGGCCCTCACGGGTTTCGACGTCAGGATTTTCTGTTGCCCGATAGGCGTCATCCTTTGCGATGCCTGCGGCCAGCATGGTTTTGACGATCCGAGGAGGTGTTGAGGCGATATCGGCGCCGACCAGGGTACCGAAGAAGTTGGCGATTTCGAACATGGCCTCGAAGGGTCCGGCAGAGAGATGGACGCCGTTGTTTGCGATGGTCACTTCGTCGAATCCGTAGCGGGCAGGAGTGGCGTGAAGCTGGCCGCGAATGGAGCCGGGTACGGCGCGTTCGGGGAAGGTATCGCCGATCATCTGGTCGCGCAGATTGGCCCATCCTGTGTCGGAATGGAGGAGCATGAGAGCGATGCGATGGGCAGGCTCGGTGAAGTGGGCCAGCTGGGCGGGGTGGAAGCCGTTGACGAGGATGAATTTTTCGCCGGTTTCTTCATAGGCCTGAACGTAAAACCCCGAACGAACTTTGTGCGCTTTTTTTGTGAACCAAAGGTCGTCCAAAGTGGCCGGCGTGAAAGCGGGATGGGCGTTCAGAAATTCGTGTCCGCCGAACAGAGGATATTCGGGAGGGGGGACGGCAAGGGCGTCGTAGACGGTTTGCCTGTCGGTGGCGTCGAGGCCGGTTGAGGCGGTCTTGGAGAGGACGTTGATGGCGCCATAGTGACGGTCCATGCTCTCTTTCTGTTCGAGGGCCGGGCCGCCGACCAGAACCATGCCTTCTACGGAGGCGTCGAACTCGGCGAGCTTGGCCCAGATCAGGTCGATGGCGTGGCCGAGGCAGGTCGGGTCGTCGATTGCCAGGATTTCAGGTTTAATGAACATAAGCAGCTCGTTCTGCCGCTCAGTCTGCCCGATGGCAGGGGGCTGAATGACTGCAATTTCTTCATTGCTCTGCAGTGAATCAAGCAGCGCTTGTTTCAGGTCGTGCTGACTGTGCACACATCGCTCCTTTGGTGCGCCGGGAAAGCCGGAGGAAAGGTCTGGCTGCGATTGTGACGGGCTCGCTTCCGGACTGATAAACGGTGGCGGTCCCAGCCGTGCCGCCTCCGCAGCAGAGTACCGCAGACGCCATGTTTTGACAAAAAAAGACTATTGAGGGGACGAGTTCGCCGAGGCCGGAACGCGGCGCGCGCCCAGGCTGGTCAGAATTCTCCTCTGGCGGCGTTCAGCAGGGCGGCGTCCTGGGGCGAGACGGAGATGTCGGTTGGGACGGCGAAGGCGTTTTTGTAGGCAAAGCGAGTGACGGCGTACTCGCCGTCGGGGTCCATGGCTTCGAGGGGGGCGCGGGCCAGCGCCTTGTCGTCTTCATCGCCGATGTGGGCGGACACAACCCAGCCGAGGAGCAGGTTTCCGTTGAGTGAGACCAGGAGACGGGCCAGATGGAGGGCCTCTTCTGTGCGGCCATCGTGCCAAGCGGCTTCAAGCAGGCCGCTCTGATAGTCGAGGCGCCCGGGCTCCTCGTCTGTCAATTCGGCGTAGACGCGGATGGCCCTGTCCCAACGGCTGCCCAGTCGGTAGAGGGTTGCCAGTGCGGGTCGTGTGAGCATGAGAGGGCGCTTTTGGCGCAGAAGGGTGCGGGACAGCCCCTGGCGGATTGGGCGGTTGTAGGGCGCGTTTTCGAGGGCAAGAGTCCAGAAGCGTTGGGCCTTTGTCAGGTTGCCGCCAGCTTCTGCGTCGCGGGCGAGGACGGCCCAGGCGAGTTCGCTGCCGGGGTCGGCGCTCAGAAGGCGCAAGGCCCAGTCCTTGCCTTCGTGCCAGCGGCGCAACAGCCAGATGACCTGAAGAAAGCGGAAGTAGGTGGGCAGGTGGCGGGGCAGGCTTTTGAGGATAACGCGAATCAGCGGAACGGCTTCTTCGGGGCGGTTGGCGGCGAGGCGGCGGTCGATGACCTCGTTCCAGTGGGAGAGTTGCGTGCCAATGGTAGGGGAACGGCCAAAACGGGTTGGAGTCATTCGAGCCGATGCGCCCGGTCTTTTTGCAGCAGTTCGATCATGACGCCGTGTGCGGCCTGGGGATGGAGGAAAGCAACGAGTCCGTGGATGCCCTGACGCGGGGTTTCGTCGATGAGACGGACGCCTTTAGCGCGGAGCTCTTGCAGAGTTTGGGCAATGTCGGGGACGGCGAAGCAGACGTGGTGGCTGCCTTCGCCGCGACGCGCCAGGAAGCGGGCGGTGCCGCTCTCTTCATCTGTGGGGGAGAGGAGTTCGATGGTGGTGCGGCCGGCATCGAGAAATGCGATTTCGACTCCGTGGTCGGGCGCGTGGAGGCGTTCGAGGATGGGGAAGCCGAGGATGCCGCAGTAGGTGGCGAGGGCGTCGTCGAGGTCATGGACGACGATGCCGACGTGGTCGATTTGGGCGTTGGCGAGTTGCACGGTTTTCCCTTCCGATTGACCCTGCGCAATTTTCTGTGTCGGCCTGAAGCTCTTGGTCCGCCCGTCACTCGGCACATCAGCCGTTAACATTTGGGAAGGTCATTCAACAAGAACAGAATGACAGTAGGCCTCTCAGAGTTCTTTATCGCCTGATTGTTGCGAAAGACAAAACCAATTGATCCGCGAAGTCACGCGAAAGGCCGCGAAGGACATAACTGGCGTAGCGGTCCTTCTGTGCTCAGGTGCGCGACTGGTCGGGGAACAGCAAGCTGCTCTCCTAAGTCACACTTCTGTCATTCGTCATTGAGCCCAAGTCACTCCAGGAGACCGGTGAAATTGAATTCTATCCAGACCATTCAATATTTTGCAACTGAAAGGGAGATCAGCTACTTCGAACGGTCAGGCTGGTACCAGTTCAAGATAGACTTCAGAATCTCTTGGCGTCGATGCAGTGATGGTGGTGCTCTAACCGACTACTCGTCCTGATAGAGTCTCCAGCCGGGCAGATCGAAGTCATTCCCCGATATGGCATTCAGGGTCAGTTTCAGGAATTTGCCTTCGGCGCGTACGGCGACGGTGCCGTCGGGTAGAAGGATTTCGCCGCTGCCGGTGAACATGCGGCGATTCTGGGTGAGGACACGGCCGCGGGCGCTGACTTCGGTGTCGAGGGGGACGGGATGCAGGAAGCGTGTAGACAGCTCGGCGGTTATGCCCCATCGCTCTACGTCTACTCCGGCGCCGAAGTTGACGGCACGGGCGATGGTCTCGTCGAGGACGCCGGTGAGGACTCCGCCGTGCACGCGACCCGGGTAGCCCTGGTGGCAGTGCCGGCCGGAGAAGCGGGCGAGGAGTTCGGGAGCGCCGGCGGCGGAGACTGTCTCGTAGAAGCGCACTTTCACGCCGGCTACGTTATCCATGCCACAGACAAAGCAGAAGGCGCTGTTGGGTTGCTTCTGCATTACACCCAACTTGACGGCTGAAATTCGCCGAACTCGGCGCGGAGGGCATCGCAGATCTCGCCGATGGTGAGGTCGCTCTCGACCGCTTCGACGAAGAGCGGCATCAATGGCGCGCCGTCAGTGCGGGCGGCTTGCCGGATGCGCTGGAGCACCTCGGATACCCTGTGGGTATCGCGGCGGGCGCGGAGAGCGGAGAGGGCAGCGATCTGCTCATTCTGCACGACTTCGTCGACGTGCAAGGTCTCTTCGGAGAGGGATGCGCCGCCCTGGTAGCGGTTGACGCCGACGACGGTCTGGTCCCCGCTTTCGATGGCGCGTAGAGAGGCGTAGGCGGACTCCTGAATTTCGCGCTGGATGAAACCGTCGGCGACGGCCTGCATGGCGCCGCCCAATTCGTCGATGCGTTCGATGTAGGCGCGGGCCTGGCGTTCGATTTCGTCGGTGAGCCATTCGATATAGTAG
>JAPPKG010000235.1:0-4547 GCA_026914085.1 Caldilineaceae bacterium | reverse complement strand
TTCCTCGCGACCCTGCGCGGGCCGGGCAAGGCCTACCTGCAGACCATGCCCATGGGCAAACTGGCCCAGAAGATCGCCCAGTACATGCCCCAGGTCGGCGGCAAGGGCGCCAGCGGCGGCGCCAACGTCGACTTCGGTCAGCTGTTCGGAGGGCGCTAGTCGGTCCCTGACTGCTCGCAACGTAGTAAACGGGCGAGCAGGAGACACTACGGAGACGTCAGAGATCAGAGGTAACTGTGTTCACTTGCGCGGTCTGTCACGCTAAAGAATGCCGGGACCAACTGGCGACCGAACTCTTTCAGATCGATGGACAGTATGTGCTCGTAGAAAGGATTCCAGCCGTGGTATGTGCCCGTTGCGGGGAAGAATCTTTCAGCAGCGGCACAACGGAAAAGATTCGTCTTCTGGTTCATAACCGGACAGAACCCACGGACTCCATTGTTATGCCGCTATCTTAGTATAGCGACTGCAGGGTCCGCGGAGCTTGGCTGTCGGGCGAAAACCGCTCTAAAGAGACACCTCGACAAGAGGTTTGATGGCGCTGGTATCCGTCTTGGTCCGGGCGACGTCCAGGTCGTACATGCGCTGCAGATTCAGCCAGAATTCAGGAGTCATCCCCAGGGCCTTTCCGATGCGCAGCGCAGAGTCCGCAGTAATCGACCGGCGGCCATGCACGATTTCATGGATACGAATCGCAGGAACGCCTATCGTCTTGGCCAGGCGGGATTGTGTGATGTCCAACTCCTGCATTATTTCCGCCAGATGCTTTCCTGGGTGAATAGGCTCGGCAGGGCCCTGAGTTTGTCCCGCGACGTCGTTTGATTTGGAGGGCATGGGGTCTTCCCCTCAATTAAAGCCGGTGATTTCGATCTGTTGGTCCAGTCAGGATGACCGACCCTACATCTCCCGCAAGTAATTCTCCAAATCAGAAGACTTTATCAAACCCTCCAACCCCTCTTCCGCAAAGACCCGCCGCACGCGCTGCGCCGGGTTCTCCCTCTGCTCCAGTCGCTGCCACAAAGGCGTGAGCATTCTCTCCTCACCGTAACCGCGGCGAAGAAGAGCGGCCGCGACCAGTTCAAGAATATCGGCCAGAAAATCGGGCGCTGGCTCGGGAGCGGCCAGCCCGGCGCGAACTACCTGTTCGTGGTACTGTCTCATACGCGGCCAGCACTCTGATAGTGGAGCTGGATCCACTCTCTCCTCGCCAGTTGGCGCGAACGTGGTCTGCAAATAGTCAGTAATCTGCTCGCGCCCCTCCACCAACCCCAGATAGAGCGCCGTCGCGGCCATCAGTTCCTGCGGCGGCTGCTGGCATGCCGGGCGCAGCTCGACCGTGCCGTAGGCGGTGCGCAGGCGGGCACTGTGCCAGATATAGTGGTCGTGCAGCAAAAAAGCGTCGAAACAGCCGGGAGAGAGAGTCTCGGCCCCACTTCCCCCCATTTCAAAATCAGCGCGCAATACCTCGGCGAAGGGCCTCCCGTCGGGCAGCAGGCGTTCTCCTTCACGGTGCAGCAGGGCTGGCATCCGGCTCAGGCGGGCCACGAAGTCGGTCACGTCGGCGTATGGATGGGCGATCATGCCGTGGCGTTCGCCGTAGAGAGCACTGATCATACGCCCTTCGCGCCCGGAGCAGTCGCCGGTCAGCGCGCCGGCAACAACCGGCGAATTGGCGCACAGGGCGACCACAACCGGCGCCATCAAGATGGCGAAATTGAGAACGCTGACCGCCTCATCGCGGCTGACATCGACGTGCGTCTGGTCGCTGGCTGTCACGGTGTACCAGATCCAGTCGTCGCCCATAATGTCGGCGAGCGCGTGATAGCGCTGTTTGGGCGACAGCAGGTCCCGCGTAGCCGGGCTCAGCGGCTGCACGCCATACCCCAGCACGCGCCAGTCCAGCTTCGCTGCAGCCCGCACCAGCCGCTCCACAGCTGTGCGGAAGGCGCTCTCCAGTTCAAAAAGGGTGGTGTAAGGACCGACGTTGAGTTCGATCGTACCCTTTCCCACCTCAAGCGCGTAGCTGTAGGCGGTCCCGTCGAGACCGACGATCAGGTCGGTGTTGACGGCATCCTGCTTGACCTTGAGCGGAGAGAGGGAATAACCCTCGCCCGTCTCCTCCGCCAGAAGGAGGGGCCACAGCCGGTCGATATCGGCGGCGCGGCCGCTCTGATCGACGACAGGGAATTCGGCTTCGCGGCCGACCGTGCGAGGGCCCTGCAATTGCGTGGGAAAGTGTGCGGCGAAGCGGTCGGCCAGAGCTTCGTATGCCCGGTGCAGTGAAGGCTCCACTAAGCCTAACCGAATTGGAGCGGCCTGATCGTGGCCGAGAGGCGTCGGACGATCGTGGGCAGCGCGGCGTATGTGCGACAGACGGCATTGGCCTGCGTCTCGTCGCTGCCGCGGTCTCTGACACCGGTGAAGAGGATGGCGTTCATGCCGATCGACAGGGGACCGATGACGTCGTTGCTCTCGCGATCGCCGATATGGACAATCTGGTAGGGCGCCGCGCCCAGACCGCGTGCGGCCTGCCGGAAGACGTCAGGCTCCGGTTTGGATGCGCCGATTTCATCCGAAAAGAGCATGTAGTTGAAGTAGCGCAGCAGACCCTGGCGCTGCAGAAGATAGCGCAGCCCGCGGCCGGTTGTGTGGATGGTGTCGGAGATGATGCCCAGCTTGTAGTGCAGCGAAAGCTCGTCAAGGGCGGCATGCACGCCCGGCGTAAAGTCCGGCTGGATGCGTACCTCCATCGTTTCGATCTCACGCACCAGCTCATCCACCTCGCGCATGAGCCGCGAGAACCGTCCCGGCCCCGGCCGCAAACCGAGAAACTCGTAAGCGTCGTACATGCGCGCGGCGATACCCGGCGTATGCAGCTCCTCGTGCCAGGCATGCTGGAAACTCTCGTTGGCGTGTTGATACGCCAGCACCGCCTGCTCGTAGGCGATCTCCGGATGCTTCTGGGTCACGTGGCTGGCGAACAGTTCGACGCGCGCATTGGCTTTGCTCGGCAGGCCCAGCGCCTCCCTCTTCGGCTCATCCGAATCGTCGATCGCAATCGTGTCCCAGAAGTCGAAAGTGATGGCTTCAATCATGACTGCAGTGGCAGGCGGCCAATGATCAGTGGTTATTGGTTACGCGTGAATCCACCGTTCGGCTCGGCAGATAATCAATCTGGGCCATGGCTTCGATGAGGCGGGCGTTTTCATCCGGCGGCCTGGCCGCGATGCGGATATGTTCGGGCAAACCGAACGAGGTGCAGTCGCGTACAAACAGCCGCTCACCCACCAGCCGGTCGCGTATCGACTTGGCATCCCCAACCGGCAGCAGGAAGTAGCTGACCGTCGTCGGCAGCGGCGCGAACCCGCAAGCCCGCAGACCATCCTGCAGGTCCCGCAGATCCTTGCGCAGTCGCGTCGTCGTCTCTTCACGCCAGTCCATCTCATCCAGCGCCACCAGTCCGGCCAGCTGGGCGACCCCGTTGACGCTCCACGGCGGCTGCATCTCCTGCAAGCGTTCAACGATCGGTGGCGCCGCCAGCAGGTAACCGAGACGCAGCCCGCCCAGCGCGAAATCCTTCGTCATCGAGCGCAGGACAACACAGCCCGGCCCGCGCGCCCGACCTGAGTTGCCGTTCCTGCCTGCCATAACCCACTGCGCCGCGCTCCAGGGGTCTTCGGTGAACTCGGCATAGGCCTCATCGATCACCCACAGGGCATTGGGCGCGCCTTCCCACAGAAAGCGCAGCTCGCCCGGTGACAGGTACTCGCCCGTGGGGTTGTTCGGATTGCAGATGAAGACCAGCCAGGGTGAGGCTGTCTCCAACGCCTGCCGCGTCTGCGCCAGCGTCGTGCCGCCCGGAGCGTAGCGGCGGCGTCTGATACGGTGCCAGCCGGGCAGGGCCAGATGAATCGGATGCCCCCCAGCCATGATGACGCCGTCGGCGTACTCACTGAAGGTGGGCGACAAAATCGCAGCCTGGCGCTGGAATCCATAGGCGTGCGCCAGCAGCCAGATCAGGTCGGCGGTGCCATTCCCCACCAGCACCGCGTCCGCCGGCAGACCGTGGTAAGCGCCGATCTTCTCGCGCAGACGCTGGCTGCGGCTGTCCGGGTAACGCGCCAGAAAGGAGCGGCTGATCTCGTCTTGAACAGCTTCGACAACCGACGCCGGCGGGCCGTACGGGTTGATGTTCGACGAAAAATAGACAACTTCGGAGGGGTCCAACCCCAGCGCATCCAGCTCGGCGTAGTCGGGTGTTCCGTGTATCGAGGTGGTTGGCATTTCCAGGTCCGGTTTGCGCGCCGTAATGGGGGCGCGACGCCCATCGAGACTGTCGCCGAGTATGCTATCACAACGGCAAGCCGCGCGCCACTTATAGGGCGATCTGGGCGCATCCCAAAATGGGGACGAACTCCCGTAGACCTCTGGTGGCACCCAAGCCATGGTCAATTCCCATTCCAGTTTCCGCCAGAATAAGCCCCGCCTCTGACCACTGACCACTAGCCACTGACCACTGCAGTTCTGGGCGGTCGGGCCTATTCGGC
>JAPPKG010000152.1:0-4555 GCA_026914085.1 Caldilineaceae bacterium | reverse complement strand
GCCCGACCGCCCAAACTGCAGTGGTCAGTGGTTAGTGGTCAGTGGTCAGAGGGGGTGCTTATTCTGGTGGGAACTGGAATGGGAATAGAGTGTGGTTTGGGCGCCTTCTGAGGCATAAGAGAGTTCGCCCCAATATTGGGATGCACGCGAATACACATGGTAAATTGGTGCAGGGCAGGGCTCACCTGAAGGGTTCAAGGTTAAGGCGATTTGGGCGGAACAAAGCCCTTTCCACCTTCCAAAGGGTTGAACCAGGCGAGCTGGTCGCCAAATGCGACGACATCGCCGAACACGAGCACTGCCGGAGCGTGAATCTCAGCCAGTTCCATCGCTCGGGCCAGCCCGGCCACTGTTGAGCGGGCCACTTTCTGATGTACTGTCGTTGCACTTGCGATTGCGGCGGCCGGGGATTCGGGATCGCGGCCGTGCTCGACCAGAGCCTCACAGATTTTCTCTGCGGATCGAACAGCCATCAAGACGACAAGGGTGGGCACTCTCGCCATCAGTGCCCAGTCGACATTTGACCCTTCTTTTGTGGGATCCTCGTAGCCGGCAACAACCGTAAAGGCGCTCGCCCGACCGCGATGGGTGACCGGGATGCCAGCGTAGGCGGGCGCGGCAGTTGCGGAGCTTATGCCGGGCACAACTTCGTAGTCAAGTCCGGCTGCAGCAAGCGCCAGGCACTCCTCGCCTCCGCGGCCAAAGACGAAGCCATCGCCCCCTTTCAGACGCACGACCCGGAGACCTGCGTGGACACGCGCCACCAGCAAGGCGTTGATGGCGTCCTGGGTCAACGCCCGGGAGGCATAGCCCTGCTTGCCGGCGAAGATTTTCTCGGCCTGGGGACGGACTTCATTCAAGAGCTCCTGAGCGATCAGCCTGTCGTAGATAACGACGTCGGCGGAACGCAGCAGAGCGAGGCCGCGCACGCTGATCAGGTCGGCACGCCCAGGCCCAGCGCCAACAATGTAGGCCTTGCCCTTCATGGGGCGTGCACCTTCCTGAAAGAAGGGCAGGGAACGACGAGTTCAAGGTTCGCCTGCGGCAGTGGTTTCATGGCTCATGTTCCAGAAGTGCGGCGATGCGGTCACGGGCGGAGGTGGCCTTGCGGGGCTGTGCTGAATAGGTGCTGACGGAGACGATCAGATCGTCGCGACGGGTGACTGCGGGCGAATGAAAGTTGCCTTCGGCCGGTGCATCGGCCACGTTAACCAGAAGATTTTTCCTGTGCGCGGCCTGCGCGATTTCACGGTTGACGGAGCGGACGTTGGTGGCGGCAAAGACGAGGGCAGCGTCCTCCAGGTCACCGTCTCTGTACCTGCGACGGATCCACTCGACCTTGCCTGATTCGGCCCAGGCGGCGATCTGCTCGGTTGCGGATGGGCTGACAAGGCGCAAGGGCAATCCAGCGTCCAGCAGTCCTCGCACTTTGCGCTCGCCTACGATACCGCCGCCGACGACCACGGCAGTTCGTCCAGAAAGGTTGGTCACAGTCAGAGGGTATCGCACCACTTTGGCTCTCCTTTGCTCAGGCATATGAAGGTGGCCGCCGGCTGAGGGAACCTGCCAGGATGGCGTCTACGACTCGCACGGCCTGCACGTTTTCGCGGACATCGTGGACGCGGACGATCTGTGCGCCGCGCTCTACGGCCATAGCGTTGGCCGCAATTGTGGCCGGGAGCCTGTCATCCACCGGGGCGCCGCCTGCCATTTTGCCCAAGAAGCCCTTGCGAGAACAGCCAAAGAGGAGCGGGTAGCCCAGTTCCTGAAACTCATCGAGGCGGGAGATGAGGGAGGCGTGCTGGGCAGGTGTTTTGCCGAAACCGATACCGGGATCAATGATGCGGTGCCAGCGGGGAACGCCTTCGAGGCGGGCCCGTTCAAGAGCCGCGGATAGTACTTTACGTACAGCGGCCACTATGTCGCTCGATTGTTCGAAAGGGGAGGGCGGGCCGCTTGGCGCGTTTGCGGTCGAAGGGCCGGTGCGGAGGGGCGCACGATTGTCCATCAGAACAAGTGGAACACGGCTGCGAGCGGCCAGAGCGCCCATCGAGACAGCTGCGCGAGGACTGAGAGGCGGGGGTTGAGATGGATCCTCTCCTTCGCGGCCGGCCAATGGGGCCGATCGCGATCCTGAGACGTCGTTCAGCCAGCTGGCACCGGCATCAAGAGCCGCCTCGGCGACGTCTGCACGAAAGGTATCGACCGAAAGGGGAACGTCTACGGCAGCGCGCAGGGCGCTGATCACCGGAACTACCCGATTGATCTCCTCCTTGACGGGTAGGTAGTCGTGGCCGGGGCGAGTTGAGTAGCCGCCCACATCGAGGATGTCGGCACCGGCGGCAACAAACCGGCTTGCCTGCGCAAGCGCCGCCGCGATCGGGTCAGGCTCTTGGGCAAGTCCGTCGCCGGAGAAGGAGTCCGGCGTGATGTTGAGTATGCCCATTACCTTTGTGCCCTGCCCCCAATGCCACAGTTTTTCGCCTACTGGCATCACCCGGGCTGGTACCGGCATCTGCAGGCGCCGCCAGAGCTCCGACACTGAAATGTTCAGGCGGGGATGGCGCAGTTGCCGGTCCAAGTCCAAGAGAGGAGCCAGCACAAAGTCCCGTTCGGGAATGCCGATGTGGGGGATGGTCAGATCGGGGGTATCGACGAGAGCATCGTCGAAGAAAAGGATATCGAGATCGATGACGCGGGGACCGTAGCGAATCGATTTGATCCTTCCGAGGGCGACTTCGGTCTGCTTGACGGCGCGCAGCAGTTCTGACGGGGTAAGGCGTGTAGAGGCTTTACAGACTGCGTTGAGGAAGAGGGGCTGATCGGTGACCAGGATCGGATCTGTTTCGTAGAGGTGTGACGTCTCCACTATGGTCAGATACGACGACATGGCATCCAGGGCAGCGTGGAGATGGCCGGCCCGGTTTCCGAGGTTGCTGCCCAGGGCAATGAAAGCTGTGTGGGGCATAGATAACCCGGTGACGCAAGTTGCGCGGCAAAGTCTGTTGAGCCGGGCCGCCGTCAAACGGGTTGCGTCCGGCCACCATTCACGGCCCAGGCAGTCATCAATCGCAGGTACAGAACTGGCAAGGCCTCAGGCCGAATTATATACTCTTTGACCCGCGAAAGCAGTATTGATTTCGGGTGGATGCCCTTTCTGAACAGTTCAGGTATAATCGTTGTGGGTGCCATTGCTTGTTTGGAGAGCAGTATTGTGTCCCTTTTCTTGCCAGAAATGGGGCTTTGTACTGCACTCTTCACCCGTCTCAGTTTAACAATCCACGCAAATGAAGCCTGTGAAAGAAAGGCGACATGGACGAACTGAATGTCGACTATCCGCTTACCGATGAACAGATTTCGGCTTACCGTCGCGACGGTTTTGTGAAGCTGCCCAATGTTCTGTCGGCGGAAGTGTTGGACGTATATGGCGCGGAGTTTACGCGCCTCGTGAAGGCCCTTAACCGGCAGACCCTGGCGCTTGAGGAACGGAACACGTACGGGAAGGCCTTTCTACAGATTCCAAATCTGTGGGAACACAGCGGGATGGTGAAGAGTTTTGTGCTCTGCCGTCGATTGGGCAAGATCGCGGCCGAACTGATGGGCGTTGACGGCGTGCGCATGTACCACGATCAGGCGCTCTACAAGGAGCCTGGGGGAGGATTTACGCCCTGGCACGTCGACCAGTTTTACTGGCCGCTGTCAAACGACAATTCGGTTACGGCCTGGATTCCCTTGCAGGAGGTCCCGTTGGAGATGGGACCTCTTTCGTTCTGCGTGGGGAGCCACAAGCTGTTGAAAAATCGGAATCTATCGATCAGCGACGAGAGTGAACGGCGGATCGGCCGCACATTGCACGACTATCCGAAAAGCATTGAGCCGTTTGCCTTGGGGGAGGTCAGTTTTCACTCCGGTTGGACATTTCACCGGGCGGGGCCGAACGAAAGCGACCGGATGCGGGCAGTGATGACCATTATCTATATGGAGGACGGGATGCGGGTCGCGCCGCCGAAGAACGAGAATCAGCAGAGAGATTGGGAGCGCTGGCTGCCCGGGGCGAAAATTGGAGAACCTATCGACACGCCGCTGAATCCCGTCATTTACTCTGCCCGCGAATGAAGTTGCCGCCGCGCCAACAATATGGGGCGAAGACGTTGTGCAGTTCAGGGTAATTGGAGATTGGGAGCGGCACGTGCGCAAAGTCAGGTGGAATGCTGAAACTCTCAGGAGCAGGTCTGAATGAAAGGCGTAGCTAAACTGAGGCCTGGGGCAGGTCAAGTCGGTCTGCTGGACGCGCCCGAGCCGAGCGCGGTTCCGGGCCATGTCGTAATCGAAGTGACGGCTGCCGGGCTTTGCGGGACTGACGTACATATTTATCACGACGAGTACCCGTGCCGGCCACCGGTGATCCTCGGCCACGAAGTCGCGGGAAAGATCGTTGAAGTTGGCAGCGGCGACTCCCGATTTCGAACTGGGAGTTCGGTGACCAGCGAACCCAACTTCGCGCTGTGCGGAACATGCCCTTTTTGCCGTGCGGGGATGCTGTATCATTGCCCGC
>JAPPKG010000641.1:0-4556 GCA_026914085.1 Caldilineaceae bacterium | reverse complement strand
AATCATACGCCGACCACCGACACCTACTCGTAATTACTATCCGGCAGCGTCATATGCTACCCCGCCCCCCCTCCCGCCCGCAGCAAACAGAACCCCCCAATAGACAACGCACGCCCGCCTTCCATCCTGAAAATCCTTATCAGTCCTGCAAATCCTGATTCAGACAACACTCGCCGCCCCAACAAAGCGTTGCCAAACTTGCACCGGTGCCTTACACTCACAAAACCGTGGAACAGACACCCATCAGCTCTCGTCTACAGCTTCTATGGGCGCCCCCACAATGACTCCGAGAAAAGTACAAGTCGACTGGAAAATCGGCATCAAACAGTGCCCCTGCGGCCAGCCCAACCACCTCCACGAAACGCACTGCGTCAGATGTGGAGCCGCGTTTGCCGGCGCCCGCAGCCGTCGGCCTTTCAGAATGAGACGCCTATTCAGATTCGCGCTCCTCACCACACTGGCCGTCTACCTGACCTTCTACCTGTCCAGTCCAACAATCTCCCTACAGCAGTCAACTGCCCTTGCCCAAACCACAAAGGCGAATCTGGAAACCATTGAGAATCAGCTCTTGGCTCTGACGACCGCTTTGAGCTGGAGAATAGTTGGGTTTATCGAAGAGATAAGTACACAAAATTGGACTCTTACCGTAGAATCCAAAATCCGGGAACTGGCACAGCAACTTGCCAACCGCAACAACAAAAGCCAGGCCGACGCATCGCCGGACCAGAACGAAGCCCAAGTCCACCGCACCCAAGAGCAGACCGTCAGACCCACTCCCACACCTATCCCTACCCCCACCAGGACCACCATCGACAAGGTGCTGGTCGTCCACGTCCAGCTGGGCAACGTTCGCACAGGCCCCGGTATGGACTACGACATCATCGGCAATGTCCAGGAAGGCGACCGGCTGGTCGAAATAGTAGACGAATCGGGCGGATGGTACAGATTCTGCTGCGTGGACGGCGACACACTTGGGTGGTTGCACAGCAGTCTGGTTACCGCATATCACACCGGCGCCGGCCCGCCACCGCACCTCAATGCAGACCCCTACTACCGGAAATACCTGGATGCACGCGGCATACCGATTCTGGCCCCTGAATCCGTCGCGGACGAAGAACTGCGGCGAGCGCAGGCCACCCTTTTCAGTATGGTCGCCGACCGCCCTGACCTGCTCGACGTGTTGGCATCGCAGAACACCAGGATCCTGCTATACGACAGAGACAAAGGTGGGCCTTCGCAGTTGCCCGAATTTTCCGACGATGCTGATTCCAAATTCTCGGGCGTGTTCGCTGAAACATCCTATGGACAAGCCGTGGTTGCGCCCGCAATGACAACCTATCACTGCAACGAAACACTGATCCATGAAATAGCCCACGCTTTGGACTATGCGATTCGTATCCAGGAATGGGAGGCCAATCGCAGGCCAGAATTCAAGCAGGCTCGCAATCAAGCCTACTTGAGCGCCATGCAGGCGGGACTGTGGGCCGGCAGATATGAATCCACCGATAGCCACGAATACTGGGCCGAAATGGTCGTACACTGGCTCCGCCCCGACCTGTTCCGCACCCAATTCGGACTGAGTGACCTGTCGGAGCTCGACAGCAAGGCCGCCCGCCTGATTGAACACTATTTGGGCAATCCGACCCTGCCTGACTTCTGCCAGACCAGGCAGTTCTTCATAAGGGGCAGAGTGCTGGATGACAGGGGCAACCCAATGCCGGAAGTGTGGGTCACACTATCCGCTTGGAGACAGGAGGGCGAGCGCTTTAGGTCGCTTCGCCGACATCCGGATGTAGTGGCCAAACGGACCGGGCCGGACGGCAGATTCTGGATTGTAGAGGCCGTGGACCCCGGCCTGCTCGAAGCAGCCGACTTCTTCACCTTCGGGATATGGCGAGGCGAACCCGCCGACCGTTCGGCCGCCTGTTCCATAGCAGGATTCGCCGGCCAAAACAAGACGGCAGTCAAGCACTTGGACCAGGAACTCCGCGTCGAGGTGACTGGCCAGGACCTGAGCGGATACACCATCACCATCCCCACCGAATTCGACTGGTCCCCCCTGATAGATTGCCAATAACCAACACGACGACCGCCTGACCTATCCAACAAGCCCCCTGCCGTTCTTCGCGCCCCTTCGCGCCCCTTCGCGTCCCTTCGCGGATAAAAAGGTGTCCTTCGCGGATCGACCGGTCTTGTCTATCACAAGTTTCAGGCGCCAACCATCCCGAAAATCCTTCACAATCCAGCAAATCCTGATTCAGACAACAGAAGAAGCAGCCCACTAAAAACTAACAACCCCCTTGACAATTCATCCATCCCCAAGTAAACTACCTCCACTACCTCGCATGTTTCCCCATGTAGGTATGAGTTCCACGCTGGCGGGCCGGGCGGTACCAAAACGTTTACCCCATCCATCCCAACATCCGATGGACGGCGGCCACATGCCATGGAGGACCATACCTATGGCCAGAACACCATGTAAAGGCATCAAAAAAGACGGCACCCCCTGCCAGGGCCACGGCCTGCCCCAGTACAACGGCCTCTGCATCGCCCACGGACCCACCCCCGACCAGACCCACCAGTGGCGCTCCCTCGGCGGCCAGAACTCCTCCACCGCCGCTCGCCTCGACAAACGCACACCCGAACGCCTCAAAAACGCCATCGACCTCATCAATGACGGCATCGTCCAGGTCGCACAAGGAACAATGGAACCCGCCGCCCTCACCGCCATGTGCCGCGGCGCCAAAGCCCTCGTCGACCTTTACCGCCTCGCCGACCAGGACATGGATACAATCCGCAGCGAAGAAACCGAACAGGCCGCCGCCGAAATTACCGGCATCCCAGGAAACCTCGATCTCCTCGAAACTATCGACGACGTCTCCGCACGCCAGGACCAGTACCGCAGCCAGTCCCTCGTCGACCAGGGCCTCGCCGAGCTCGTACCTTCCCCCGACCCCCACCAACCACCGCAAACCGTCCTCACCGAAGAAGGCCGCCGCCGCTTCGGCTACCGCCGCGCCTGTACCATCACACAGAAGGAAATCGACGACTGGGAAGAGGTCCTCGACGATATACGTACAATCTCTTACGATGAACGCACCGACATGGTCCAGGAACTGGTCGCCATCCACAGCAACGTCTTGGACGCGCAGGCCGATCTCACACTTGAGCCCTCACCCCCGCGCGACCCCTTGACCGGCCAGCCCATGACCGAACCGCCGGCCTGCGTGCAAGCCAGTCTGACGACAAAGTATGACGCCCCCAGCGCCGCCCCCTCCGCAGAATTCCTCGAGAATCGACTAGACCAGGTCACTGACCTGCTCTTCAAGGCCATGGAGGTGGATAGGGAATCAGTGGTTGGCCCGGACGACGAAGAGGACGAGGACGACCTGGAAGACCTGGACGACATCCCGTCTCCGCAGGGCGAGGCCCCCGGATCCGACCCCGCTTCAGCAGCAACTGTCAGCACAAACGGAGAAACACCCCGTTCGGAACCATCCTGGCCATAGCAGGCCGGGAATACGTCTAAAATAAATAAAATATAACAGAAATCCGCCGCCCCATCAGCAGCGGCCATATCCCCCTACCCATCACCCACCCGCCAACACCCTATCCGCGCCCCAAATTACCCCCACAGCCCCCCTCAACCCCCAAAATCTCTCCCCGCCGGGCCCGCCCACCCACCTTCACCTCAAAATCACCTCACCCTACCCCCTCCAATCCCGGCAAACCAACCCCCACCCCAATTCCCCCCTCAATCTCTCGTAAACTCTCACGAACTCTTGTAAACACTCGTTTCGACTCTTCCACGTCAGCGAGACACCCGCCATCACAGTTAATCCCCTGAATCCCCCCAAATCACAGTTCAGACAATCTCTCGTCCAACTCCCGCCTCCACCTCCACCCCCTACCTGTAGGTTCCCTGCCCGCGCAGCGCCATTGGGAAGGCACCGCCGGCCGCTGAAAGCCGCATCCTGAGATATGCTGGAAAACTTCGATCCGGTTTTCCGATCTCTCCCGGACTGACATAATTCTGGGACAATTCACCTCTATCATGGAAAGCGTATGAGGGACAGGCCCTCAAAAAGCCATAGAGAAACGAGGTGAAAAAATGAACAACCGCAAAATGAAGTGGAAGTTTACCTACACGCTGGCCATAGTCGTTCTGGCAGTCAGCATGATGGTAGCCGTTAGCTGCTACCGGACAGGAAACAGCAACACCGGCCCGAGCGCAGGCAACGTCACCGAAAGTCGGGGCGAACACGGCAGCGGCGGCGAAGGCAGAGGAGAAGGCAGCGGCGAACACGGTAGCCGCGGCGAGAGTGGAGGTGAGAGCGGTAGTGAAGGTAGCGAAGGCGGCAACGCCCTCGCCCTCGACGAGACCTTCGACATGGTCCGCGCCGGCGCTCGCCTCATCATGAGCTACGACCCGGCCGCCAACGCCTTTGTCGGCTCCGTCGCCAACACCACCGACGCCACCCTGACCCGGGTACGCATCGAGGTCCACCTGTCCAACGGCATCGAACTCGGCCCCACAACGCCGACCGACCTGGCCC
>JAPPKG010000463.1:0-4642 GCA_026914085.1 Caldilineaceae bacterium | reverse complement strand
GCCAGACCACGTCCCGCCAGTCCCATCAGATCCCCGTATGTGCCGGCCTTGTGCCCGAACTCGCACCCGCCCCAACTGACGGACTCCTCCGTACGGCCAGGCCTGGCCCCTGCACTGCGTCTCGCCCAAAGATGGTTAACAGTTCCAGCCAACGTTGGCGCTGATTCCCCGCCAGACTGTTCCCACCCCAAATCTGGGATGCACCCGCCTTCAGGATTCCTTTGACTCCGCGATGTCGCCGTGATAAGATTATCGCGGGCTGGTAAACAGGTTCCGCGCCGCCTCGGCGCCGAATCAGAGAGCCAGTGATGAACGTTCCCGACGCCGTCATCCCACATAGTTCACGACTCCGTCCAGGAACACCTGTCGAGGGCAGAGCGTAGAGGTGTGGGTACGGGAGAGTAGCCCCGTACCCCTTTTTGTTGTTTGGTTCACTACTGTTTCGCAGTCATATTGCGGCGTGTATCCGAGGGTCGCACCGCCGCGGAACGGAGGAGACCCGATCAATTCCTCCATTTCGGGCCAGCTGACTTACCCAAAGGTGGAACTACTGCTCGCTAGTCGTCGTCACATTTCTGTGAACTGCCTGAATAACCGCAGTTTCGACCAATCAGGCAATTAAGAGTAGCCTCCCTATGAGGGGAAACTGAAGATGACCAAATATATCTTTGTTACTGGCGGGGTAGTATCCGGTCTTGGTAAAGGCGTGACCGTCGCCTCCATTGGCCTTCTGCTCAAGACCTGGGGCATCCGCGTAGCCGCAATGAAGCTCGATCCCTACCTTAATGTCGATCCGGGCACCATGTCCCCCTATCAGCACGGCGAAGTATTCGTAACCGAAGACGGCGCCGAAACAGATCTGGACCTGGGTCACTACGAGCGATTCATTGACGAGAATCTCAACAAGCTCAGTAATGTGACAAGCGGCCAGATCTATAACGATGTCATAACCAAGGAGAGGCGGGGAGACTATCTTGGCGGCACGATTCAGGTGATCCCGCACGTCACCAACGAAATCAAACGCCATATCGGACAGATGGCCCGCCTCAGCGAGGCCGACGTCGTCCTTGTCGAGATCGGTGGCACCGTTGGCGATATCGAAGGCCTTCCCTTCCTCGAAGCAATTCGCCAAATGCGCAAAGATGTCGGCTCCGAAAACGCGCTCTATATCCACCTCACCTGGCTGCCCTTCCTCGCCGCCAGCAAAGAGCTCAAAACCAAGCCAACACAACACAGCGTACGCGAGCTGCGCGACATCGGCATTCAGCCTGACGTCATTATCGTACGCTCCGACTATCCGGTTGATGATGACGCCCAGGAAAAAATCGCCCTCTTCTGCGACGTCGACCAAAACGCAGTCATCCCTATGGTCACCGTGGACACAATCTATAAGGTTCCCCTCAGTCTACAGGAAGCCGGCCTCGACGAGCTCCTGGTCGATCGGCTGGCACTGAACGCTGCCGAAGGTCCCAGAAACGGCCTCAGCGCATGGCGGCGTATCGTTACCGAACTGTCACGCCCCAAAGAGCGCATCAACGTCGGCATTGTCGGCAAATATGTCGAGCTGGAGGACGCCTACCTGAGTGTTAAAGAGGCGCTCATTCATGCCGCCCTGGCCGAAGGCTACGAACTCGACATCGAATGGATCAGTTCCGAGTCTCTGGAAAAGGGACGCGATTTGGACCGGCTCGACGGCCTCGACGGCATCGTCGTGCCTGGCGGGTTCGGCTACCGCGGCATAGAGGGCAAAATCGTTGCCGCCCACTTCGCCCGCACCCGCGACGTACCATACCTGGGTCTGTGTCTCGGCATGCAGGTGCTTTGCATCGAGTTCGCCCGCGCCGCCCTGGAGAGCGAAGAGCCCAACAGTACCGAGTTCAACATCAGCACCGAGATGCCCGTAATCGACCTGATGCCGGAGCAGCGCGACATCGCCGATATGGGCGGAACCATGCGGCTCGGTATCTATCCCTGCGAGCTACTGCCCGAATCGAAGGCAGGGGTCGCCTATGCCCTCGCCGGCCACCCCGAACGGATCAACGAGCGCCATCGCCATCGCTTTGAGTTCAACAACGCCTATCGCGACCAGCTCGAGTCCCGCGGCTTGGTGCTCAGCGGCCGCTCACCCGATGGCCGGCTGGTCGAAATCGTTGAACTGGCCGACCACCCTTTTATGTTGGGTACGCAGTTCCACCCGGAGTTCAAGAGCCGTCCCACGAGCCCGCACCCACTCTTCAGCGCTTTCATCCGCGCCGCCATCCAGCGCCATACCCCAGACAGCGCCGAAGCCGAACAAGCTCTGCAGAGCCCCAACGGCATGCAGCCGCCATTCCCTGTTGTGAATAATGGGGCCGTCTGAAACCGGGGACCTTGGGCGCGGCCTGCTCAGAAGGCAAGTGGGTCCGCCCTCCTTTCAATTTCAACCCTGAGAGGTCTGTCCTCCATGCACATGCGAATAAGATCAGAATAGGAGCAAAAATGTCTGGTCATTCCAAATGGTCTACCATCAAACGAAAAAAAGGTGCCAATGACAGCGCCCGCGGCAAACTCTTTACCAAGTTGGCCCGTGAGATCCAGGTTTCTGCCCGTGAGGGCGGCCCCGACAGTGACGCCAACGTGCGCCTCCGTCTGGCCATTGAAAAAGCGCGCGCCGAAAATATGCCCAAGGACCGCATCGAGTCGGCCATCCGGCGCGGTGCCGGCCTCGACAAAGACGCCGCCGATATCGAGGAAATCCTTTACGAGGGCTACGCCCCGCATGGCGTCGCCGTCCTGCTCGAATGCTTGACCGATAACCGCAACCGCACCATCGCCCAAGTGCGCCGCTGCTTCTCGCGGGCAAACGGCAACCTCAGCGAACCGGGCTCCGTGGCCTGGCAGTTCACCACCAAGGGCTATGTGGCGATTCACCTCCTGGACGGCGACGGCAACCCCACCGAGCTCGACGCCGAGGAAATCTTCATGGAGGCCCTCGATGCCGGGGCCGAAGACGTCGAAGTGAGCGATGATGCCGTCGAAATCTTTACCGAAAGGACCGACTTGGCCCAGGTTGATAAAACGCTGCGTGCAGCCGGCCTTCAGCCCGATGCCTCCGAGCTGATCATGCAGCCCAATCAGACGCTTTCCCTGGATACGCGCGCCGGCCTTACCGTCCTGCAGCTCCTCGAATCGCTCGAAGAACTTGACGATGTCAATAAGGTCCACCACAATCTGGAACTGACAGACGAGCTGGTTGCGCAAGTCGCATAACTTTTAACGGCCCGGCTGGCGCCTCCCCTGCACCTTCTGTATCGCCCGTCCTGAATTGGTTTGGCAGCCCGCAAATGACAGCGCACAGCGTTAGCTCTCTTGCCGACGAACCCGACCGCGAGAGGTGCGTCCTCGGAATCGACCCGGGCACCGCCTCTACCGGCTACGGCGTCGTCATCGAGACCGGCTCCGGCGACTATCAGCTGCTCGCTTGCGGCGTGATCCGCACAGGACCCGAACAGCCGATGCACCTGCGCTTGCGCGAGATCTTCCTCGACATTCAGCAGCTGATCCGTGAGTTCCAGCCGCATGAGGTCGCCGTCGAAGAGCTCTTCTTCGGACGCAATGTAACAACCGCCATCACCGTCGGCCAGGCACGCGGTGCAGCCCTGCTGGCCGCCGCACTGGCCGACCTGCCGTTGACCGAATATACGCCGGCTACCATCAAGCAGGCGCTCACAGGCTACGGCAACGCCGACAAATTTCAGATGCAGGCCATGGTGCGCCAGCTCCTGGATCTGGATGAGGCACCCCATCCCGACGACGCCGCCGACGGCGTGGCCATCGCCCTGTGTCATCTGCAAACGGGACGCTTCCAGGCCCTCGTCGCAGACGCATAACCGCCCGCCGCACACCACCCATTCCGAACGAGGATACGTCATGATTCGCCAGGTACGCGGTACCGTTACAGCCGTCGCCGCCAACTTCCTGATCATCGAAGTCGGCCATGCAGGCGCCGGCATCGGCCTCCGCGTCTTTACCCCTGAACCGACCTCCGCACGCTTCCGCGCCGGAGACATTCTTTCACTCCATACCTATCTCCAGGTGCGGGAGACCGAGCTGAGCCTGTATGGCTTCGAAGAACCCGACGAGCTTGCCATCTTTGAACTGCTTATCGGTGTTAGCCGCGTCGGCCCAAAGGTCGCCCTCGCCGTACTGAGCACCTTGACGCCAGACGCCTTGCGTCTTGCCGTCGCCAATGAGGAGCCCGCCGTCGTCGCCCGCGTGCCTGGTATCGGCAAGCGTACCGCCGAACAGATCATCGTAGAACTCAAAGACAAGCTCGAACCCGCCGCGGGCGAGTTGGCGGGACTGGCAACCGCGCTCGATGCCGACGCAGAGGTGATGGAAGCGCTTACGGGTTTGGGCTACAGTGTTGTCGAAGCCCAGCGTGCGCTCCAGCAGATCCCCGCCGACGTTACCGAAGTTGAGGACCGGCTGCGAATGGCGCTCGTTCAGTTCGGCGGGTAGCCCCCCACCTCCCACCCATACGCGCCACCCTCCCCATCCCCCCATCAACCTCCTGAAGGGGCAGTCCTTGTGCCTGTCCACCCCCCATACGCGCCACCCTCTCCATCCCCCCATCAACCTCCTGTAGGGGCAGGCCTTGTGC
>JAPPKG010000280.1:0-4642 GCA_026914085.1 Caldilineaceae bacterium | reverse complement strand
AGTAGTCAGTAGTCAGTGAAAGCAACCATTGAAGGGCGATAGGTTTGATAGGGAACGAGAAACACCTTTCGCCATGCTGAATCATGAGCGCCTTTGGGCAAGGACTTAGCAGTCACCTGAAAACCAAGAACTGAAAACCAAGTACGCCTCTACCGGCCGGCCAGACCGGAGAGGGCGACGCCGGAGACGAAATACTTGTTGGCGGCAAAGAAGACCACCAGGACAGGGACGAGCATCACAGTGGCAACGGCCATGATGAGCCGGAACTCGGTGAACTGCTCGTCGCCGAAGTACCGCAACCCCAGCGCCAAGGTGCGGGTTTCTTCTCGGTTGGTAAAGATCAGCGGCCCCATAAAGTCGTTCCAATGGTGGATAAAGGAAAAGACGCCCACAGCTGCGACGGCGGGCTTGGTGAGCGGCATAGTGATCAACAAGAAGATACGCAGACGCGATGCGCCGTCGACGACGGCCGCCTCCTCCATCTCGAGCGGCAGGGTCATGATGAATTGACGAATGAGGAAGATGTAGAAGGCTCCGCCTCCGAACCAGAAGGGCAGAAAGAGCGGCCACAGGGAATCAAGCAGGGTCAGATATTTGAAGAGCAGGAAGCGGGGAATCAGGGTGACGGCCCACGGCAGCATCATAGTGGAGAGCGTGAGCGCGAACCAGACATTGCGGCCATAGAAAGGGATGCGGGCAAAGGCATAGGCGGCCATGGCGGCGGTAAGGATGGTACCTAAAGTGGCGAGGAATGTGACCAGAACGCTGTTGAAGGTAAAGATCCAGAACGGCGCGCGGTTCCAGGCGATAGCGTAGTTTTCAGGGTGGAAGGAAGAGGGGATCCACTCCGGTGGGTAGGTGAACTCGGCGCCCGCCGGCCGCAAGGAAGTCATGACCAGCCAGTAGAGCGGCATCAACGAGATCACTGCCCCGAGCACCAGCAGGGAATAGGCACCCAACTGGCGGGATATCGACCCAATAAACTTTTCTTCTCGTTCCACGCGAAGCCTCAGTGGTTAGTGGTGTTTATACTTTGTTTCTAACTGGGTGCGCCGCCGCTTTCGTAGTAGACCCAATTTCGTGAGAGATAGAACTGGATTGCGGTAATCACCAGGATGATCATGAATAGGATCCAGGCCAGCCCGGAGGCGTAGCCCATCGAGAAACTCTCGAACCCTTTGCGATAGATGTAGAGCACATAGAAGAGCGAGGAGTTGATTGGTCCGCCGTTGGTGGCGATAAAAGCGACCGTGAAGGTCTGAAAAAGGTTGATAATGCCGATAATGAGGTTGAGAAAGATAACCGGGCTGATCAACGGGATTGTGATGCTGATAAAGCGGCGGAAATCGTTGGCGCCGTCGATCGATGCGGCTTCCAACAGTTCTTCCGACACGCCCTGCAGGGCAGCCAGGAAGATCACCATCTGTTGCCCCACCGACCACAGGCTCATAAGAATGAGGGCCGGTTTGACTATTTGGGGATCCCACAGCCAGTTGACAGGCGAGATGCCAACCAGGCGCAGGAGGGAGTTTATCAGGCCGAAGTCCAGGTTGAAGATCCAGACCCAGAGAAAGACATTGGCGACGGCCGGGGTCACGGTGGGAATGTAATAGACGGTGCGGAAAAGGTTGACATGGCGCACCTTCATATTGAGGAGCACGGCCAGATAGAGCGCCACGATCAGCTGGGCCGGCACGCCAAGAAGAGCGTAGTAGGAGGTATTGTAGAGCGCGGTGTAGAAGAGGTTGTCCTGGAAGATCTTCTCGTAGTTCTGGAAGGCGACCCACTTGGCCGACCCGAAGCCGGAGTATTTGGTCAGAGAGAGGTAGCCGGAGGCCAGCATGGGGCCGACCGTAAATCCAAGGAAGCCGAGCACCCAGGGCGCGAGGAACAGATAACCGGCGAGGTTGTCCGATTTGGCTTTGCGCGACCATTTCGGTTTTTTGGTCGGTACAGGGCTGCTCACCCCCAGCGGCACGGCGTCTGCCATGAGCCACTCCCCGGATTGAAGGACAGATAGTGGTCAGTGGTTTTCACCGACCACCGACCACTATCCACTGATCACGATTTACAGTCCGGCTTCCTGGATCTCTACTTCCACTTCGGCGATGATGGCATCGACTTCGGCGGCGACGTCGTCCATCGCCTCCTGGGCCGTGGCATCACCGAGGATGATGCGGTCTTTGGCCGCCTGGATCAGGTTGTCCATCTCCTGCTGGCGCGGCAGGTGCGAGAAGGCGCGGATGTTGTTGAAGGAGTCTTCCCACATCTCCGCCGTCTCCAGGCTCGGCTCGAGGCTGCCCAGCCATGCTTCGCTCTCGGCATGGCGCTTGACCATCGGTGAGGTCCAGCGCTCGCGGATGATGCGGAATTGGGCGTCGTCCGAGATCAGGTACTGGCACATCGCCCAGGACTCGTCCACGTGGTCGGTCTGGAGGTAGATGCCGTGGGAGTTGGTGGCGTTGCGCACTTCGCGGTTGCCGTTCCACAGCGTGTTGAGCGGCACAAGCTGCATCTCCGACATGACGTCTTCGGGGATGAACTGCGCCTGGCCGCCGAGGACGAACTGCGCGCCCGGCCACTGCATGCACAGACGCCGCTGTCCCATCATCGCGACCCAGCCGCCGGGGATATTGCTCTCGGCGGGGGTGGGCGCCCAACCTCTGGCCACGGCGCCGGTCATGTATTCCCAGGCCTCGATCGCCTTGGGGCTGTTGAAGGCGGACGCGGTCTCGTCCGCATTCCACACGGTGGCGTCGTTGCCCCAGATCCAGACGCACTGCATGCGGATCGTGCCGCCGCCGGGCAGGGCGCAGCCGTAAACGCGATCTTCGCCCTCGCCGCCGCTGACGGCGTCCATGGTGTTGTCGAAGGCATCGATGTCCCACTTGCCTTCCGCCCACAGCTCGGCCGGGTCGTCCATGCCGGCCTCGGCGACCATGCTGCGGTTGTAGAGCATGATGGTCGGGTTGTCGGAGCGGGGAATGGCCCAGCGCTTTCCGCGCCAGACGTTGTAGTCCCAGGCCTTGGTCATCTCGTCGTCGCCGACGCCGAGGGTGGGCATCAGCTCATCCAGCGGCATGAGCGCGCCGCGCATCGCCATGGTGGCGTTGTGCATGGGATGCACGTCGAGCAGGTCGCCGACCGTGCCGCCGGCCAGGCCGGTGAGGACCTTGGGTTCGTAGTCGCGGTGCGGGATGATGAGCGAGGATACGGTGACGCCGGGGTTGATCTCCTCGTACTCGGCCATCAGCGTGTCCCACAGCCCTTCAGAGCGGGCCATCGGCTGGTTGACCCAGAACTCGATGGTCACCTCTTCCATTGCCGGTGCGCCTCCTCCGTCGTCTCCCGCCGTGGGTGCGGCAGCAGGCGCGCAGGCGGCGATCAGGGCGCCGACAGATGTTGCGGTTGCCACGTGCATGAAGTCACGTCGGCTCATTGCGCGTTGTGTCATTTTGCGTCGCTCCTTTGCATGGTGAAATGGAAATGTAGAATTGACCATCACGGGCAGACTATTCGAATAACCTGTGTCGTGCTACCGACTGCGGTTGCAGCCTGCTCTGAGGACCTGCGTGAAACAAGATGGGGCACTGCGGGTGAAGATAACACGGGTTCGGGATGGTGTCAATCGGTTTTTTTGGGGCTGGGGTGGGGCGCCGCTGGCTGTGCCGAGCCGTATGGTAGTCAATCCTCTATTAACGTTACTTGAATAGTGGATGGCGCTATTAACGTTTGGGCCTTGAAACTTTAATAGTGAGGTGATTATGGGGGACTATTGAGTGGATGGCACCAATCAACCGCGTAAATGAAGACATTCGTAACGCCGAAAGTCACTTGCCGGCTATCTTGTCTTCGCCTGACGCGTTGATGACACGCAAGTGTTCGCTCCAGTCCGGTTCCACTTCAGGGCCGTCCAGGTCGTCACACGCACGGAAGAACTTCATAGCATCTTTCACTGTGGCAAACGGTTTGGTGCGCTGACTGTTTTCGAGGCGTGCCCGGCCGGCAGCGTGCAGCCACGCGCTCAGTGTCATACCTTCCCGCCGTGCTTGACGAACGAAGCGTTCGCGATCTGAATCGGGGATTTCGATCTGAACTTGGGTCATCCCAATCTTTCCCTCTCAGTCTGAATGGTAGGGACCGCTCTCTGACGTCAAACGCTTGACACACTTCGTCCATCATACGGTAAGCGGACGTGGTCGGCTGTAAGGTTCAAGTGCCGCTTACATTACCCCAAAATGCTAACGCAGGCAACGTTAAACGCTTTTTCGAATCCCCAAATCAACTAAGTTCGGCATCCCCAAAAGCATGTCAACACAGAGCAGCTCCATCACTTCTCTTCCGTCTGAACAGTTGCACTCAAAGTCTTGAGCCACATTGTCACAGAGTTTCCCCTTTTTGGTACCTGATCAACAAACTCCTCCCAGTCCGACGCGAAACCAGAAAGGGGTGCATTCCAGATTTGGGGTGGGGATAGTCTGGCGGGGAATCAGTGCCAGCGGTGGCTGGAATCAGTTAACGTCATTTGGCGAGACGCAGTGCAAGCCCCAGGCCCGGTCGTAGGGTGGAGTCCGTCAGTTGGGGCGAGTGCGAGGGCAGGAACAAGGCCGGCACGTAAGGGGACCTGATGGGACTGGCGGGA
>JAPPKG010000607.1:0-4662 GCA_026914085.1 Caldilineaceae bacterium | reverse complement strand
TGTCGGCCATGCGCAAGCCGGATGTATGGGCGCGATAAAACCCAAGAATCGTACTGAAATCTGCGTGAATTTCGCTGTGCTGGGCGTAAACTGTGGCACCAACAATCACGACCCCATCAACGAGCTCTGCCTTCTTGATCTCGGGGTACAAAGAATAACGGCGATGAAACTCGGCGCGGCTGAGCCTGTCGCCGCTCTCCAGCGGCGGCCTCCCCCGCGGCGAGGATTTTCCAGTAGCTGGCTTCGTTGGAACTTGTGTAACCACAAATACCTCCCTTCCCGCTCGCCAACCATACCAAAACTGGCGAACATTATCACGCGCACAATCTCACTCTACGCGCTTCTGGCATATCGCTCGCCCACGCCGCGGCGGCCTTCAACGGCGCACACCCTGTGGATGCCCAGGCCCGCCGCTCCCCATGCGCCAATCTGACGAATCCCCCGTAGGGGCACCCCTTGTGCGTGCCCACGTACGCGCCAATCCTCCCAGATCCCACCTACCCGCCATCCCCCGCAGGAGCACGCCTTGTGGGTGCCCTCGTACGCGCCAATCCTCCCATACCCGGCCAACCCGCCATCCCCCGTAGGGGCTCCCCTTGTGGGTGCCCTTGTACACGGACGACATGATTGAACCGCAGTCTATATCAAACAAGCGTCAACGACTCTTGGTGTCCGCGCCACCCACGGAGTACAAGAACACACCGAGAGACGCCAATGCCACCCGCCGTCAGGCTGACGAATTCTGGAACTATGCTATCGTTCTTGGGGATGAAACCTAACTTCTCTGCGAAGATTCCTGCGGAGGACGGAACGCCGCGTCGCTATCCGCCATCTCCCGCGTGGCCGTCGCAGGAGAGGCGCCGGCCCTGTGCCTGGAGTTTGCCCGCCCAACTGCCGCAGAAGCCTCCTGCTCAATCTGGTCTGCCCCGCAGTTCACGCAAATATCCCACTCGTCACGTATCGCCTTTCCGCAGTTCGAGCAAGCATAGCGCAACTGACTATGGCAGTTTGAGCAGAAATTCCAGTGGTCCTGCACTGGCAAACCGCAATGGTGGCAGGCAAGCGTCGACTCCAGCTCCCTGAGAAGAGACTCCTCCTCAAGTGCGCGGTCGAATACATCGGCCAGAGTCTCCCTGGGGCGGACCATCATGTAGAGTACCAACCCAACCAGCGGAAATACCAGTACCAGTAGGCTGGCCAGTACAATCGCCAGCCAGTCCCGTGTCCGGCTGCGAATGTCATTGAATGTCCAGATACCCATCGCAATCCAAAAGGCAAAGAGGAACGCGCCCAGGAGAGCGACGAATATCCCGATTAGAGTTGCTATGGTGTTGGACAGTTCCGCCAGCATTCAGTACTCCAGACCTTTTGGGGGAGGAACCAGCTCGCTATCAGTTGAGTAGGTGTCAAACTGAAAGCTTCAAGAAAAATCTGCATTCGATGATTATAGCCCACCCAATCAGTTTATTCAAAAGAAAAGAGGGAAATCAATCTAAGCCCAATGCTGCCCTTTCAAATCTCCCAGGAAACTTTTTCCCTGCCTCTTGTCGCCAGATGCTTCAACTGTTATGCCAGACCAATATGTAGTGATGAGGACTCCATGAAAGTGCACGCAACGACTTTTCTCTCAACGACGCCTCAATGTAACCGGTTCCAGTCAACTCCGACCTCCCAGTTTGTTCCTGCAAAACTCACTTGAGCCCAATTTCAGGCCAATCCGCGCAAAACTGACTCTGTTGTGATCCATATGGTATGGTATTATACTTGAGTAGGAACTTTCTTTGCGGAAAATTTCGCCAAGAAAACCGGCCGAAATTGGCATCTGACGCGTCTGCGGGGGGCGCCGCCTTACTCGGCTGGAATCTATCTTCCGTCCAGTCCAAGACTGGCAAGTTTAAAGTGATACTTTCTCACCATTCACCAAAAGGAGCATTGTATGAAAAGCATGCGGAAATTGAACAAAGCCGGCATGATTCTGTCGATGGTGATCGGCATGATCATCGCGGCCTGTATGAGCCCCGCAGCAGGCCCCGAAGTCGTCGAGTCCGACGAGGCGGCAGCGCCGGCAATGCAGGAAGTGCAGTCCACGCTTAGCATCGTCCAGGAACGCGGCAAGCTGGTCTGCATCGGTAATTCACAACTCCCTGGCTTCGGCTTCCTCGACTCCGAAGGCAACTTCTCCGGCTTTGATGTCGACTACTGCCGCGCCATCGCCGCCGCTATCTTCGGCGATGCCGACGCCCTTGAAGTCAGGCCCGCCACGGCTAGAGAGCGCTTCACCATCCTCTCCAGTGGCGAGGGCGACGTCATCATCCGCAACACCACCTGGACGATGTCTCGCGACACCGACTTGGGCATGAACTTCGGCCCCACCACCTTCTACGACGGCCAGGGCCTCATGGTGCGCAAAGAGCTCGGCGTCGCCACACTCCCGGACTTGCAGGGGGCCTCTGTCTGCGTGATCACCGGCACAACCACTGAGCTCAACCTCGCCGACCAGTTCGCGGCAGCCGGTGTGGCCTACGAAGCAGTCGTCTTTGAAGACTTCGACCAGTCCTTCACTGCCTACGAAGAGGGCCGCTGTGACGCCGTCACAACCGACAAGTCCAGCCTGGTCTCACGCCAGACAACCCTTTCCGTTCCCTCGGACCACGTCATCCTTGACGTGACCCTCTCCAAGGAGCCTCTGGGTCCTGCCGTCCGCCATGGCGATGACCAGTGGTTCGACCTCGTGAACTGGGTCGTTTACGCAACCATGCTCGCCGAGGAACATGGCATCAGCTCCTCGAACATCGACAGCTTCATGGGCAGCGAAGACCCCAACATCCGCAAGCTGCTTGGCCTTGAAGGTGACTTCTGCTCCAAGGTCGGCATTGCCAACGCCGGCTGCTTCGTCGACGTGATCACCCAGGTCGGCAACTATGAGGAGATCTACAACCGCAATCTGGGCCCCGATACGGTCTTTGACCTCCCTCGCGGCCTGAACAGTCTCTACACCGACGGCGGCATCCTTTACGCCCCGCCAATCCGCTAAGTCTCTTCCGGCAGACGGACAGCGCGCCCAATTGAATAGGCACGCTGTCCGTCTGTCTGTCCATTCACCTTCTACAAGGCCCCAGCTCCTCTTCCGAGCGCCCGACCATGCAAAACATACATGCCAGTCAGGTCCGTCCGCCTTTCTACCGCGACGAACGCGTCCTGGGAGTCTTCAGCCAGATCCTCGTTGTCGTAATCGTCCTGGGGTTGGGACTCTTCTTCTTCAACAATATGATCACTGGGCTGCGCGAAAAGCACTCCGTTGCCATCACCTTCAGCTTCCTCACGCAGACTGCCGGCTTTGACATCGGCGAAAGCCTGATCGAATACTCACGTGAACGGACCTACCTCAGGGCCTTCGTCGTCGGCCTGCTCAATACCTTCCAGGTCGCTGTCCTCGGCATAATTTTTGCTACCGCACTCGGAATCCTCATCGGCGTCATGCGCCTTTCCACCAACTTCCTCGTCAGCAAAATTGCCGCCGTTTATATCGATATCTTCCGCAACATTCCCCTTCTCGTTCTGCTGATCTTTTGGGCGCAGGGCGTCTTCCTGAAGTTGCCGCGAGTGGCCGATGCCATCGTGCTGGCCGACGCCTTCTATCTCAGTAACCGCGGCGTTGCTATCCCTTGGGGACTCCCAACCGATTCTTGGAGTACCTATCTGATCGTCCTCGCGGCTGGCATCATCGCCGGCGCAGTCCTCGCTTACTTCCTGCGCGAACACGGCAAACGCACCGGGCGTATGCCGCTCGTTACCCTCTGGTTTATCGTTACCGTCGCCGCCGTCGGCCTCATCGGCTGGATCGTTCTGCCCCAACCCATGACGCTCGACGTACCTGCCCTGGAGGGCTTCAACACACAGGGCGGCAAAATCCTAAGCCAGCAGTTCATGGCCCTGCTTTCCGGTCTCATCATCTATACCGCAGCCTTTATCGCCGAAGTCGTTCGCGCAGGAATACAGTCCGTCTCCAAGGGCCAGCGCGAGGCCGCCACCGCATTGGGCCTGACCGCAGCACAGACCTTGCGCCTGATAATCTTCCCCCAGGCCTTGCGCGTAATCATTCCCCCTCTCACCAGCCAGTACCTGAATCTGACCAAAAACTCCTCCCTTGCCATAGCCATCGGCTACCCGGACCTCTTCGCCGTCGCCGGCAACACAATCCTGAACCAGACTGGCCGCGAAATCGAAATGTTTACCATGATCATGGGTACCTACCTGTCACTCAGCCTGCTGACCTCCTTTCTTATGAACATTTATAACCGCCGCATACGCCTAGTCGAACGTTAGCGGCCGCAGAATACCAGGAATCCACAAACGGAAACCGCAACCATATAGCGCACACAGCGAGGATCGACCCACAGATGTCCACAGCGGCTGGGACCCCAACGGACCGCTCCGTCCTTCCGATAACTGAGCGCTACACCCTTCTCGGGTGGCTGAGGCGCAACCTCTTCAGCGACCTCTTCAATTCGCTGCTCACAATCGTCGCCATAGCCTCGATTTTCATTGCCGCCCGCCTTCTGCAGCGCTGGGCATTTGAAACCGCCGAGTGGGGCGTCATCCCTGCAAACTTCAACCTGATCATGCGCGGCCAGTATCCTGCCATCGAAGCCTGGCGCCTCT
>JAPPKG010000672.1:0-4663 GCA_026914085.1 Caldilineaceae bacterium | reverse complement strand
AGCGTAAAGGTCGTCCGGCTTATGAAGTCGGACCAGGAGGAAGCTCTGCATTGAGGAGCAATTGTCTCCTCGGAAACAGCGATGACCTCCTCCCCAAGAGACAGGCCCAACAAACGTGAAAGGCGGCCTGCCCGCCTCTTGGCATCCGCGAACGCATCCAGAATCGCTTCCTCCTCAAGAGCGTGGCAGTCTTCCACGATGAACGTGACCTGCGTGGACAGCAGCGCCGGCGCCTGCTGTGCTTGCAACGCCTTATGCAACTCTCGCAGGAATTCCTACAGGCCGCCCGGGTCGTCATGGATAAAGGCGATTTCGCTCGTCGGGTTCGTAGGGGCGAAGAGGCTGTAAACAAGGTGTTTGGTCTCCACCGTCTCCTCTCTTATTCCTTTTTCCAGCAACAGGTCACGGACATTTTCAACGTCCTCCGGTCCGACGATGAGCATGTCACTTCCAACGCCTGGAAAACCGGGTTGGGAACCCAGTGTCAAATAGACCCGTGCTGCATCAGGTGGTGCGGAAGCGTATCCATAGCCGGTGACGGTGATGCCGGGCCGGCCGGCCACCGGTGTCCGGCCATCAACTTCCTCGTCCAATGCAGGCGCCGCGTAGCCCTTTACGGGCGCCAAGACGCAGGCCAGCACGATGAGCGAGTTAATCAGGATCCTGTTCATAAGTTCCTCCTCTCAACTTTCGGCGAACATCCGACCAAAGGCAATGAACCGTAGTGTAAACGGGAAAACCGAAACCGTCTGGTTCAACCATGGAGGCTGCGCCAACCTCTCTGCCAGCACAAGAAGCACGCTTACTCCGGTAGCGTTGTCGTTGGCGCCCACGGAACCCGGTGTCGTCATGAGATCCCCCATATGATCATCCCCACCCGGAATCTGGCCTGCACCCAAGTTGGTGGGTTAGGCCGTCAAGTTAGGTGACGGCTCTTGATTTGCTGGTTTAGCGACAGATGGAGCGGGGATCATTCATGCGTTTCGGGCCAGCAATTCAGATTGGCGGCACTGACCACAAGTGAGTGCAGCGCAGTGGGGTCAGAGAGCTCTTCCCTTTGAACCGCAATCTGTTTCGCCATAGCCTTTTGGCCCATGACCTGTTCGTTTGCGTCTCCTCCGAAACAGAATGTACGCACCTTTGGAAAATCCGACAGGGACGCCAGGTAGTCATGACAACTGCCGACTTTCTGTGTTTCGTCCATCTGCGTCAGGCGCGTGGCGAGTTCGTGAACGACCGTCAGGTAGGGAAATTGAATGTTGGGCAGGGCGAATGCCTGGCTCGCAGACGTCTGAATCAATACCTCCAATTCCTCCCGGTTTTCGGTGCAATGCTGTTCAGCGGCGGCGAATGCATTCATGTAGATTACGGCGAAGTGATGAGCGCCCATGGCGAAATTCTGTGCTTTTGTGATCGAATGTGCGAAATCCAGGGCCCCATCATCCTCCATGACGGACATCGCCCACAGCTGCAACCATCTGTCTGACTTCATCTGGTCTACGTCCAATGCTGTGACGGGATCGCCTTGGTGGTTTATCAGGATGGCGGGTACGCCGTCAAGGTATTTCAGGGAGTTCAGATGTTGGGCATATCGTGGTGGGATCACAACAGGCTCAGTTACGGGGATGGGCGCAAGGGATTCGGGGGTGTTGTCGGCGGCTGAACCTGTGATCGACGGACCAAGACTGCTCATCTCTACCGAACCGGCAAAGAAATCATACGCCCTGAACTTGAGCGGCGATGCCTCCGTGATCCCGGGAATCTCGCCCGAAAGCGTTATCCTGTTCTCCTCGACGGACACCTCGACCTCGATATCGGCCTCTGCCGGAACCCTGTACCCCTCCCGGTCCAGCCCCCAAAGCCTGGCTTTGATGAAGACCGGTTGGGTTATCTCTGCCACCATATTACTGCCTTGGGCGAAGCGGGGCACGAAGTAGCCTGCCGACATCATGTAATCGAACCCGCCGCTGCCTGTTGCCGGGTCGTTGTCAACGTCAATCGACACCTCCCAGATGTACTCCAGCGCATCCTCCGGCACCCCTGTTCTGGCGAAGGTCAGCGTCTCCGGAATATCCCTGAGCTGAAAAGTGACGCGCAAGGTCTCACCGTCCAGCGCTGTCATGACGCCGCGGATGTCAATGTGCCCAACCAGCGCGTGGGAATCATCACCGGATGCAGACCGGCTGGAGGATGTGAGAATGACTGGCGGTTCCTGGCATCCGAGCTCATCGGACTCGCCAAGATGCTTGAACGTCATAAACGAGAGACGCGAGTCCGGCGTAATTCCGGGAATCCGGCCGCTTAGTATCATCATGTCCGTCACTGCTGACGCCTCGAGGCTGGCGTCGCTTAGCCCCTCGATGATCCCCCCTGGTTTCATCTTCCAAACATCGGCCTTTGCCACTTCCTCTATGGGCGCCTCCGTGTTGTCCCCCGCATGCGCGGGCCATACGATGTGATGCGCGGACAGAAGGTAATCAAACCCGCCGTCTCCCGTTCTCCGGTCGTTGTCCACATCGATTGACACACCCCAGCTGTACTCCTTATGGTTTTCCAATGTGTCAGCACGATTGAATGTCAGCGTCTCCGGAATATCCCTGAAACGGAACGCAACGGTCAGGGTTTCGCCCGAGAGGAACGTGCTGACTTCGACAATGTCCAGATACGCGGCAGACACATCAGAGACCTCGTCAGTTGCGGTCTGCCCCGGCCTTATCAGGACCGCGCCGGAACTGCACACTAAGGACCCCGCACTCTTCTTGTACGGGTCATGGCACCCTATCTGGTCGGCCTCTCCGGCGAACTGCACATCATAAGCTGAGAATGTCAGTCGCGATTCGGATGTAATGCCGGGAATGACGTCAGCGATCGTTATCGTGTCCGCCTCGACATGAACTGTTGCGCCGCCGTCCTCGATAGTTCTGCTGGAGCCGCCGGAGTATACTTCAGTGGAGTATGTTTCAGTGCTGGTGGAGCCATCGGGATGTATTTCCCAGATACCGGCCTCCACCATCTCCCCGATCGGAGCGGTCATGTCAGCGTCAGCCCCTTTGTATGGCCGGAACGTAATATGGTAGGCGGTCAGCAGCATATCAAATCCGCCGGGACCGGTGCTGCGGTCGTTGTCCACATCGATTGCGACCTCCCATTCATACTCCTTTACGCCCTTGCCATACTCCGTGCGATTGAACCGCAAGGTCTCCGGCAGATCTCGGAGATGGAAAACAACCGTCAATCTTTCCCCGGACAGAGATGTTTCGACTTGGGTAATGTCGATATGCGCGGCCGGCACGTCCGAAACGGCATCGGTTATCCTATCGCCCGGTCTGATCGGCTCCACCGAACCGCACTGATCGGGCGTTTGCGCGAGAACAGAAGTTGACCCTGAGGCCAGCAGGAGGATGACCAGAAGAAAGTGGACGTAGTTCGTGCTCTTCATTGTTCGTTCTCCCAGAAAATGAGGGGTTCCCAACCCGGACACCAGAGGCCTCCAGGACCGGACAAACAGGCGCCGGCTCGGGTCGACCCGGGCTTCGCGAACCGCTTCTGAAATGCCTCTCTTCCCCTATGCATCAACGGTCAGTCCAAGATTGACGGTTCCAATCCGGTCGTAATAACGGCTCCTATGTCGGAACTCGCCTTCACCTGAGAACAACAGAAACCTGGCAAGTCACCTGCTCCGAACCGTTCAGAAAATCATAGGCCTCGAAGACAAGCCGCGACTGTGACGTAATGCCGGGTATATCTCCAACAAGCGTAATCGTGTTCTCTTCAGACGATACCTCCAAGTCGATTTCACTCAGATATGCGCTGCCTGTTCCATCCATCTGCCAGGAGTTGGCCTGCACAGCTTCTTCAACAGGCAGGTGAACACCCGCGTCACTGGACGAAGGATGTGCAAAGCGACCGGCGGACATGGCGTAGTCCTCGCCCCGAAAATCACCGGTTTCGCGGTCGTTGTCCACGTCGATTGACACAGACCAACCGTACTCCAACATATCTGCCCGGACACCCTCTCTGTTGAACTCCAGCGTTTCCGGAAGATCTCTGAGATGGAAGACAACGGCAAGCGTCTCGACGTCCAGAACTGTGCTGACTTTGGTGATGTCCATATAGGATGGCAGCATGTCGGTGATGCTATCGAGCACTGTCTGCCCAGGTGCAATCATGGCATTGTCAGAATCGCACATCACACCTTCATGTATGACAACAGGCACGGGAGACAGACATCCCACCTTCTCCGTACCTCCTGAATAGTCGTAAGCCTCGAACGCGAGCGGTGACACCGTCGTGATGCCGGGAATCTCCCCGGAAAGCGTGAGCGTGTTGTCCTCGGCAGATACTTCGATGCGGGCATCTTCGAAAAAGGCAAAGCCTTCTCCCGGCGTCAATTTTCGTGTGCTGACCTCTACATTTCTCCCTGCCGCTATAGGCGCGGTTGTGACGCTTCCGCCGGATAAGGCGGACACTTTGTGCACGGCGGAAAGCGTATAGTCAATCCCGCCAAAACCGGTCTCCGGGTCATTGTCCGCATCGACAAACACCTTCCAGCTGTACTCAAGCTCATCATCCGGTACGCCTGCCCTGTCGAACGTCAAGGCCTCCGGCACGTCTCTGAGATGGAAAACTGCCGTCAGCGTCTCCCCTGAGAGGGAGGTGTCGA
>JAPPKG010000398.1:0-4668 GCA_026914085.1 Caldilineaceae bacterium | reverse complement strand
AGCTGTTGTTCCAGGCAGCCGTGGGCAAGCATCTCGAGAACGAGCTGATCCACTTTGTCGACTGCCTGGAGCACGGCCGCCGCCCGCTGACCGACGGCCGCCGCAGCCTGCAAAGCCTGCGCGTCATCTGGAAGCTCTACGAGGCCGAAGAACAAGGCGTGGTGGCCGACCTGCGCGCCATCGGCAACCGGTGAGGTGCAGCAACTTCAAATAAAGAATATGCCCGATGACTGGGCTCTGAACTATACGAGCGTCAACGTCTGGACAGGCAGTGACTTCGCTTCCAGCGTTGACAGATTGGCAACTCGGCTGGCATGGTCGATATCGATGCCGACAAGCTGGCCGCTCTCATCGAAATCCAGAATGACGCCTGGGGCGACCTCCGTGGAATCCGTACCCGGTTTCTCGGAGAGGTCGATATAGAGGGAATCCGCGTCAGGATAGTAATGGAGTTTCATAAGGCTGTCTGAGTGTACTACAGGACGGAATGCAGCTAAACTCTCGGACATGGTAGTGGCAACAGGCAGATTCAGGAGGAAGGCGTAGATATGACAACACCGACATTTCGTTTCGCCGTCATCGGCTTAGGCCGCCGCGGACGCTACCACATGGAGAGCCTCGAAGCGATGGAGGAAGCGACCGTTCGCTGCGTCGCCGTGGCCGACCCGCGCGACCCCACCGCCGAAGAAGAGGAACGCTTCGGCCCCTCCTTCTACAAGGACTACCGCCAGATGCTGGTCGGTACGCCCGACCTCGACTTCGTACTCGTCGGCAGCTACGCCGTCGACCACGTTGAACACGCGCTGGCCGCGCTGCAACGCGGCATCCCTGTCTTCCTTGAGAAGGCCGTGGCCTTCACTTGGGAGCAGACAGTGGAGCTGTATCAAGAGGTGGTCCGCAATCAATACCCCCTCTTCATCGGCTTCAACCTGCGCCGCTTCCCCGCCACGCTGGCCATGAAGCGCATCATCGACGAGGGCAGCCTCGGCCGTATCCAGAGCGTGCTCGGCCACGTCAACACCGGCAACCGCTGGTCGCAGGGCGTCTGGTCGCATTTCAGAACGCCGCCCTCCTCCACCCTGGTCGAAGGCAAGCTCACCCACGACACCGACACCATCCAGCACTGCCTCGGCGCAGAGGTCGTGGACTGCACCGCCACGATCACGCGCAACATCTGGACCGAAGGCGACGACCGGCCCATGACCGCCGGCGACTCCTGCTCCATCTCCGGCCTGCTCTCCAACGGCATCCTCTACACGCTCCATCTCACCACCGCCGGGCCGGACTACGAGCGGCGCTACATTGTCAATGGTACGGAAGGACAGTTGGAAGTCGTGATGCACAGCAGGCGCGCAGGCCAGACACCCGCGGCGGTGACGCTCTGGCGCAACGACAGGGAGCCGCAAGCCATCGAACTGCCGCCCGCCGTCGGCGGACACGGCGGCGCCGACTTCCGCATCCACCGCGACTTCGTCGCCTGGCTCCAGTCCAACCCGGCAGGCCCCTACGACCCGCGCTCCATCCTGACCGGCATGATCATCCCCTTCGCCGCGCAGGAATCCATGGCGACCGGCCGCCGCATCGACTGCGCCGCCCGACTGCATCAGGCCACCGCCGGCGTGAACCAGGAAACGAACAGAGAGAAGTGACAAGCCGGCAAGAAGCTCTCACTCCTCTCTCCTCTTCACTCTTTCCTCTCCTTTGAAAGGAAATTCCTTATGCGCAGTTATCGCGTAGGCGTTGTCGGGCTGTATCGCGGTCTGGGCCCGGCGCGCGTCTTCGACCTCATGCCCGACTGCGACGTGGTCGCCGGCTGCGATATCGACGCCGGCGCCCTGGAACGGTTCGGCGCGCTCTTCCCCCAGGCCCGCCAGTACAGCGCATACGACGAAATGCTGGCATACGGGCTCGACATCGTCTTCGTGGCCTCCCCGGTCCCCCTGCACTGCCAGCACACCGTGGCCGCGCTCGAGGCCGGTTGCCACGTCCTGCAGGAGGTCACCCTCGCCGCCAACATCGATGAATGCCGCCGGATTCTCGCCGCGGTGCAGGGACACCCGCGCCAGAAGTTTATGCTGGCCGAGAACTGCTGCTACTGGGCGCACATTCTAAGCTGGCGGGAGATGTGGGGCCAGGGCCTGCTGGGCGACTTCATGTACGCCGAGGCCGAGTACATCCACGACACGCGCTACCTGCTGCGCCAGGCTGACGGCTCACCCACCTGGCGAGCGTCCATGCCGCCCATCCACTACTGCACTCACAGCCTCGGCCCCCTGCTCAAAGTGACCGGCGAGCGCTGCGTCGCCGCCAGCGGCATGAGCGTCACCACCGGCACAGGGAACCTGCCCGTCCGCGTCAAATCCGGCACAGAGGTGGCGATTCTGCAGACGGCCAGCGGCGGCGTGATCAAGATCCTGGTCGCCTTCGGCATCACCCGCGAGCCCATGTTCCACTACTACTCGATCTACGGCACCGACGGCGTCCTCGAGACCTCGCGCCCGCCGACCAGCCCGCTGCAGACCAACGCATGGTTGGATTCAGTCCCGCATCTGAACAACATGATCGAGATGCCGATCACCGAAAATGTAACCGACGCCCCGCCGGAGGCGACGCAGGGCGGACACGGTACCGCCGAGTATATGATGATCCAGGACTTCGTCGCCTGCATCCGCGACGACACCCCGCCCCCGCTCGACATCCACGCCGCGCTCCGAATGGCGCTGCCCGGCATGTGCGCGCATGAAAGTGCCCTGAAAGGGGGCCAGATGGTGGAGATTCCGGATTGGGAGGGTTGATAGGGGAAAAACACTGTGCCAGCATCGGCTGTTATGTGGCTGCGAGTTCTCTGCAGCAAGGGAGCTGTCTGCAAAGCTGGACTGTAACGATGAAGGGATGTACAATTGTCGCTGCGCGTGTCGGCGAATGCAGGACAAATGGCTGGACCAAATAGAGTGAGAAGGGTCTTGACTGCTTCCGGCAAATTGCGCGCAGGAGGACAGTAAATGGGCATAGTTCGAAGAAAGTTAGTGTCTCTGGCACACCGATTTTTGCTGTGGACATTGCCGGAGTTGCGGCGCGCAGTCGATGAACTGGTTAGAGATGCAGGCCGAACACGGGAGTTCTATCTCCGTGAAATCATCGAGCGCGGGTTGGAAGAGACCGAGGACTATTACTTGGCGAGTGCATCGGCGGACCGGATCCGTCAAGGCGTAGAGCCAACGTACAGTGATGAAGAGATAAGAGCCGATCTTGGCTTGGACGATAAGGTACGCTCCCGCATCTAGGCGTCAGCTGCGGAGATTGGACAGGCAAACAGCGCAACGCATTCAGGAGGAACTGACAGGCCGTATCGCGAAAGCCTCTGACCCGCGCCAGTTAGGCCGCGCGAAGATGCTGAGAGGCGACATGGGTGGCCTTTGGCGCTTTCGTGTTGGAGCCTATCGTATCATCTGCGACATTCAGGATGAAGACAGAATTATCATGGTGCTTCGCATAGGGCATAGACGCGAGGTGTACTGACGAGATTTCTGCCTTGGCAATCTCAGTTCTACTCATCGTTTTAACGCAAGCGCCCCAGCAGAATCGCTGGGGCGTTATCTTACATCATCACGTGTGCAGAGGTGACAGCAGGCTTCCATTAGCTGTCGGCCGCAAACCCGCTACAGCTGACTCCTCACCTCCGCCGTGATCTGGTCCATCGCCAGGATCATGTAGCCGCAGTCGTCGCCCACCTGCAGCCACTGCACACCGCGTTTCGCCATACCGAGCGCAAAGCGCGCATCGGGCGCCATGCCGGCCCCCACAAACAGTCCCGCAGCCCGCGTGCGTGCGATGATGCTGTCCACCGCCTCAATCACGGTCGGATGCTCCACGTCGCCCAGCAGCCCCAATGACGCCGACAAATCCCAAGGCCCCAGCGCGATCGAGTCCAGCCCTTCGATGGCCAGGATGTCGTCCAGCGCGCCGAAAGCCTCCGCGTTCTCAATCTGGACGGCCACGAAGATCTCCCGGTTTGCCCGCTCGGTGTAGGCGTTGCCGCCGTCGCGCCCGTAGTTGGCGGGCACGCGCGGCCCATAGCCGCGCTCCCCCAGGGGCGGGTAGCGGCAGCTGTTGACCACATCCTGCACCTCAGCCGCCGAGCGCACCTGCGGCACGATGATCCCGTCCGCACCCGCGTCCAGCACCGGCTTGATGAAGGGTGTGCCGCTGCCCGGCACGCGCACCAGCGCCGGCCTGCTGCGCGCCTTCGCCGCCAGGAAATGCCCGCCCAGCGCCTCCGCGCTCATCATGCTGTGTTCCATGTCGATCCAGAAAAAATCGACCGAATCGCCGAGCGCGTCGGTCGCGTGCGGGTCGGTCAGCGTGATCGACGCGCCAATACAGATATCGCCCCCCGCCATCTTGGCGCGGAAGGCTGCTACCGGTGAGGGTTGGGTCTCGTTTGTCATGGTCACCTGCGTTCGGAGTGGATGTTGGATGGCGCGGCCGTCGTGCCGCGCTGCGCAGGTGCAGTGTTTACCAATTCAGACGAAACGGCAAACTGGAACCGTTGAGGAGAGAGTCAAGAGGAGAGAGGAGTGAGAGCACTCTGCTTGCTTCTCGATCATACCGCCTGCGGCCGGTAGCGCTCGACCTTGATCTGATCTTCGTTTCGGCGCGCCTGCGCCA
>JAPPKG010000385.1:0-4675 GCA_026914085.1 Caldilineaceae bacterium | reverse complement strand
CCTATACCGTCCGCAGCAAGCTCTTCATCGACTGCTCCGGCGGCTGCCACCTGGCACGCGCCGCCGAGTGCAGCATGGCCTTTGGCGAAGAGCCGCATGAACTCTACGGGGAGCCTTCGGCCCCCGACAGCGTCTCCCCCATCGTCAACGGTATCTCACAGGTCTTTCGCGTGACGCCGGCTGACGAATCGGGAACCGATGATCTCCCGGTCGCGGCCCGCGCCCCCGAAATCCAGGCCTGGCTGGCGACGCACAGGCCGGCCGCCCACGTTACCGAGTATCCCAACGGTGACCTGTGCATTAACGTGCTGCCCACCATGGAGGGCGCCGAGTTTCACAGCATGCCCTATCCCCAAGCGCAGGCGATCGCGCAGGCGCGCATGCATGCGCACTGGCGGCGCATGCAGACCGCCTACGGCTTCGACCGCTACCGCTTCAAGAGCATGTTTCCGCTGGTGGGCATTCGCGAATCGCACCGGCTGGTGGGCCGCTACGTGCTGCGTGAGCAGGACGTACGCGCCGGTCTTCTGCGCCAGCCGCGGCGGGAAGAGATCATCGCCCTCGCCGACCATCCGCTCGATACGCATGGCGAGCGCAATGTAAAGGGCGTCAAGCTCAAGGAGTTGGAGCAGCCCTACGGCATCCCCTACAGCTGTCTGCTGCCGGCGGAGTATGACAACCTTATCGCCGCATCGCGAGGCGCATCCTTTTCACATATTGCCGCCTCATCCTGCCGGCTGTCGCGCACGATGATGGCGTTGGGGGAGGCCGCCGGCGTAGCCTCGGCACTGGCCCTGCGCGACGGCGCGGCCTATGCCGATGTACCTGTCGACAAGATACGGGGAAGGATCGGGATCCCTGCCTTTGAGGAGAAAGCGCTCAGCGTCTGGGGCATTCAGGACTGATGCAACCGGCTCAGCCCGCGCGGGTAAGGTAGCCGGCGGTGAAGAGCCCTGGCTGTTACCGGGCGCGTCTGCCCTCTCAACGATATCGATACCGTCACAAAAGGGGCAGCGGCCTTCACCAGCTTGGATGTCGCTCTGACCTGATCTGCCGTCGAGGTGGCCGGGGACAATCGCTCCGGCCAAAATGCCGTTTTTGGGGAGCGATTGTATGATCGAGACCGATATCGTGATCATCGGCGGCGGCTCCGGCGGCTTTGGCGCCGCAATCCGCGCCGCACGCGCCGACCCCAACGCGCGTATCCTGCTGCTCGACAGCATGGCCCAACTGGGCGGCACCTCCACCGTTGGCGGCGTCAACGTCTGGCAGGCGGGGATCAGCGGCCCCGGCGTTCACTATGAACTCTATGCCCGGCTGGCCCCCAACGCCATCGGCGTCGGCAAGATCGTGCATCTCTACAGCAAGGAGGAACCCTATGGCTTCTCGCGCATCGATCCCCACAGCGCCTACGAAAGCACGCTGCGCACCGCCGGACTGGCCAAACTCGATGTCCGGCGCGTCCACTTCGAGCCGGACGCCATGGCCGCGGCCATGCACGCGATGCTGCGCGAAGCCGGCGTCGAAATTCGTTACCGTACCCGTTTCACCGACGTCAGTGTGCAGGGGCGGCGGATCGTCTCGATCACGGTCAAGCCGCCTGACGGCGGCACTCCCTACACGGTTCGCAGCAAGCTCTTCATCGACTGCTCCGGCGGCTGCCACCTGGCCCGCGCCGCCGAGTGCAGCATGGCCTTTGGCGAAGAGCCGCATGATCTCTACGGTGAGCCGTCGGCCCCCGACAGCGCCTCCCCCATCGTCAATGGTATCTCACAGGTTTTTCGCGTGAAGCCTGCCGCCGAAGCGGGGGTCGATGAGCTGCCGGCCGCGGCCCGCGCCCACGAAATCCAGGACTGGCTGGCGACGCACACACCCGCCGCCCACATTACTGAATATCCCAACGGCGACCTGTGCGTGAATGTATTGCCCACGATGGAGGGGGCCGAGTTCCACAGTATGCCGTATCCTGAGGCGCAGGCCATCGCGCAGGCGCGCATGCATGCGCACTGGCGGCGCATGCAGACCGACTACGGCTTCGACCGCTACCGTTTCAAGAGCATGTTTCCCCTGGTGGGCATCCGCGAATCGCACCGGCTGGTGGGCCGCTATGTGCTGCGCGAGCAGGACGTGCGCGCCGGCCTCCTGTCTCAGCCGCAGCGGGAGGAGATCATCGCCCTCGCCGACCATGCACTGGATACACATGGTGAGCGCACCGTCAGAGGCGGCAAGCTCAAACATTTGGAACAGCCCTACGGCGTACCCTACAGCTGTCTGTTACCCAAGGAGTATGACAACCTGATCGCCGCGTCGCGGGGAGCATCCTTCTCACACATTGCCGCCTCATCATGCCGGCTGTCGCGCACGATGATGGCGCTGGGGGAAGCTGCCGGCGAGGCCTCGGCGCTGGCCCTGCGCGACCGCGCGACCTACGCCGGCGTGGATGTCGACGCGATACGGGGACGGCTCGGCATCCCTGCCTTTGAGGAGAAGGCGCTCAGCGTCTGGGGCATTCAGAGCTGACGCAACCGGTTTCAACCCACGCTTGCGCGGTAGTCCACAGTGAAGCTATGGCCGTCAAAACCCGGCGCGTCCGCGCTAAGTTCGTCGATACGAACGGGCGTGAGCCGCCCACGGCGCATGCTCTCACGACCGGCCAGCAGCACCATCACCGCCTCGCACAGCATGTCCATATCGGCGGGGAAAGGACGCACTCCCTCGAAGTGAGCGACAACGTCCTGCAGCAGCGCGCGGTAGAAATCGCTCTCGACGGTCGCCGACCAGCGACCGTTGCCGCCGCTTACAGAGAGGAAGAAACCGCCGACCGCTTCCAATTCGAGCACCACCTGCAGTCCGTTCGCATAGTCGACCAGAAGCCGCTCCGATCCGTGGCTGCCGAGATGTGTCACCGCGACAGCGGGCGTTCTGCGCTCCAGGCCAATAACGCCCTGCACCATCTCGATGACGTGGATGCCGTAGTTGAAAATGTCGTTCGGCCCGCTGGCAAAGATGGTGTGGAGGTCGCTGCCCTGGCTCTGCGCATGGATCCGCTTGACCTCCTCACAGCAGCGCAGCGAGGAGCCGCCGATAATGTTCGCGCCCTGCCCCGCCCACGCCTTCAGTTGCTGCAGATCGGCGACGTTTCCGGCCAGTGGTTTGTCGATATAGACGCCCTTGCCGGCCTCAACGAACGGCCTGACGCGCTCAACGTGCAGGTCCCAGTTACAGCCCTGGACAAAGACCACATCGACCAGCGGGATCAAGTCCGCCAGCGCCGGCACGACTTCCGGGATGTTGTGCTCAGCCGCGAACTGCCGCGCATAGCCCGGCGGCCGCACGCTGCCGCCGTCCCAGCAGGCCGCCACCGCGACACTGTCCCACTCCTGCAGAATCGGCACCCAGCGGCCCGGGTGCGAGGTATCGAGATCGGCGATTCCGATTCTTAGCATGGGTCAATTACCAGTTGTCGGTGGCGGGCCGGTTTCGGATTGGGTTGGAGCGACTGCAGGCTGCGCGTTGGTGTGGTCAACGCAGCCATTCGTCGAGGTGTTCGGCCACGAACTCGTCGTCAGTCAAATGGGGATAGGCGCGGCAAACGCGGTCCAACTCCTCACACTGGCCGGGGGAAAGGCTCTCCTGCTGGTTGAAGCACCAGATCCCCTGCATCAGCCCCTGCCGCCGCAGCACCTCATGGACGCCGGAAATACAGCCGTGAAAATCGTGGGCGCTATCGAAGACCGCCGCGTTGGCATCGGTCATCTGCGCGTTGTAGTTGAGCCAGTGCCGGTAGTCGAGCGTGCCGGCCGCGGCCTGGTCGTGGATGGCGCGCAGCATGGCGACCGCTTCCTGCGTCCACACAGCCCACTGTCCGAGAAGCCCGCCGACGATGCGCAGCCGCGGCGCATCCGCCTCTTGCCCGCCAAAACTGAACTCGGTGAGCAGGTCCGCGACGATGTTGTCGTCGTTGCCCGTGTAGAGCGCGATCTCTCCGCTCCGGCATGACTCGGCTACAGCCCGCACCACATCCAGCGTCTTGTAGCGGTCGAACGGCGCGACCTTGATGGCGACGACGTTCTCAATCTCCACGAACTCGCGCCAGAAGCGGTAGGGCAGCACCTGTCCGCCCACCGCGGTCTGCAAATAGAAGCCGAATACCGGGATCACCTCCGCCACGCGCCGGCAGTGTTCGATAAGCTCCGCTGGCGATGCCTCTGCCAGCGCGCGCAGGCTCAGCAGCCCCACATCGTAGCCGTGCTCCAGGGCCGTCTCGGCTTCGCGCACCGCCTGCCGCGTGTCGCCCAGGATGCCCGCTACCTTGACGAAGGGGCGGGGGTTTTGCCGCATATGCTCGTCCACCGTCTCCGACGCCAGCGCCAGCACCGGCTCCAGCAACCCGTATTCAGGCTGATGCAGCTCGAACTGGGTCGTATGCACACCCACGGCCACACCGCCCGCGCCGGCCGCGCAGTAGTAGCGGGTCAGCGCGCGCTGGCGCCGCTCATCCAGCTTGAGGTCGGCGGTAAGAGCGAGCGGGTGGGCGGGGATGACCTGCCCGTTGGCCAGATGTTGTCTCAGTTCAGACAGAGTTTGGGCCATCAGAAGCTCCCGTCGCGCGTCTCAAAGTGGGTCGGTTTATCCAGCGATGCGCCGTCGTTCTGCACCCAGTCGGCGATCCACT
>JAPPKG010000034.1:0-4680 GCA_026914085.1 Caldilineaceae bacterium | reverse complement strand
AGTATAGCAGGGGGAAGGTACATTGTCAAAATTATCACAAACGATCTGGCTGCGTTTTTTGTTCGCGTTTCAGCCTGTCCCATTTGGCCTATTGAGAGGGTGAACGGAGTTTCCTGAAGTCGGAGTAAGAAGCATCAAAGAGCGTCTGACTGATATCGTGTGCGAAACTGGGATGGGTCAAGAACGAGATAGGATTCTACATGTAGATCGCGCAAGAAGTGGCGATTGGCTGAAACCAAGTAAGGAATGTTCATCCACTCGACAAAGGCTCCAATGAAAGCGTCACCTTTTGCCGGTAATCCAAGACCTACATACTTCTCAACCAAATTCAGAGGGATTGGTTCGTCGACGACATATGCGAAATCAGAAAGAGCAAAAAGCCGATTGAACCTACGCACCTGGCCAAGCGTAATCAGGTTTCGGTTCACTTCCTGGATTATCAACCGGGGAATGACCACGGTGATATCTGCTCCAATTGCGTTGACCAACCATAGAGAGTCCTGATCGGTTTCCTGTAGAGCAGGTATAAAGACGCTACTATCGATACAGATGAGCGTACTCGGCATCAAAGATCTCACGCCTCGTCTGGCGCAATTGCTCGACGACCTCTTCCCGGCTCGAACCGATGCTCAAGCCGCCGTCACGTTTGATTTGCTCGCGCAGCTCCTTGAATTCTCGCAACCAAGTGCGCCTCTGGTGAGCTGTCTCAATTAGCGTTGCGACGAATTCATCTGGATTGGTCTCTGCTTCGACGGCAAGCTCCTCTACCTTTAAGTAGACGGTGGCCGGCAACCGAAGTGTAACTGTCTCCATCCCCATGTTACTCTCCTTTTCGAATCCACTTTCTCCTTAAGGATTCTAACACACTGGCCCACTTTTCCTTAGCAAAGTCAACGAGATTATGGCCTTTGTGACACCTTCGGTTCCCTATAGGTTTGGTTGACCTCTCAGTTGTTCGAGACTTGAGGAGACCTGCACTCGCTGGGCTTTGAGGTCTTCGAGTTTGTCGCGTTCGCGCTGGACTACTTGATCGGGGGCCTTGGCGATGAAGTTCTCGTTGTTAAGCAGTCCGGTGGCGCGGTTGATCTGGTTGTCTACGTTGTCAAGCTCCTTTTGGAGGCGCTTGCGCTCGGCTTCGAGGTCGACCATGCCGGCGAGGGGGAGGTAGGTTGTGATGCCGCCGGCGGAGAGCTGGACGGAGGGACCGGAATCGGCGCCGTTGGGGCTGGCTTCGACGGTCACCTGGGATTCGTCGAGGCGCGCGAGCGTGGTGAACAGTTCGAGGTTGTCCTGGGCGAGGGCGCGTCCGCTGCCGGCGAAGACGGCGGCGATGCGGCGGCCGGGTTCGACGTTGTATTCGGCGCGGGCGTTGCGGATGGCGCGCACGATTTCCTGGATGCGGCCGAATTCGTCTTCGGCGGTGGCGTCGCGGCTGTCGGCAGGCGCGGACCAGCGCTGGGTCATGAGGGCTTCGGCTTGTTCGGGGACGCCGGGCAGGTGGCTCCAGATGGCCTCGGTGACGTAGGGCATGAAGGGGTGAAGCAGGCGCAGGGACTGTTCAAGCGTGTAGGCGAGGACCTGGCGGGTTGCGGCGGCGGCTTCGGGGTCGGCGCCGTAGAGGCGGGGTTTGGCGGCCTCGATGTACCAGTCGCAGTATTCGCTCCAGAGGAACTCGTAGAGCTGGCGGCCGGCTTCGCCCAGCTGCCAGTTTTCGATGAGCTGGGTCACATGGTTTTGCACTGTGTTCAGGCGGCTGAGAATCCAGCGGTCTGCCAGCGTCTGTGCGTCCTGGGGGGGCAGGGCGTAGGTGACGGTGTGGGGTCCGTCCATGTTGTCCAGGGAAACCTCATCAGCTTCCAGATTCATGAGGACGAAGCGGGCGGCATTCCAGATTTTGTTGGCGAAGTTGCGGTTGGCTTCGATGCGGGCGACGCTGAGCTTCATGTCGTTGCCGGGCGTGCTGCCGGTGAGCAGGGTGAAGCGAAGGGCATCGTTGCCGTAGGCGGCGATGAGGTCGAGGGGATCGAGGGCGTTGCCGAGGCTTTTGCTCATTTTGCGGCCGTCTTCGGCGCGGACGAGGCCGTGGAGGTAGACGTAGTGGAAGGGCACCTTGCCGGTGAAGTAGAGTCCCATCATGATCATGCGGGCGACCCAGAAGAAAATGATATCGTAGCCGGTTTCGAGCACGGTGGTGGGGTAGAATCGTGCGAGGTCCAAGGGGAAAGAGTTTTCCGACCCGTTCCCTTCTTCTGTTGCTTCGAGATGGGGCCAGCCGAGTGTGCTGAAGGGCCAGAGGGCGCTGCTGAACCAGGTGTCGAGGACGTCTTCGTCCTGTTCGAGCTCGGCGGTTTGGCCGTAGAATTCGATGGCTTGCTCTAGGGCTTGGCTTTGGCTGCGGGCTGCGAACTGATGGCCGTCGGGTCCGTACCAGATTGGGATGCGGTGTCCCCACCAAAGCTGGCGGCTGATGCACCAGTCGCGGATGTTTTCCATCCAGTGGTAGTAGTTGCGTTCGAAGCGTTCGGGAACGATTTTGATGCGGCCGTCCTTGACGGCGGCGATGGCGGCTTCGGCGAGGGGCTTGGTTTTGACGAACCATTGGGTGCTCAGGAGGGGTTCGACGATGGTGTGGCAGCGCTGGCAATGGCCGACTTCGTGGACGTGCGGCTTGTCGCCGGCGACGAGGCCGGCGGCGTCCATGTCCTGCCAGAGTTTCTCCCTGGCTTCGAAGCGGTCTAAGCCGGCATAGGGGCCGGCGGCAGCGTTGAGGGTGGCGTCTTCGTTGGTGATGTTGACGAAGGGCAGGTTGTGGCGCTGGCCGATGAGGTAGTCGTTGGGATCGTGGCCGGGCGTCACTTTGAGGGCGCCGGTGCCGAACTGCGGGTCGACGTGTTCGTCGGCGATGACAGGGATCTCGCGCTCAAGGATGGGCACGAGGGCGGTACTGCCGATGAGATGGGCGTAGCGCTCGTCTTCGGGATGGACGGCGACGGCGGTGTCGCCGAGGATGGTCTCGGGGCGGGTGGTGCTGACTTCGACGTGGTCGGTCGAGGAGGCATCGCCGTTGGATGCACGCAGGGGGTAGCGGAAGGTGTAGAGTTTGCCATCGAGTGGTTCGTGTTCGACTTCGAGGTCGCTGATGGCGCTTTCGCAGCGCGGGCACCAGTTGACGAGATAGTTGCCGCGGTAGATGAGGTCGTCGTTGTAGAGGCGGATGAAGGCTTCGAGGACGGCGTCGCTGAGGCCGTCGTCGAGGGTGAAGCGTTCGCGGGACCAGTCGCAGGAGATGCCCATGCGGCGCTGCTGGCCGCTGATCTGGCCGTGGTACTCATCCTTCCAGGCCCAGACTTCGTGGAGGAAGCGCTCGCGGCCGAGGTCGTGGCGGGTGGTGTTGTTTTCGGCGAGTTTGCGTTCGACGACGTTCTGGGTGGCGATGCCGGCGTGGTCGGTGCCGGGGACCCAGAGGGTGGGGCGGCCGGCCATGCGGTTGTAGCGGATGAGCATGTCCTCGACGGCGCTGGTGATGGCGTGGCCGAGGTGGAGAGCGCCGGTGACGTTGGGGGGCGGCATGGAGATGACGAAGGGCGGGGCGTCGGGATCGGCGAGGCCGCTTTCGATTTGCTGTTCGGGGCGGAAAAATCCTTGCGACTCCCACCATTGGTAGAGTTTTTCTTCCCACTGTTGCGGCTCGTAGACTGTGGGCATTTCCTGGCGCGTTTCAGGCTGTTTTGTCGTTGTCATTTTTCCATGTGCTCCCCTCGATAGTTTGCCGGCGTTGGACGGCAGGACGGTCGGTTCAAGTATTCGGTCATTGTGTAAGCGAGTTTCAGTCGAGAGCTGGTCAAAAAAATAAGTCACCTCATCCAAAGGACGAAGTGACTCCGCGGTACCACCTTGGTTAGCAGGCGAGGTTCTTGCCGGCTCTCTCTACCGCGATAACGGGCGGACCCGGGGAGAGCTGTGCAGCGGGTCTGTTGACTCTCCCAGCCTTCCCGGCGACATTCCCCTGTGCGACCATGGCACTCGATCAGCGATGCTTTGGTCGTCAATTGCGCTGCGAAAACGAACGCCCTTTTCAGCCGGGAGGGCGTCTCTCTGCCGTTCGCGCGCGTGGGTACTCCTCCGGTGCGCTGCCGTTCTCAATGTACGCAGGCGATTATAGGTTGCGGGGGGAGAAAAGTCAATTTCAGGGACGGCGTGGCGAGCAGTCCGTTGTCGGGGCAGAAAGGTGGGTGGGGACCGCGCGGCGGTGGTTGGTTTCGATTGCCGACTTAATGGAGGGTTCGAGGGCAGGCACAAGGCCTGCCCCTACGGGAGGGGGCTGGTGGAGGGCGGAGATGGTGACGGGCGCGGCGCGAGGGCAGGCACAAGGCCTGCCCCTACGGGAGGATGCTGGTGGTGGGCGGAGATAGTGCCAGGGCGGCGTGAGGGCAGGCACAAGGCCTGCCCCTACGGGAGGGGGCTGGTGGTGGGCGGAGATGGTGACGGGCGCGGCCTGAGGGCAGGCACAAGGCCTGTTCGTACGGGAGGGGGCTGGCGGAGGGCGGAGGGGCTGCGTGCAGGCAACCGGTGGAATAGGCACCTGGTGGAATGACGGCACCAGGTGGATAAGGCATGTTGTTGGGGGGGGCGTTGGGGGGGGGGGGCCCCCCCCCCAACGGGGGGGGGCAAAGGCCCCCC
>JAPPKG010000535.1:0-4688 GCA_026914085.1 Caldilineaceae bacterium | reverse complement strand
GCTGCGACCGAACTTCCATCCACCACGCATCGTGCCTTGTACCCAACGTGAGCCAGCGCAGGCAAGGCAATCCCCACTTGGGCCCAACGTACACCGCTGTGATCATCAAGAGCCTGCTACAGAATTAGGGATTGCCTAACGGCCTGGGCGGTAGCCGTTTCGTAGCGAAAACGAACTACGCCTGCAAGGCGAAGATGATCCTCAGCCTCCGGCTGTCCAGGTCGACACGCCTTCGGTACATTCCCAGTACCCAACCAATGCCTCAGATTTCAACTTGGGGTCTCAATAGGAGAGGATTAGCGAAACTCTTCTTGCCCGCGCCTGTCGAAGTGAGATTGAAGCGGGCCTTCCCCGCGGGGGCGCTACGTCTGGCCAGCCCTGCTGCGGATATGTGGCGCCGACAACGCCACCGTCAGCAAGCAAACCACGAAGATGACCAGTAGCACGCCAGCACCGATCGGATGCAAAGCCGCCATTTCACCTTCAAAATAAGCGATCAACAGGCTGATCGCAATGGCCCCATTGCCGACAATCGCCGCCAGCAACCAGGCCGGATGCAGGTCCCTTTCCATCGAAGCCGCCAGCAGTCCAATCCCCAAACCAATCAACGCCCCGCCTCCTATACGAGCCGTCCACGCTGATCCAAGTGTTACCCCGGCTGCCACGAACAACTCTCGCGGATACACAAGGAGCAGCAACCCCAGCCCCAAGCCAATCAGGACAGCGTTAACCCGCAGACAAAATCGCGCCGGGCGGTAGTGGTCGGTGAAAGTATATGCCATCGCAGATTCTGTGCGTTCGCAAGTGAGAGGCCTACCACGCTCTTCACAGTAGGGCCGCGTCCGGTAACCCTTTTCACCTCACGGCTCGGGCAGTATAGCAAACCCTTCCTGGCCTGTCAGCCCAACAGGACACTTCCCTTCTCCGCGCAACTGCCTTCGCCCACAGCTGACCTGTCCCCTCCTATTTCGTTCACAGCCAAGTCACTGTGATACACTGCCTGCTACGCGTCTCTTCGGCCCGTCCACACCAGTCGGGAGGCCGGATTCGCAGCGAGCGTCAGCAAGTTTTCGAGGCAACGTATTAAAACGTCCAATAGGGGAGCCGACCAGTGAGCCAAAGGATCTGGTTCGTACGCCATGGCAATCGCGAAGACTTTCAGAACCCCGGCTGGGCCAAAACCGCTTCTCGGCCCTTTGACCCCGCTCTGTCCGCCGACGGGGAGACGCAGGCGAAGGAAGTAGGCCTGAGCCTGCAGGGCAAACAGGTCCACCGTGTCTTCGCATCCCCCTTCCTGCGCACAATTCAGACAGCCTCACACATCGCCGACGCACTTGACCTGCCGGTATGCCTCGAACCGGGCATCGGCGAGATCCTGCCCAACGTCAAATCCACGCCGGAACTGTTGCCTGAAGACGAACGCCGCCGGCGTTTTCCCCGCATCGACGAGGAGTACGCTGCCACCTATGAGCTTCCTTATCCGGAGACTTCGGAAGAGGGCCACAAACGGGCCGCGGTCGCCGCGCGCACGCTGACCGACAGCTTTCCCGACAAAAACATGCTCATGGTTACTCACGGCGCCCAGGTCGTCGGTATCGTGCGCGGCCTGACCGGTCTCGCAGACCGCATCTCCGTGCCCCTATGCTGCATCTTCACCCTGCAGCGAAATGACAGCGGCTGGGACGTTATAAGGCTCTCCGAGACCTCTCACCTCAGCAACCAGGAGTCCAGCAAGCGCTACGCTCACTCCGGCTGAATCCTCAGCCTGAGTGGTACCAGCCGGCCGTGCGCCCGCGCCGCATAGATCTCAGCCGCGTGGTCCGCCGTATGTGCCGACGTCGATACTAGCAGATTTACGACGTTACCCCGCTCACCTTCGTCATACTCCACCTCCGTCCGCATGGCCTCGTCGCTCATCCTTCGGCAACGGTTGACGATGCGCCGGTGGCAGGTAGCCAGCCCGTCCAACACCTCGATCATCGTCAAGCCGGCGCGAGCATCCTGAAGCCGTGCGTTAACCGTATCCACTTCCCCACTCGCCCATTCGGAAAACTCGTCTCCGCCTTTAACCTCCTGGCCCTCCGACCGCGCGTCCGTCAGCGAAATGTCAGGCCAGCGCTTAACCAGCTCCAGTACATACTCGTCCCATGCAAGGATGTGGGCCAGAAGGTCGCGAACGGTCCAGTCCCCGCTGACCAGCACCGTCGTGCAACTCTCCTCCGTAAGGCCTGTGATGGAGTCCAACAGGCTGTTGAAATGACGCCGGTAAAAGCGGAACAGATGCTCGCGGCCCCAGCGGTCGGTCGAAAAGCAATAGCGATGTACGTCAACCGCGTGCTCAGCCACGTGTTCAGGCATTCGCTCCAGCAGCGTTTTCACGATCTGGCTGCGTTGGCCTCGGTCTTCGTACTCCGCCTCAATCTGGTCGTCGCTGAGCGAAAGCGCGAAACTGATCAACGCCTGCCGCGCCTCGTCCGCCTCCGTCAGTACCGTGTCCCAGCTTCGATTCTCGCTCGCAGCCATTTCGTCATTTGACTCCACCGACGCCGGTACCGGCTCCACTCCATGCGGATCGATCGCTGACTGCATTCGCCGCAACTGAAAACTGTCCCAGTATGCAACGTGCGCCGCCGATGCCAGTGGCGTCCACCCGTTTTCTAGACAGGGTCGCGTGTACTCCTCAGGTTCCAGCAGAAACAGAGGCCATCGATAATTGAGATAGCTTCTGCGCAGTTTTTCAGCGTATTCGGCCCCCAACTCGCCGGCAGGAGCCGCTGGAATTTGCGTCATGTTTTTCTTTCCTTACGTTTTGAATGAGCGCAGCCGGTTAAATGCCGCCGCCAGTTCGTGGCGTCGAAACTGGGCGAACTCCCCTGTCCGGCGGCGCTCCAGCACATCCAATCCTTCTGCTTCGATATCGGACATGACCAGGTCCAGAATCTCAGACAGAGTACCATGCCCATCGATATACCTGCCCCGGGCGTAGTCGAGCGCCGCCCCGATTGCCCGAGTCTGCGCCCAATGCACGATCTGCTCCACTGCCGCCAGGTCTAGCGTTTCCCTACCGAACTGGATCGTCTGTATGCCTCTCGTCCTGATACTCGACTCTCTTCGCCCTTTCCTTGGGTCGACACTCCCAGGCCGCGGCTTGCGCTCTAGGCTGACGTCGATCCTGCTGTTATCCTCGATGATCCGGCCGGTAGGATAATCCGCGGCAACCGCTGCTGCGCGCGCAGTCACATCTTGGGGCCGAAAGGTCTTCATCGCAATCACTGTGTCGGCAACATCCAGGTAGTCACCGCTGCCGCCAACCACGAGCACTGTGCTGACGCCAAACTCATTGTACATCGTCTTCACTCGGTCGATATACGGTGTGATCGGCTCACTTTCCTTCGGCACCAGTGCCTGCATCCGCGCATCCCGGATCAGGAAGTTCGTAGCGGCCGTATCCTCGTCAATGAGCAGCCCGCTTGCCCCCGACTCCATCGCCTCAACGATCGCTGCCGCTTGGCTTGTCGAGCCGCTTGCATTTTCGCTTGAAAAACGGCGCGTCGACTTTCCCAGCGGCAGATCCCCGATGAAAGCCGAAATATCAACACCGCTAACCGCCCGCCCGTCCTCCGCCCGAATCTTGACCAGGTCCGGCGCGCTAATCACAAGCTCGCGGCCGTCCCCCGGGCGGTGGTTGTACACGCCCCGTTCGATCGCCCGCAACAGCGTCGACTTGCCGTGGTAGCCGCCCCCGACGATTAGCGTCACACCCTCCCCAACCCCCATACCCGCCACGGTTCCCGCATTGGGAAGGGAAAACCCAACCCGCAGGCTTTCCGGCGAGTCGAAAGGAATGACCTCTTCGCCGCGCATCGGGCGGTCATCGACCCCGCTCGAACGCGGCAAAATCGAGCCATCCGCAACGAAAGCAATCAGACCTCGCTCCGCCAGCATCGAACGCAACGCGTCAGCGTCCTCGTTCGCGGCTGCATGCCGCCATAGCTCTTCCTCCTGATGACTGCTGGCCAAGAGGCTGCTTTCTATGATCCGCGGCAGCTCCTCCATGAGCATCTGGCCAACCTGCCTTCCCAGCACCCTCCTCCCCTGTGCCGGCAAACCGACCGTAAAGCGCGCTTCGACAGTCCCGTCGCCATGTACCTGTACCGCCGTGTTGGCCAGCACCTGCTGGCCCGGCGCCTCGATTCGAATCTCGCCGCTCTTACCGCTCCCTCGCCGCGTCGACCTCCTGTGCGTCTCCGCCGCAAACGCCCTGGCGAGAAAGCAGCTTAGCCCGATCGCGCGACTTCCATTCGCGTAGAGCCGATCGGAAAAACCGGCCACCGCAGACGGGATCAACGCCCGCAACCGGCTGGGCGCAGCGAATGGGTCCCCCTGAACGTAGTCCACTGCGAGCGTGAAATCTGTGAACTGGTACGTGCCGGCTATATCCTTATACGCCTTGTATCCTCTGCCGTCGATGCGGTTCAGAATCTGGCGCAATGTTTCTGATGTGGCCACTTCCGAGATTTCCCCTTCTTGTCTCTGATCTCCCTGTCGCCGCGATTCACACCGCCCCTGCGACAACCTCCCACCAAGAAGGAGCCGCCCCAGCCAGTTCAAGTTTCTCCAAAACTGGCGCCCACCACAAATGGCTCCCGGAGAAAATTTTACATCGCTTCAATTCACTTGTACACTGT
>JAPPKG010000211.1:0-4698 GCA_026914085.1 Caldilineaceae bacterium | reverse complement strand
GATCCGGAGAGTACCCGCTACGCCCGGTCCGTTGGCAACGACTATCGCACCCGCCTGCGCACCAGCAGCGAGATGCTGCGCCTCTGGCTCGCTGATTGGGCCGTTGAGCGGGCGCCGTCGATCCAGGGATTTACCTTTGGCGGTCCGGCGCCCGGTGGCGCAACCGCCAATTCGATCCGGATCCCCTATCCCTCTGTCACCGCCAGCCAGGTGGCATATCGTTACGACACCGGCAGCGGGCGCTATCTGCGCTCTCTGGGGGGCATCGCCCATCGGGACAGCAACAGCGGCCAGCAGATCGCGGTCGAAAATGTTATTGTTCAGTACATGCCGCACGGCCCCGTAAATATCGTCGAAGACGCCTACGGCAACCTCAGCCTTCTCATCAACCCCTTCGGCGCCGGCAGGGCCATCATCTTCCGCGACGGTCTAGCCTATGAAGGGACCTGGCGCAACGACAGGAGTGGGGAGCTACCCCGCTTCTTCGCGGCCGATGGCTTTGAGATTCCTCTCAAGGCGGGCAAGTCGTGGATCAGCATCGTGCCGCTGTCATACGAGATCGCCTACGAGTAAAGGTCGCACCGCAACACCTTGCATCTTAGGCTGCCAGGCCCAACCGGCGGCAGAGGCTCAATCAAAGTCATAGCGGTGCAGCAGATATGTTTCCCGGCTCGAAAGCCCCACCGCTTTCAGGAAGGCTGACCCGGCCCGGGCCGTTGAGGGCAGCGGTCCCGCCGTCACCGTCTCCCAGCCGTTCGCGGGGCCCGCCGACAGCATCTGCTGCCACAACTGCCTGCCTATACCCCGCCGCCGGTAATCGGGATCCACCCCCATGAACAGCATGCGCACGGAACGCGGCTGCCGCAGTTCCAGGCAATGTAACAGCAGCCGCCCCAGCAGAGAGCGTCCGCCGCGAGTGCGACGCAGCGGGCCGCTGCCGTCCGGCTGCGCCAGTATAAAGCCCACCGCTTTGCCATCGACCTCCGCCATCCATGTCAGTGCCGGACGGCGCAGGATCCACCAGAGCAAGAACTGCGCCTCCGCCCCATCCGGAAGCGGAAAATCTGCCCACGCAGGTACCGACTGTGTGAACAGCGGCAGCAGGTCAGCTGCCAGCCGGTTCGGGTCCAGGGGATGTATAACCGCCGGGCCAGCAACCGCCGCCGGCCTATCCCTGTGTGCACCCGCTTTCATCGTGTAAAGCAGACTGCGTCCCAACGGCCGGCAGACCGTCGAAAACAGCTCCGGCACATAGGGCGGGGCATAGGGCGCGTGTAATGGCGGCTCGCGGTGGAAATGATCCTGGAGCAGACCGGTGCCCAGGTAGGGAGACAGCCCAACCGGCAGGATCAACCGGCGAATCCCTTCATGCCCGACCTGTTCCTGCACCGCGTACAAAAGACGCTCCAGGCTCTCGCGGTTGTTGGCGGCGTGCAGCATGGCCAGATGCGCTGTGCTGTCCGTACGGCGCGGGTCGATCAAAACAACCGCGGCCGCAACCGGTTCCTCCATCATTAAGCCCTGATTGATGTTCGGGAACGATTGATTGCTGACATTCGCCTGCCCGCGTCGCGGGAGAGCTTCAACCACTATATATTGGGGCCGGCTGCGTTCCAGGTGGGCGAACTGCCTGGACACCACCGCCTGCCGCAACCGGGTCCATGCCGGGGGCACCCAGCGCGAGTCGTCGGCGTAAATGCGCCACCATTTGCGCAGAAAACCTGCGCGGCCCCAATATCCTTCCGCCGACTCAACCCTGAAATTGAAATACTGGGCCATATCCTATGCCGCCGGAGCCTGAGAATTGGGGAAAATCATGGGGATAACTTTCGGCAATTCGGGATAACCTTTGCAATGTTGCGGATAACTCTACTGTTCGTCTACAAACCGAATCTGGTTTCTCTACTCGCCTCGTAAATTCAAAACGTATTGAACCCGTCTATGTCGCAGAAATTCGCCTATATTGAAAAATCTTCCTGTCTAGCACTATATATAGTAACAGTCAAGCGCCACAACAATGTTTCACGGGCAGATTGGGCGAGCCCTTCATCCTCTATGCGATTGTCTGCCACTGCCGGATTTGATACACTACTTATTCATACAAGTGTAGCGAAAAGGCATTACAGGCGTTCGAATGACGCAGACTCCAGCGGTCCGGGAGCCAGCCGGACAGGTTGGTGTCTGTCTTGCGGTTGTCCCCATCGGCAGCCAGGTTGAATTGCTTGTCATTTCGTCTTTCCCTCGCCCTCCCTTTCGCCTGTTTTTCTGTGTCTGCGCGAACAAAAATCCCTTGCGCTTCGTCTTGATTGCAGAACAGGAAAGTGAAAAGGAGTTGTCTTGAATACAGACTGGCAATCCGTATCCCCATCACATCGCAGTGGCAATCCACTGTACGAGCGCGGCCAGACTTCTTCGGCGTCGTCCCGGTCAAAGGAAACCCCGCCGGGAGATCAGGAGACGGCAGAGCGATCCGAAACACGGACGGAGGCCGCCTCCGATGGCAATCAGCCCCAAGCGGCTGCTGACGATCTGGATCCCAATGATATCTGGCAGAAAACGCTGCACGAACTCGCGCTGCAGATGCCTGCAACCACCTTTGAAACCTGGGTGCGCGATACCTCGATCATTGGCTACGCAGAAGGCGAATTCATCGTCGGCGCGCCCCATGCCTGGGCTCGAGACTGGCTGCAGAACCGTCTGCGCAGGAAGATCAAAGACATTCTGAACCAGCTGACCGGTCGTTCAGTGCAGGTCTTCTTCGAGGTGCGCCCTCAATCGCAGAAGCAGCCGGATTCACCGGATTCTGCGCCCCTGTATGCGAATATTCCGCTCGCGGCGCCCGAAACCAAGCCGGCCGAAGTCGATCCCTCCCCCCCTCCGGCAAGCCGTACGCCGACCGCGCCGCCGCGCAGCCGCGACACCGTTCAGACGCCCGCTGCGGCTGCTGCAACCCGGTCAGACCCGCCCCTTCAAAGCGGCGTGTTCAACCCCCGCTATACCTTCGACTCATTTGTAGTCGGAAACCACAACCGCCTGGCCCACGCCGCGGCCCAGTCCATCGTGGAGCAGCCCGGTCATCGCTTCAACCCCCTCTTTGTCTATGGAGGTGTCGGTTTGGGGAAGACACATCTTCTCCACGCGATCGGCCATGCCATGTCCAGGCAGGGAATGCAGGTTCTTTACTGTTCGTCCGAACAGTTCACAAATGACCTCATCAGCGCCATTCGCCAGCAGAACACCGAAGAGTATCGCAACAAGTACCGGCAGGTGGACCTGCTTCTGATCGACGATATCCAGTTTATCGGGGGCAAAGAAAGTACGCAAGAGGAGTTCTTCCACACATTTAATCATCTCCACGCCGCCGGCCGTCAGGTTGTGATCAGCAGTGATCGACCCCCGAAGGAGATTGCGACCCTGGAAGCCCGGCTGCGCAGCCGGTTCGAAGGCGGCCTGCAGGCCGATATCTCGCAGCCGGATCTGGAGACCCGCGTCGCCATTCTGCAATCCAAGGCCCAGTCGATCGATCAGCCCGTATCGACCGACGTGCTGATGCTGATCGCAGAACGGGTGGAGAGCAACATCCGCGAGTTGGAAGGCGCGCTCAATCGCCTCATCATTCAGGCCCCCTTCCACGACAGGCAGTTGGACCGGTCCGTGGCCGAAGAAATACTGGATACCCTCGTCCCGCAGCGGCGGCCCCGCGAAGCCACCAGCGTCGTGCAGATCGTTGCCAAGCACTTCCACCTGACCACAGAGGACCTTCTCGGCCGGTCGCGCACCAAGGAGATTGCAAATGCTCGTCAACTGGCGATGTATCTCCTGCGCGAAGAGAACGGTCTGTCGCTGATCAACATCGGCGAACTTCTGGGCGGACGCGATCACAGCACTGTTCGCCACGGCGTCGAGAAAATTGGCCGGGATATCGAACGCGATGAAGGGGCTCGCAGGGAAGTTGTGGCCCTGCGGGAGAAAATATACGAGCCGCCCGGCTCATGAAGGCCAGGCAAAGCAGCTGATCACGTACAGGTGACAACCTGATTGCCAGCCGGCGAAGGCCTGCGCCCGGCGAACCGCGCGGCCTCCCACCAGCCACGCACGCCAACCCCTTCCGCTCAACATCCGCATGGTCTGACCAAGGGTTGCCGTAAACATCCACCGAGCACGGAAAACAGTCCTCCTCCCGGGTCCAACCCATACCGTTGTCCCTCTGCGCTCTGCCCATCTGTCCCCTGCAAAAGGACCGCCCCACAGGCAAGCACTTCATCGTCCGCCATCCTGAAAATCCTTGTCAATCCTGCAAATCCTGATTCAGACAACAACCTCACAAAAATCCGGGATGCACCACTTTTTTGAAGCGCTTGCATACTCCTTGCACATACAGTACACTAAAATGCAGAGTCAATACTCTGCCACCGTGTAACCAAGCTGTACATTTGGTTGCCATTGCTGGTTGCCCTTTGCCGGCGGTAAGGTGATACGACCGCTGGCCCGGCCAAGCCTTGGCACGGTGGTATAAATCTTTTTTGGAACCTCTAATCGGCTCCGGGCCGGTGGAGTAGTGGAGTTTGCGATGGCGGATACCGGTCGTCAGAAAGCATTGGATACAACCCTCGCCACCCTGAACAAACGCTATGGCGAAGGGGTCATCATGCGGCTGGGGGAGGCAACCCGGCTGGACGTGGCGTCGATCCCGACGGG
>JAPPKG010000054.1:0-4749 GCA_026914085.1 Caldilineaceae bacterium | reverse complement strand
AAGACCTGCCCTGGGAAGTCCGCCACGACAACCTCTACCCCAACGTGATCTTCGACCCGACCGACAACCTCTACAAGTGCTGGTACAACCCCTTCATCATCGACGCGGCCACATCCGATACCCCACCCGCACAACGCGAACGCGGCGCCTATCGCGCTGCCCTTGACTGCGCAAGAGCCGCCGAACACGTCAGGAAGCACCGCGAGATGGGCGTCTGTTACGCCGTCTCCACCGATGGCTTCACCTGGGACAGGCCCGAGCTCGACCTGATCGAGTTCAACGGCTCCACCCTCAACAACCTCGTCATGCGTGACGTCCACGGCGTCGGCGTCACCCTCGACCCCCATGATCCCGACCCCGCCGGCAGGTTCAAGGCCTTCATGGAGGGCGGCACAGCCAGTTCGCCCGACGGCCTGCACTGGTCCCCCATCCAGCCCTGCCCCGAGATCGACGCCCGCTGGGATACCCACAACAATCTCTTCTGGGACGAACGCCACGGCAAGTATGTCGGCATAACCCGCCTCTTTGACGGACGCCAGCGCACCGTCGGTCGCACCGAAAGCGAGGATTTCAAGACCTGGACGCGCGCGGTCGAGGTCCTCCGCGCCCTGCCCGACGAGCCGGACCGCCAGACCTACGCCCTGATCGCCTTTCCCCACGCCCAGATCTATCTTGGCCTGCTGATGATGTTCGATACCGCGACCGACCTTGTCGACTGTGAGCTGGCCTGGAGCCGTGACACCGTGCAATGGGAGCGCGTCTCTCCGGGGACGCCCCTCATCGAACGCGGCGAGGCGGGCAGCTTCGACTGGGGCTGCGTCTACGCGGCGGCCTACCCGTTCCTCAAGGACGGGCGCCTGCAACTCTATTACGGCGGCAGCGACGGTCCCCACACCGACTGGCGCTCAGCCTATCTGGGGCTGGCGACCCTGCGCCCGGACGGATTCGCCGGGCTGATGCCGGTCAGTAAGACACAGACCGCCACGCTCGTCACGCAGCCCGTACGGTGCAGCGGGCGTCAACTCCACCTCAGCGCCGACGCCGACAGCGGTCAGGTCAGAGCCGCTCTCGCCGCTGTCGATGGCAAAAGCCTCGCCGATTCAATTCCGGTCCGGGCCGATGTCACCGACCTCCCTCTGCAATGGCACGACGGTCAGGACCTGGCCGCGCTGGTCGGCCGGGAAATTCAGCTCATCTTCGAACTGCAGGACGCGACGCTCTATTCCTTCTCTTTCAGTGATTAACCCCTTGTCTGTCTAGCGGGCCGCCTGCCGCCCGCGCCATCCCGCGAGATGCACGCCGCCTTCAGCGGGTGAATCTCGCAACACCGCCACCGAATATATAAGGAGAAACTCATGGGAACGAGAATGGAAGGCAAAGTCGCCATCATCACCGGCGCAACCCTGGGGCTGGGCAAAGCCGGCGCACTGGCGTTCGCCCGTGAAGGCGCCTCCGTCGTCATCTGCGACCGCGGCCGAACGCCGGAGAACTCGCAAAAGATACTGGCGCAGGCCGAAGGACTCAGCGGCGAGATCGCCTACAGGCGCTGCGATGTCATGATCAAAGAGGACATCAAAGCCCTGGTCCAGTTCACGGTGGAGCGCTATGGGCGCGTCGATGTCATGGTCAACAACGCCGTTATCGACAACCCGGGGGGCCTTTTGGAGGAAGTCACGCTCCAGGACTGGGAGGACGGCTTCATGTGCCACGTGACCGCGCCGCTTCTCTTCTGCAAAGAGGTGGTCCCGCTCATGATCAAGCAGGGGGGCGGCAACATCATCAACGTCTCATCCGGTATCGCCCTTGCCGGCAGTCCCAGCATTTCGTCCTATGGCCCGGCCAAGGCCGCCATGATCAACTTCACCCAGCATCTGGCCATTACCTACGGCCCCGACGGCATCCGCGCCAACACGCTCACCCCCGCCCGTATGCTCACCGAAAAGAAATACGAGATGCTCGCCAACAATCCCGCCGCGGTCCGCACGCAGAAATTCGCCTACCCAATGGGCAGCCCCGCCTTGCCCGAACAGGTGGCCGAGGTCATGCTGTTTCTGGCCTCTGATGAGTCCGTCGCCATCACCGGTCACAACCTGATCGCCGACGCCGGCAACACGGCATTCGGCCCGGGCGGCATGATCGGACGGCTGGAGAAGGATCTGCGCGCCAGACTGGAGGCCCAAGGTTCCCGATGGCTCGAGAGCGAACTGTGAGGTGTGACTTTGCAATCTCAGCCAGGGCCGGACACAACCGCCGCGCCCTGGCACTGGCCGTACTCAGTTCCAGCTGCCGATAAAGTCTTCGAGCGTGAAATCGGCCGGCATCTCGTTGAAAAAGTAACGCATCGGCCGCGCCTGGAAACCGGGCGCGAAATGCTCGTCCTCCGCCTGCAGCTTGTCGTCCAGCACCGCAAAGCGCCTGTGGAGGGCCGCGGCCTCCTCCACTGTGAACCGCTCCGCGAACTGCGGCCCCCAGTTGATCGAGATCGAATGTGAAGAGCGCGCCCGCTGGCGGTAGTCCTCGGTGATCCCCTTCAGAGGATCGGGGTCAGCCCCACTGTCCCCGTTTTCATGCTTCACAACCTGGAGATGCAGGACCGCCTTGGAGAGATAGATCGTCAGGACCATCTTGCCGTCTTCACCTACACCCGGCTGCAGCGCTTCGAGCGCGTTAAAATAGGCGACGGCGTTGCCGTTCAGTGCCTCCCGTAACGCGATCTCGGTCAGGTCCTGCAGCGCCGCGCTCTTCCCGTTCCACTGCCTGAACGACGCCCGCGCCCCAGGCGACAGGAATTCGGTGAAGGAGATGTCAGGGTAGTAGGGGAAAATAGTATGCCCCCCGTGGATGGTACGGCGCGTCTTGGGGCTGTAGTTACTGCCCCAGTGCAACATGTAGTTGATATACACGACCGCGTCGCCGGCGTTCAACTCCACCGGGATGCCGCCGGGCACGGTGCGCCGCGGGTCGGCCGACAGCGACCGGTTTTCGTCCTCCGTGTTGAGCCGCAGATGGCTGCCCGGCACAACCCAGAGCACGTCATCGTCGTAGAGCGGGATGTTCCACTGCACGTATTTGGGCCCGTTCTCCTTCAAATCCTTCTGCAGGCCGGCCAGAGGCGCCATGTCGATCGGGTGGATGTCGCGATGCCACGCAGCCGGGCCATGATCGCGCACCGGGCTGCACATCAACATCATGCCGGCCACCGACGCCGCCTCCGGGACGCTCAAAAGCTGGCGGCTTACCCCCAGCGTACTCTCCTGCAGCCAGACCTCGACCGTGCTCGCCGTCGCTTCGTCGATCAGCCCGTTGTATGAGACCAGCCGCGGCTGCGGATTCGTTTCCCAGACGCCGCCGGGCGGGTCGTCCGGCCCCCGCTCCCGCGCCCAGATCTTCCTCTGCCTCCCGACCAGCGTCTCAAAGTCGGCCCGCATCTGCTCCAACCGGTCCGGCGGGATCACCTCCCGTAGCACAAGATATCCCTGCTCCATGAACTGTTCGCGGCTGACCTGCATTGTTCGTCCCCCTATTCTGGTCAGTACGGCCACTGAACAAGAAGCCCCGGCAGTCTAATCTACCGGGGCTCGTATATGTCTGAGGCACATCCGTCCAGCGATCATTCCTGTGCCTTGCGCGTTTTTCTGTTCAGGGCGTTCGCGCCCTGGCAACAGAGGTCGGAGATTATCCTGAACAGGTCAAGGCTGTATGCCACAACCAACACGGCAATCCCCAAAACAGGGCTCGCCAGAAGCTCTAACAACGTGAAACCAACAAGATCGCCAGCCGTGCTCCACCACCCAAGCGGCGTCCGCCTGTCGGAATCGACGCGTCTACATAGCGGCGGCGCGTAGCTCGTCATCGTCTGACGCTGCGCCGATCTGTAAACCATCTCCGGCTCTTGATACATCACTACCTCTTCAAGGCGGGCCATACATGGTCACCGCCACTGCAACTGCTGGCAATATATCATACGTCCGGTACGCCGTTAAGTTGCCCAGTTCACCCCCTACACATCCTCCGCCTGCAACCTCTCCAACAACTCGCTGTACGCCTCTCTATCCAGCGGCAACTCCACCGCCTCACCCGTAGCGCCACTGTAGATCATCGCATTGGCCAGCTCCAGCGACTTCAGCCCCTCTTCCCCGTTGCAGCGCGGTTCGCCGCCCTCGCGAATCGCGCGGTGGAAATCCTTGTAGACGGCTGCATGCCCGTGCTGCTCCGGCTCGTCCTCGACGCCGGCGTCGGCATCAGCCGCTTCCGTGCGCACGAAGGGCTCGGGACTGTCGGTAATTAGCTGGCGCAGGTCGGTCTCGTAGCGCTCGTACTCGATGCGGTCCTGGTGCAGCACGATCTTCCCCCCCGTGCCGGACACCTCAAAGGTGCGCGGCCCGCTCTCGGTCGTGCTGAAATAGATGGTGCCGTGCGCGTCCTCCGGCCACTCCAGCAGCGCGGTCGCGGTATCCTCGGTCTGGATCGCGTGCAGGCGCGTGCAGGTGGCCGCATAGACCCGCTTCGGCGAGCCGACCAGATGGCAGACCAGGTCCAGGTCATGCGGCGCCTGGTTCATCAGCACACCGCCCCCCTCGCCTCGCCACGTGCCCCGCCAGCCCCCGCGCAGGTAGTAGGCCGCCGTGCGCATCCACGGGAAAACGCCGGTCACCCGCTGGATGCGGCCCAGCTGCCCGCTGTCAATCAGCCGCTTCATCGCCCGCACGTGCGGCAGCTGGCGGTACTGGTAGTTCACCGCCAGCACGC
>JAPPKG010000511.1:0-4760 GCA_026914085.1 Caldilineaceae bacterium | reverse complement strand
CCTCGTTCAGGGCTGGGATGATGACGTCGACGTCCATTGGGTGGTCAGGAAGCGGGATGTGGCGGGGGCACGTTGGGGATGGGCCGCCAGCTCGGCGGACAGGCGATCGAGCTCTTCGGCGTTGTCGACGTCGTACCACTCGGGCAGGAGGTCGACGCGGAGTCCTTCCTCGGCGGCGATGGCCAGTGTGTCACGCAGGACGGTTGGGGTTGACATTTGTACGCCGGTAACGAGGCGTCCGGGCGGCTTTTTGATGCCGATGAGGTAGTAGCCGCCGTCGGCGCAGGGACCGAAGACTGCGTCCACACAGGGATCGTCGAGGCGTTGAAAGGCGGCGCAGAGCAGATCGGCCGGCAGGGTGGGGCTGTCGCTGTTGATGGCGGCTACCTGGTGGAGGCCACAGGCGAGAGCTGCGGAGAGGACGTATTGGAGGCGGTCGCCGAGGCGTTCAGGTTGGTGGGCGGGCGACCGCTGTTGCGGCCGGGTGGACTGAGAACGGGGCGCGGCGGCTGCCGGCGACGGGCCTTCCTGTGGGATGAGCCAGAAGTCGGGTGCGAGCCGGCGGAAGAAGTCGCGTGCGGCGGCCGGTGTATAGGCGATTACGGGCATGAAGGCTTCAAGGTGGGCGGCGGCGCGTACGGTTGCAAGAACATCCTCCAAGAAGCAGTGGTAGAGAGAGGCTGCGGAGTTGCTGGTAAGAGGCGGGACAAGGCGGGTCTTAGCGCTGCCGGCGATGGGTTGTTTGGCCATGACAAGCAGTGCGCGGCGGGAGGGATTCTCGACCTGAGGTGAGATGGAGGGCCGAAGGAAAGGGCTGTGATCCGGCGGAGACGAGTCCTGGGGAAAGGTAGCCCCGTCTCTGCTGAATTGCGGTACCTCCTCGTTGTGGGGGGTCAATCTCCCACCTCCTGCACGGCAGGCAGGCTGTGGCGCAGTGCGCCGCGTCTTTCCCAAGCCTGGCGGATGGACAGGTAGGAGATATAGGTGTAGCCGCAGGCGTAGAGGGAGAGCCAGGGGAAAAGCCACCAGAAGCCGTTAAGGAGGCTGTAGATTAGGAGCGCGTTTGCGTATAGGGCGAGGACGATTTCGGCCCAGACGGTCGGGTCACTGGGGAGGACATAGGCGCTGGTCTGCCAGTCCTTGGTGGCGCGGGTGACGGCGAACTTGGGTGTTCGTTTGAAGGCGCTGCGGACGCCGAGTAGGGCTTCGAAGACGGCGCGGCTGTTGTTGACGGAGAGGCCGGTTCCCAGGCCCAGAAGCACCGTGAGGCGGCGAATGCGCTGGCGAACTGAGACGCCCTGGCTTTGCATGGCGGTCCAGTACATGAGCGGGGGGCCGATGGCGGTGAGGGAGAAGAGGGAGGCGATTCTGAGAGCCGGGCTGAAGGAGGACATCATCGGCAGGAGGAAGAGCAGATTGATCAGCATCAGCGGGTGGACGGCGTAGCCGGTGAGATGGGCGATGCCGAGGGCCTTGCGCCACAGGGGCTGGCCGGAGCAGAGGACGGCTGTAAAGAGCTTCTTGGCGGTCTGCATACTGCCCTTGGCCCAGCGGAACTGCTGCCGTTTGAAGGCGTCGACGGAGACGGGGATCTCGGCGGGCACGATCACATCGGGCAGGTAGGCGACGCGCCAGCCACACAGCTGAGCCCGGTAGCTGAGGTCGAGGTCTTCGGTGAGCGTGTCCTCCTGCCAGCCGCCGGCTTCGTCCATGCAGGAGCGGCGCCAGAGGCCGGCGGTGCCGTTGAAGTTGAGCAGCGCGCCCAGCTCGTTGCGGGCCCGCTGTTCGACGACGAAGTGGCCGTCGATGCCGAGGGATTGAGCAAGTGTGAGACGGGAGACGTTGGCGTTGAGATGGCCCCAGCGGGCCTGGACGCAGCCGACCTCGGGATTGTCGAAGGGGGAGATAGTACGCTGCAGAAAGTCGGGCGGGGGCACGAAGTCGGCGTCGAAGATGGCGATGAATTCGCCGCGAGCGTGGGCAAGCCCCTCGCGCAGGGCGCCGGCCTTGTAGCCTGTACGGACGGTACGGTGGATTTGAGTGATGTCGATGCCGTTGCGGCGGTGGAAGGCGACGCTGTTGGCGATGATCTGGCTGGTATCGTCGGTCGAGTCATCGAGGATCTGGATCTGAAGGCGGTCTGCGGGCCAGTCGAAGGCGGCGACGGCGTCGATGAGGCGGCGGACGACGTGACGTTCGTTGAAGACTGGGAGCTGAACGGTTACGAAGGGTTGATCCTCTGTGTCGGGGGGAGGCGTTGGGTCGGCGTCGAACAGTGTTCGCCGGGCGATGAGGGTGAGGAAGAGCGCCTGCAGGCCGTAGACGGCAAGAAGCGATGCGGCGATGATGTAGATGAGCTTCAGTACCGTCATACGAGGATATCAGCCTTCAGTTTGCTGGTTCCTGCTGCCAGGTCCGGTCTCGCACAAGGGGTGGAGCCGGCAGCAGGGGTACGTTTTGTCTTCTACGAATACAACTTTTTGCCCTGCGCGCGACTTCCGCTTGGGCAGACCGCGCGTAAGGTTCCGAAAGTGTTACCAGATTGGACCACGCGGGGGTTCTCCCAACCGCTGAAGGAGCAGGCTGTCCAGTCCCCAGGCACGGCCGGACTGGGCCAGAGCCACGACGAGGGCGGAGACGGTGAGCAGCACGTAGGTCCAGATCCACTCGCTGCCGCCGAGGTAGGCAAGAAACAGGTTGAAGAAGAAAAGGGCGGCGCCGATGGCGGCAAGCGGCGTGAGGAGTCCGACCAGCAGCCCGAGTCCCATGAGCAACTCCCCGACCAGCTGAAAGACTGCGAAGAGCCCGGGCACCTGGAGAATTGTGCCGTTTATTATGGCCCTATAGAATGCGGGGCCGCCGCCGTTGTCGTTGAAGAGATAGTTGAAGAGACCGACGATGCCATCGGCTGTGTATATTCCGTCCTGCAGATTCTTAAACCAGGTGACAATCAGTATCACCCCTAGCGTAATGCGTAGAATGGCGGTGGCCTGTCGAGCCGTGTTCTGTTCCTGACCCATTTCGAAACTCCTGTGCTATTTCAGTGTTCGTTACGCGATATTCAGCCCGGTGTTGAAGTGCCGGGGGCGGTGCGATTCGGCTGGGGCGGCAGGTGGCGAAGCAGACCTGCGGCGCGGTCGGTCAGAAATACGCCCAGCAGCATCGCCAGGGTGGTGGTAATGCTGCCGAGGCTGAGGAGGGGGACGCCGACAAGGGAGTGGCCCAGGTTGCAGCCGCCGGAGATGCCGGCGCCTATGCCCATGAGGAGACCGCCGGCGGCCAATTGTGTGTAGCGGGCGGGCGTTTCTCCCCTGGCCCAGAAGGTGCCGGCGCGGCGGGCGGCGATGAAGGCGCCGGGCAGCAGGGCTATCAGTGCAACGGGAATCCACAGGTTTCCGGATTCGCTGCCGACCAGCAGGGTTTCGTAGAGTGCGGTGGGAACGCGTGAGGTGCCGAAGGTATAGTTGGCGCCGCCGGCACGGGCGAGGAGCCAGGCCAAGCTGGTGAAGAGCCCGACGGCTATGCCAAGGGGCAGCCACGACCAGTAGTCTCCTTGCTGGGGACTGGGACTGCGCCAGAGGAAGAGGGCTACTGCGGCCAGAAGCAGGACGAGCAGGACGACTCCCAATTGGGAGCCGAGGAGATTCAAAAAAGTTGTCGTATTGCCATCGGTTACCACTGGATTTTCATTGAGCGCGATCCGCAAAGGGTTGAGCGGCCCGCGCCAGGCGAGCAGGTCACCGATTGACCAGGTGGCCAGGCCGACAAGTGTGCCGAGCATGCCGTGGCCGAGTTTATAGAAGATGCCGGTCACGCAGGTGGCGGCGATGACCATGCCGGCGCCGAAGATGAGGCCGCCGGCGAGGTTCGCCTGCCAGGCCCAGGGGGCAATCCAGGGCGTGATCCAGCCGAGGGCGATCATGCCCTGCACGAGCGGGATGGCGATGAGCAGCGTCAGCAGATAGGCACGGACCAGGTCCAGTTGCGGCGGCCGGCGGAAGAGGCCGCGCAATGTGCTATGGAAGCAGAAATCGCCTCTTTCGAGGAGATAGCCGAGCACTGTACCGGCGGCAAGGGCCAGCAGAATGGTCATGCGGCAGAGTTCCGTTTGCGGTTACCAGTTGCTGGTTGCGGCCGCCGCCAGCCAACCGGAAACAGACAACGAGCCAGTTTTTTCGGGCAGGATTTGTAAGTCACTGCGCAGAAAGAGGGTGAGCATTCCATTTGGCGGTTCCCAGCCTCAGTTCCTACTTGTCAGCCCATCCAGGCCCCAGACGCGGCCAGCGCCGGTGACCAAGAAAAGGCCGTGCCACATTGCGAGCATGGCGTAACTCCAGGGCCATTCGCCGGGGACTTCGAGGAGGCCGATACCAAGGTTGAGAGAGAGGCCCAAGCCGAGCAGCGCGCCGAGACGGGTGAAGGCGCCGGTGAGAAGGCTGAGGCCAACGGCCAGCTCCGTGAGGAAGATCAACCAGGCGAAGAGTGTGAAGTTCGGCAATACGATCTGCTCAACGAAGAGACCGTAGAGGGGGAAGGCGGCATGTGTCACTTCGAGTTGCAGCCAGTCCATGAGGCCGCGGCCCTCTGCGGGCATGAAATCGGGCGGCAGTTTCCAGCGCAGAGAGAAGAGCCACAGGACGCCTATGATAGCGCGGGCGATGGCGATGGGCCACAAGGGCGCGCGTACATTCATTGGCCGTTCTCTGCGGGCAGGAGATGGATACGTTCGCGAGGCAGGTGCAGGATGATTTCTTCGCCGC
>JAPPKG010000062.1:0-4773 GCA_026914085.1 Caldilineaceae bacterium | reverse complement strand
GAGGGCCGAATAGGCCCGACCGCCCAAAAGCGAGGAGAGAGTAAAGAGGAGTGAGAAGAGAGAAGCATCTTTCGCAATGCTGAATCATGCGCTCCATTGGGCAAGGACTCAGCAGTTTCCAACAAAGATTCAAAACAACGAGGAAGAAACAATGCAAGAGAAGGGTCTCGTAAACAAGACACGTTCCACGGGGCGCGGGCCAACGATCTGGCTGGCCGGGCCGCCGGCGGACCTGGAGGAGTTCATGCCGCTGGGCATCGAGGGCATCGTCACCAACACGGTGGTGCTCAATCAGTACGCCAAGCCGTATGGAAGCGTCATCGCGCTGATCGAGGCTTACCTGGCGATGACCGACAAGCCGGTTGTGATGGAGATCGACGGGCACACGGTTGAGGAGTTGCTGGCGGTGGGGAAGGTCTTCAGCGACATGTCGCCGCAGATCATTCTCAAGATCCCGTGCACGCTCAACGGTCTCAAAGCGTTCAGTATTCTGAGGCAGGAGGGGGTCGAGACGTTTTGTACGACGGTTTTTTCGCTGACACAGGCGGCGGCCGTTGCCCAGGCCGGCGTTGACCACATTCTGCCATTTTGCGACCCGGTGCGAGAGATGGGAGGCGACCCGACGAAGCTGATCCGGGAATGTGCGGCCATGTTCAGAGGATGGGACGACCGGCCCTACATCATGGCTGCGCTAGTGCGCTCGGTGGAGACTGCGTACGCGGCCTTCCGCGACGGCGCCGATGAGCTGGTCACGATGTGGACGGTCTACCGCGATATGCTGGACCATCCACTGACCGACCACTGGAACAAGGTCTTCCTGGACGAGTGGATTGACATGCACAGTAGCGGGCTGCTGGCCGGCGTTCCGGTCGAGGACCATAACTGAGCGTGACGCTGAAAGGTAAAGTCACCGTTGCGAAAAAACGGTATTTCAGTACAATTGTGCGTGACGACATGAATTGCAGTAGGCAGTTCTCAGAGAGGAAGGATCCCGGCGACTAGAAAAAAGGAGGAAAGCCGTGGCAGACATTAGCGCTGAACGAGAGGGCTTGATGGATGGCATGCCGCGCGACGAGCGCGGGTACTGGCAACCGGAAGGTCAGAAGTTGCCCAACCCGGTCTTTGCCTGGCCACCGGAGCCGATGAAGGTGGCGAAGTGGCTCTGGAATTACCTGTTTCCCTGGCATCTGATTTACATGGTCCTGGCGGCGTTGACGGTCATCTACCTGCAGCCGGAGATGTCGCGCATGACCACGTTCAAAGCGGACTGGATTGCATACATTTTCGTGCGCAACCAGATCATGTTGATCGTATTTGTCAGCGCGTGGCACGTTTGGCTGTGGGCGAGGAAGAAGCAGGGATTCCAGTTCAAGTACACGCCGGACTGGATGGCGAAAGGGAAGAAGCAGTTCCTGGGCGGCAACCAGCTGTTCGACAACATTTTCTGGAGTTGTGTCAGCGGCGGCACAATATGGACTGCGTACGAAGTGGTAACGCTGTGGCTATACGCAAATCAGTACATTCCTTATCTGGACCCGCGCGTGCATCCGGTCTGGTTTGTCCTCATCATGCTGGCGATACCGATGTGGCGTCTGTTTCACTTCTACTGGGTACATCGATTCCTGCACTGGCCGCCGCTCTACAAGGCCGGGCATTATCTGCACCATCGCAATATCAACGTAGGGCCTTGGTCCGGCTTGTCGATGCACCCGATCGAGCACATTCTCTACTTCAGCTGTGCCGCGATTCACTGGATCATCCCGTCGCATCCGATACACGTGGTGTTCAACCTGCAGCACGCGGGGCTGACGCCGGCGCAGGGACATGCGGGTTTTGAGGCGGTTATCGTGAACGGCAAGTACAACCTGGCGGGGGCATCCTATTTCCACCAGCTGCACCACCGCTACTTCGAGTGCAACTACGGAGAGCCGGACATGCCGTTCGACTACTGGTTCGGCACCAGCCACGACGGCTCGGAAGAGGCGCACGTGGCGATGCGCGAAAAGCGATTCGCGCGCCACAAGATCCGGACTTCGGCCGCCTAGTCATTCAGCTGTCAGAGACATTTCCCGAACTGCCTGCCACCGCAAACCAGCTGGCAAAAGGATCGGGATGCAAAACAGGAGATGCAATCGATGACCGAAGCCATACGCATCGGGATCGTTGGCTGCGGCAGCGTGATGCAGCGCCCCTATATGAGGCTTATCCAGCCGATGCGGGCGACAGGCACTGTCGACGTTACCATTGCCTGCGACATCAGGGAGGAAGTCGGGCCGGTTGTTCAGGACCGGCTTGGCATAGAACGTTTTACGACCGACTATGAAGAGGTGATCGATTCGGACGTCGACGTTGTGATGGTGCTGACTTCGATGCTTGAGCACGGCCCGATCACGCGGGCGGCGCTGGCGGCGGGGAAGCATGTCCTGGTAGAGAAACCGATGGCGGTGACTCTGGAGGAGGCGGCAGAGATCGTTGAAATGGCGCGGAGCAGTCCGGGCCTTCTGGTATGCGCCCCCCATGTTGTCCTGAGCAACACATATCAGACGATGTGGCGTCACATTCACCGGGGAGATATTGGCAAGGTGTTGATGGCGCGGGCCCGCTACGGTCATGCCGGGCCGGATTGGAGGCCGTGGTTCTACCTCGAAGGGGGCGGCGCGCTGTTCGACCTGGGTGTGTACAACATCACCTGCCTGACCGGCTGGTTGGGACCGGCCAAGCGGGTGATGGCAATGACCGGTGTGGCGATTCCCGAACGGGTGGTCGGAGGTAAGATGATGCAGGTGGAGGCCGAAGATAACGCCCACGTGTTGATCGATTGGGGCGAGAATGTATTCGGGGTTGTGACGACAGGTTTCACGATGCAGAAGTACCGAAGCCCCGCCGTCGAAGTGTATGGCAGCCAGGGAACAATCCAGATGACGGGCGACGACTGGGCGCCAACCGGATATGAACTGTGGCGCAACGACGTCGGCGCGTGGCAGATCCATGAAGGCACGGACCGGAGCTGGACCTGGACGGACGGCATACGTCATTTGATTGAGTGCATACAAGAGGGCACGACGCCGATTGTGCAGCCGGAGCACGCCTACCATGTGTTGGAGATCATGCTCAAGGCGCAGGAGTCTGGCCGCGACGGGCAGTCTAAGGAGCTCGGGAGTACGTTCACGCCGCCTACATTCGAGGAAGAGGAGGAGGAGGAAGAGGAAATAGCGGAGCACCTTGTCCACGACTGGACGCAACGCTGATGAGCTATACGGCCTCGCCGCGTCCTACATTCGACGGCCCGGCGCATATCCCCTATGAAACGGTGACGCGTCACTTATGGGGCGACGAGGATTCGGGGGAGGTGGCCGACTGGATATACGTCTCGAGCAGTAAGATCCATCAGTTGGTCTTTGGGCTGCCGCCTGGCGGGGCCTTTCGGCACTCGGACAACTACCGTACCATCTTTGCTGCCGACGAGGTGTTGTACGTGCTCAGCGGGGTGATGGTGCTGAGCAATCCTGAGACAGGTGAAGTGCATCGCGTGGGGCAGGGCGAAGCGGCCTTCTTTCGCCGCGACACGTGGCATCACGCCTTCAACTTCAGCGCTGAACCGCTGCGTGTCATCGAGTTCTTCGCGCCGCCGCCTTCTCAGGGCACATCGGGGTCATACGCGCAGACGAAGCCGAATCTGACGTCGCCAAAGTATTCTCAGGACCAGTGGATTGGCCGCTGGCCAAGGGCACAAGCGCAAGCCGCGGAGAGTTTCACGATCCGGCCGGTACGCGATGGGGATCTGTTGTGGCGGCTGGAGGGGGCGGAGCAACAGTTGCTGGTGGGAATTCTGGCGGCGACGGAGCATCTGACGGTGGGGAAGATGCAGTTGCTGGCGGGGCAGCGCAGCGACCTGGAGGTACATGGCGGCGATGAGAGCCTCTACCTTTTGGAGGGGACAATGAACGTGCGGGTGCCTGAAAGCGAAGGGCCGCGCTGGTTTGAGCTCAAGCCGGGGGACGGATTTTTTGTCCCAGAGGGCACTCCGCACCAGTACTACAACATGTCGAACGCGCCTGTCACATTTCTGTGCGGCATCGCGCCCAGGTATTCACCGGACGTTCCTGAAGTGTTCTCGAATGGCAGAGAACCGTAAGCGGACTGCCTATGCAATTGGCCTGGATGTTGGCGGTACCAAGATCGCGGCCGGGCTTGTCGCCTTCCCGTATGGCGTTGTTCTCGCCCGGCGGACCATTCCCACATTGGCGTCGCGAGATGGACAGGCAGTCCTCAACGATGCGATTGCCCTGGCTGAGTCGTTGATGGAGGACGCAGAGGAGAGGAGGTTGCGGATCCTGGGCATCGGCGTAGGCGTGCCTGAGCTGGTTGATCCGGAAGGGAACATTACCAGTACGCACTCACTCGCCTGGCAGGATATTTCAGTTCAGGCGGCGTTCTCCCGTCTTGCTCCGGCAGCTGTCGAGTCGGACGTGCGGGCGGGTGCCCTGGCAGAGGCGATGTTTGGCGCCGGGCGTCCGTACAATATATTTGTTTACGTAACCGTGGGCACTGGCATATCGAGTACAATGGTCCAGGATGGTCGACCGTTTGCTGGGTCCCGCGGAAATGCCTTAGTCATGGCCAGCAGTCCGTTCACCGTGGAGTGCGATGCCTGCGGTACAGAGCTCAGTCCAGTTCTGGAAGAGATTGCCAGCGGCCCTGCTCTGGTAGAGAGATACAATCGGTACAGTTCAGGGGCAGCGAGAATGGGCGAGGATGTAACGGCAGCAGCGG
>JAPPKG010000101.1:0-4815 GCA_026914085.1 Caldilineaceae bacterium | reverse complement strand
CGATCAGGGTGAAGCCAAGCAGGTTGGCCAGGTTGAGCGCCCCCGTAATCAGCAGGACCGGCACCACAAATAGCAGTCCCCCCATCGTCGGCGTGCCCGTTTTCTCCTGGTGCGAGTCCGGTCCTTCCATCCGCACCTGTTTGCCGATTCGGTAGTGCCTCAACAGGGTGATCAGCGGCTGCCCCCAAATCACGGCGATAAAGAAGCTGAGTGTCCCAAGCACCAGCGGAGATTCCATCAATGAGCCCTTTAACCTTCCAGGAGGCCGCCGCCGACCCCTTTGTCGGACACGGGGCGGCGGGCTGGGTCTTTCGCTGCAACTGCTGCCGGCTGCTGTGTAATCTCGGGAACAATGCGTTCCATCCCCACGGCACGGCTGCCTTTGACGAGCACAAGGTCCTGCGGTTGAGCCATTTCCTTCAGAATCTGTACGGCCGTCTCATAGTCGCCGGCTTCGTACACGGCCTGGGATGGCAGACCTGCCTTGCGGGCCTCGTCAGCGATGAGACGGCCGAGAGCGCCGACAGTAACGAGCAGATCGGTAATGCCCGCGGCATGGGCGCCGACCTGTTTGTGCCCTTCTGTGGTGAAGGTGCCCAGCTCTCTCATATCGCCGAGAATCGCGATGCGGCGTCCGCCGCTGCCTTGTTGCAGCTGCTTCTGTTCACGATGCTGCCCGTTGTTGGATTGCGGCGTGCGTTTCGCTGCTCTCGGCTCCACTTCCGCGCAGTTTGCGGCGGGGGCGCTGTCCGCGCCGATTTGGCGGCGAATGAACAGGTCGTTCAACAGATTGAGGGCGGCCACGGTACTGACGGGGCTGGCGTTATAGGTATCGTCGATGACAGTGCTTCCGTTGATGCCCGGCAACACAACGAGGCGCAGCTGACCCGGCGCCCGTTGCAGGCCGGCGACGATCTCCGGCCAGGACAGGCCGCTGACGATGCCGGCGGCGGCCGCGCCGAGGGCCGTATACACCGAATGTCTACCCAAGAGGGGCACCCGCAGGCGCTGGCTGTGAATGCGGCCGTTCTCCTGGCGGCAGCGAAAACGGAAGCGGATGCCTTGCATGCCCAGGCTTTCGATATCGTCGGCCCACAGGTCCGCTTCAGGGGTGAGGCCATAAAAGAAAGGCCGGGCATCGGTGGCGGCCGCCATCGCGCGTACGCGGGCGTCGTCCCGGTTCAGGACGGCTACGCCGCCGTTCTGCGCGCTGGGAAGAGCTTCTACCAATTCGGTTTTGGCCTGTGCGATCCTGTCTATCGTGCCCAGCCGCTCAAGGTGGGTGGGGCCGACATTGGTCACTAGGCCGATAAGGGGCCGCGCCAGGCTGCAGAGCAGGCGAATCTCCCCGAGGTCATACATCCCCATCTCCAACACGGTGCGCTCGTGGCCGGTGTGCAGGCCGAGGAGAGCCAGCGGCAGCCCCTGTTCGCTGTTGAGGTTGCCAGTGTTGTGATGTGTGCTGAAACGTTGCGCGAGGACCGATGCGGTCAGCTCTTTTGTGCTGGTTTTGCCTACGCTGCCGGTCACGCCGATCACCCGCAGGTCCGGGTGTGTGCGATGCAGCCGCTGAAAGCGGCCGGCCGCCTGCAATGCCGCGGTGGCGTCAGGAACGATGTAGGCGACGGCGCGGCCGGGGTCGAGATGTCCTGTTTCCGCTTTCGCCTCTTCGCCTTCTTCCTGCTGGCGGCAGTCGACCAACAGGGCGCCGGTATCGTGCAGATGTTCAAGGCCCCGCTCTTCACAGATGATCACTTCGGCGCCACCGGCCAGGGCCTGGCGGATAAAATTGTGGCCGTCCGTGCGGGCGCCGCTGAAGGCGATGAAGAGAGAGCCTGCTTCGACGTCGCGACTGTCCAGCACTGCGCAGCTGATAGGGCGGGGCGCGAGCGCCTGCGGGGGGGGCGTCCCTGTCAGCGCCTGCCAGAGTGTATGCTGGGTTATATTTGTCTCAACTTTCGGTCGTTCTGCCACCGAATCAGAATCCTTTGAACAGAAGTAACTCGTCGCTGTGCAGGTTACCGGTCTGCGAGATCTGCGACCGGTTCCACACCCGGCACTGAAGCTGCCGGCGGCACGATTTCCCGGCACTCGACGGCGGACAGACAGGAGTAGCTTTGACTGTCGTCCGAAAGCCGGACATCGTCCGGCGGGATATTCATGTGCTCGAACAGGCGGTGGGCAATACGGCTGAAGATGGGCGTCGCCGTGTAGGCTGCCCAGCGGCTGATGCCCGGGTCCGGCCGGTCGAGCTTGACCATCATGACAAACTGCGGGTCGTCGGCCGGCGCGTAGCCGATAAAGCTGGCGATCGTTTCGTCCTGGGTGTAGCCCTCTTCGGTGGCGATTTCGGCTGTGCCGCTCTTGCCGGCAACGCTATAGCCGGAGACCTGGGCCATCTGATTGCCGGTGTTGACGACATGCACCATCATATCGTTCAGCCGCAGCGCGGTTTCCGGCTGGATGACCTGGTAGACCATTGTCGGCTGGGTCACCATGGCGTATTCGCCAACTACGCGGCTTTGCACGATGTACGGGCGCATCAGTTTGCCGCCATTGGCGATGGCAGCGACTGCGCAGATCATCTGAATGGGAGTAACGGCAATGCCCTGGCCAAAGCTGTTGGTGGCCAGATCGGACACGCCCCAGTTCGGGGCGTCGGTGTTTCTGACCTGGCCGGCCACTTCACCGCTCAGGTCGATATTCGTGTCGGCGCCGAAGCCGAAACGGGTTACATAGTCGTAGAAGGTTTCGGCACCGACCTGCTGCGCGATCTGAACGGTGATCACGTTATTGGAATGGGCCATGGCATCAGCGACGTTCAGTTCACCTACAGCCTTGCGGTCACTGTTCTGAACGATGTGCCCTTCCACTGCGATGGCGCCGGTATCGACAAAAACGGTTGAGGGCTCGACTGCGTCGATGTCGAGGGCGGCGGCGACGGTGATCAGCTTGAAGACCGATCCCGGTTCAAATTGGGCGCTGATGGCGACATTTGTAAAGGTGTCGGGGTCTCCGTCTTCGAAGCTATTGCCGTCGAAGGCGGGCCAGTTGGCCATCCCCAGAATTGCGCCCGTTTTGGGGTCCATGACGATGACCGTGCCGGCCTCGGCACGGTAGAGACCGACCCCCAGACGCAGTTCCTCCTCGATGATATGCTGGATAGTGCGATCGATGGTCAGCACAAGGCCCTTGCCGTTACCGCTGGGCAGAAAGCGGAGGACGTTTTCGTCCAGCTCTGAACGTGGAATCTGGCGACCTGGTGGAAGACCAACGCCGTCACTGGAGAGAAAGTTCCGATAGTACCGCTCCAAGCCGAGCACCGGCACGCGTTCGGCGTTGAGAAATCCCAGAACCTGGCTGGCAAGCGTTCCCTGCGGATAGAAGCGCCGGGGAAAGGCGGCGACGTGGATATGCTCCAGCAGGAAGTCCCTTTCCATCATTCGCTGCTGGCGTTCGGCAAGCAGCTGTTGCCCCTGTTCAAAGTCGAGATGCGGCGCGATGATCAGATAATCTCTGTCGCTGTTTTCGAACAACAGGTTTTCGATATGAAGCGGCGGGACACCGATGCTGGACGCGAGCCGCAGGGCGATGTCGCCGAAATCGCCAGGCGCAATGAATTTGGGCGTTGCCGTGATGCGGTAGGTAAAACGATCGGCGGCGAGCAGATTGCCATCGCGATCGACGACCACCCCCCACGAGGTGGTATCGTCGACGGTATTGCGTCCCGTCACCACGGGCTGGGGGGGCTCGTATTGCTGCCAGCCCATGACCTGCATATCGAGCAACCGCAGAACCAACAAGACCAGCGGCCCGGTCAGCACGACACCGATGAAACCGATACGCCAGATCTTGGAGAGATCGTCTGACACGGGGGGCTGTTGAAGATGCTCCTGTTCGAGAGGGGCGCGACGGGAGGCCGCCCGGTTCAGGGCGCCGCCTTCGAGGCCGCCGCCAACCTCATCTTCGGAGGGCTGGCTGGAGGCGAATAGAGGGCCGAAACCGTGTCCACGGGCGGGACGAGCGGCTCGGTTCCGTGCGCGCATGCGGGATATCTCCAGGACTACGGTGGCCACGACGCTCGGGCCACAAACATTCGTCGCCGCCAACCCCACATTCGGGCACTTGGCGGCGACGAAAGGGGCAGCGAGACGGGCGCCGGCAATTATCTGGGCTGTCTCAACTGGCCCAGGAAGAAATCGCCGGCCCGTTCAAGCAGCGGGTCGCTCCATTCACGGATAGACTGCCAGCTTTCGTTGATCTGTTGCTGCCAACCGGACAGATACTGCTCGAACTCAGTTACGGGGAGTCGTTCGGTCACTGACCAGAAGGACGGCTCGTCCGCAGCGGGTAGACCTGTCTGGGCATTAACGGGGGGCGTCGTGCGGGGGGCTTGACGCTCTTGCGCTGCCTCCAGGCTCCCTGCGGCGGTGGCAGATAACGCTGTCTGTTCCCCTGCCTCTGTGGACGGCTGATCAATGGCGTGGGCGCTCTCTGCCTGCTGATGCAGCTGCCGGTCGCCGCCCGAACCGGTGGCACCGGCGGAAAGTGCAGGGGCGGCGCTCAGGCTATACGGATTCGGGACGTAATGGCGTTGCAGCGCGGGACGAAAGTCAAGTTGAGCCGCGCGCAGCTGGACGTGTTCGAGAGTTGTGCGCTGACCGATTTGCCACAGTAGCTCAGCATTCTTCTGCTCGATGAGGCTGTACTGAACGTTGAGCGCCTCCAGCTCGGCGCGGGCCTGTGTAATCCGAAGCGAGGTCCAGACCTGAACAACGGCCAATCCGCAGACGACGGTCAGGGCCAGCACAAAAA
>JAPPKG010000209.1:0-4827 GCA_026914085.1 Caldilineaceae bacterium | reverse complement strand
GCGGGGGCGGAGCCCCCGCACAAGGGAGGGCCGACTAGGCCCGACCGCCCAGAACAGCAGTGGTCAGTGGTTAGTGGTCAGTGGTCAGAGAAGGGACCGAATTTGAAACCATGTGGGTAGCGTGTTAGTGTATACAGTTGGACGAATAAACTGTATACGTTTTCGCGAGTACGGATACAGTATTTCCACCAACGACAATCCTCCTGACAGACATCCAGGCAGGTTCGCAAATGGTTCAAGAGGGATTTCATATAGAGGTCAGCGGCCTTTGGAAGGTGTTCGGGGGCAGGCCGGAGCGTGCGCTGCGGCCGGAGCACGCGTCGAAGAGCCGGGACGAGATTCAGGATGAGCTGGGACTTGTCGTGGGGCTGCGTGATGTCGCTTTCCGGGTTCCCCGGGGTCAGACGTTCGTGGTGATGGGGCTTTCGGGCAGCGGGAAGTCTACGCTGGCGCGCTGTCTGATCAGGCTGATCGAGGCGACGGAGGGGGAGATAAAGTTCGACGGCGAAGACATTTTGGGCTACTCGCAGGAGGACTTGCGGCAGTTCCGGCGGGACAAGATTGCGATGGTGTTTCAGAATTATGCGCTTCTGCCTCACCGGCGCGTGCTGGACAATGTGGCGTACGGGCTTGAGGTGCAGGGCATGGACAAGGACAGCCGGTACAGGGTGGCGGCGGGGGCGATTGAGACGGTGGGCCTGAAGGGATGGGAGTACTATTATCCGAGTGAGATGAGCGGGGGGATGCAGCAGCGGGTGGGGCTGGCGAGGGCGCTGGCGGTGGACCCGGAGGTGCTGATCATGGACGAGCCGTTCAGCGGACTGGACCCGCTGATTCGCCGGGAGATGCAGGACGAGCTGGTCATGCTGCAGTCTGAGCTGCAGAAGACGATAATTTTCATCACGCATGACCTGGATGAGGCGTTGAAGCTGGGTGACCGCATTGCGATTATGCGCGACGGCGTCATCGTGCAGGAAGGGACGCCGGAGGAGATCGTTACGCGACCGGCCAATGATTACGTATCCGAGTTTGTACAGGACGTGTCGCGTGCGAAGGTGATCCGGGCGGGGTCGATAATGCAGGAGCCGGACGTTGTTATTCACGAAGGTCTGGACTGCGGGGCTGCGCTGGCCGCTATGCGGGACAGCAGTGCCGAGGCGGCCTATGTGGTCGGGGACGGAAATGTCCTCATGGGAGTCCTTACGCAGGACGGGATTACAGATCTGGCGAACCAGCGCGTCGGGGTCCTGGAGGCTGCGCAGACGGAGGGTTTGGCGACGACGAGCCCGGCAACTTTCATTGAGAAGATCATCCCACTGGCGGCAGAAACGGAACATTTCATCGCGGTAGTAGACGAAGAGGGGCGGTTGCTGGGGGAGATACACCGGCGCGCCCTACTGGCTGGAATGGTCGACGAGCTTCCCGACGGCGGGTTGGCGGTCTAGAGAGGAGCTTTTGACATGACCCAGATAAACAGCCCACAGACTGGTGCGGAGCAGCCTGCCAGGGCGGTTGGGATGGATGCCATACTCAGAATTGAGGGTATGGAGCCGGATCTGCCGCCACGCGGGGCGGGCAGGAGAGAGATGCCGCCAGAGGATGCGCAGGCGCCGCGCGGCAAGACGGCGCTGCCCACCCATTACTGGCTGATCGCGTGGGGTCTGGTAGTCGTGGTACTGATTGTGTCATTTGTCCTAGGGGGCGAGGACATGGAGTTCCCCACCACAATTTCGCGGACCGAAGTCGAGACTGACAACGGCGGTACACTAGTCCTGGAGAAGACGGTGCGGGAGTTGGTTGGCGGCGCAATTGACGATGGGGTCGACTGGATTACGGTAGAGATTAGCTGGTTTTTCGACGGCCTGAGCAGCGCGGTCGCCTATGCGCTGGTAACGATTGAGGACGTGTTGAAGTGGATTCCGTGGCCTGCGGTGGTGGCGGCACTTGCGGTCCTCGCCTATGCGGTGGGACGGTGGAGGATGGTGGGGTTCACGCTGTTCGCGCTGCTGTTCGTTGGCTTCATGGACTTGTGGGATAACACGATTGACACGATTGCGCTGATGGTGGTGGCGGTTGTGATTTCCGTAGGGGTGGGTTTGCCGCTGGGTGTGCTGGCGGCGCGCAACCGGGTGGCGGACAATCTTATGCGACCGATTCTGGACGGGATGCAGACGATGCCCAGTTTCGTCTATCTTCTGCCGGGGCTGCTGTTTTTTGGGCTGGGGAAGCCGGCAGGCATATTTGCCACACTGATTTACGCGGTGCCGCCGGTGATCCGGCTGACCAATCTGGGGATCCGGCAGGTGTCGGCGGAGGCGGTGGAGGCGGCGCATGCGTTTGGGACGACGCCGTTTCAGCTGCTGATGAAGGTGCAGATTCCGATGGCGCTGCCGACGATCATGGCGGGGATTAACCAGACGACGATGATGGCGCTGGCGATGGTGACGATCGCGAGTATGGTGGCTGCAGGCGGGCTGGGCGACAATGTGCTGCGGGCGCTGCAGAAGAACCAGCCGGGTAACGGGGCTATTGCGGGGCTGGCGATCGTGTTTTTGGCGATCATTATTGACCGGTTGACGCAGTCGGTGGCTCAGGAGCAGGAGGACAGGCGGAGTGCGGGGTAGGGTATTTGCAGAGATTGCCCCAAATTGGCTGACGGCCGAAACGTCTCAAGGATGAAATTGTCGGGCCGGGATTGGTTCAATTCTTGCTCCGGCAGAGAATTTGGTTTAAGTACCCACTTTTAGAGGAAAACTGAAGATGTCTACTCAATGGCGAGTACTGATTCCCCTCTTCGTCGTCGTTGCCCTCATGGGTTGTGTGGCGGCGGAGCAAAGTCCCTCAGGCGAGGCGGCTGGCCCCTCCAGTTCGATAGAAACAATTGTCTTCGCCGACTACAACTGGCCTAGCGCCCAGATTCAGAACCGGATTGCCCAATATATCGTTGAGGTGGGGTATGGTTATCCCACCGATGTGGTGTTTGGCGCCACTTTGCCGTTGTTCCAAGGGTTACGCAGGGGGGATATTCAGGTTAGTCTGGAAATCTGGCTGCCGAATCAGATCGAGGCGTGGTATGAAGCGGAGGCGAATGGGGAGGTAGTTGAGGTCGGCAAGAGCCTGGGAAATGACTGGCAGTCGGCTTTCGTCATTCCTGCGTATTTGCAGGAGCAGTATCCAGACTTGGATAGTGTCGAGGACCTGAAGGATGAGCGGTTCAAGGCGCTGTTTGCGACTGCGGAGACTGGAGGAAAGGCGCGGTTGGTTTCGTGTGTGATCGGGTGGGCGTGTGAGGAGGTGAACGCGACTCAGATCGAGGGTTACGGGCTGGAAGAACACGTGCATGTCATGAACCCGGGAGACGGGGCGGCGCTGAATGCTGATCTGTACGGCGCTTACGAGAAGGGTGAGCCCTGGCTTGGCTACCAGTGGGGCACGAATGACCCGGCGCTGCTTCTGGACCTGGTGCGGCTTGAGGAGCCGGCGCACAGCGACGAGTGCTGGTCGACGACGAAGGCCTGTGCTTACAAAGACGCTACAATTGTGATTGCAGTGCATCCGGACCTGATCGAGGGGGCGCCGGACGTGGTCGAGATGCTGCGGGCATGGGGTTTCCGCATTGAACTGTATCGCGGGGTCGCTGCCTGGCTGGAGGATAACAGCGGTGCGACTTCGAATGATGCGGCGTTGTGGTGGCTGAACGGCAATGTCGATATCTGGCGGGGCTGGGTCACGGAGGAGGCGGCGACGGCCATCGAGGCTGCGCTTGCAGACAACGAGATCCCCGACGGTTGGCCTGATGAGTAGTCTGACACGCCACATCGGCTTTCTGCTCATGTCATTTTGGATAGCCGATCTTGCAGCTGCATGTAGCGGGCTGTCGCCTGCGTGTGCCGGCTGACAAGCAGGCTCGGCCTAGTGTACCTGATCGGGGAATGGGCCAGCAGGGCCTGGCAAGGTCTACGGATCTTTTGACTGGGACAGAACCTGCACAGGGTCCTCGAGGTCGTGTATTCCAGATCTTTTGGGTGGTCGTTGTCTGAATCAGGATTTTCAGGATTGATAAGGATTTTCAGGATGGCAGGCGATCGGTTGTTGTATATCGGACGAGAATTTCTGCGCGGGATGAAAGGGCGGACTGCAGGGAGACAACAGTACGAGATGCACGCCCCGGAGGCGTCAGTTTGGCCATTGGTCCGTTGCCTGATAACATAGGGTCGCGGAAAAAGGATTCCGCCCCATTCGGGAAATCCGAGCCGGTAAGGCACCGGCATGGCACTCTTCGACAAGACTGTCAGACCTGGATTTGCAGTTATCTATGTGCTTGGCGTCGTCCGGGTGGGCACCAACTTAAGGAAAGGTAAACGGGGCAAAACTTCAGCCAGATTGAAAGCGGCACAGCAACGGCGGGCAGGTCATTCCGCCCTTTGAGGGCATAGTTCCCGATAGGAAGACTGTCGCGGCTAGTACTGGAGTGGAGTACAGAGCGTGCCACGTCAGAGGCCTTACCGGTTGCACGCCTTGTGAATCTGCTTGCTCCGGATGGCGGCCTTTCTTCGACCATACAACCATAGGAGAGAATCATGCGCGTCCACTATCGATTGCTAATACTGTCTTTGATTGTCATCTTTATCGCGGGAGCGTGCGCGCCGGCAGGGCAGAGCGCGCCGGCTGCGGAGAGTGCGCCAGCTGAGGAGGCGGCGGCCCCGGCGGCATCGATCGATACGATTATATTCAGCGATTTGAACTGGACCAGTGCTCAGATTCAGAATCGGATCGCCCAGTATATTGTAGAGAAGGGCTATGGGTATTCCACGGATGTCGTCTTTG
>JAPPKG010000491.1:0-4832 GCA_026914085.1 Caldilineaceae bacterium | reverse complement strand
CGATCGTGCCGGACAACCCCAACCGTCCCTACGACATGAAAGAGATCATCCGCCGTATCGTCGACGACGGCCAGTTCCTCGAGGTTCACGAGCAGTGGGCCCGCAACGTGATGGTCTGTTTCGCCCGCCTCGGCGGCCGCACTATCGGCATCGTCGCCCAGCAGCCCGCCGTCCTCGCCGGCGTCCTCGATGTCGACGCCAGCCAGAAAGCGGCCCGCTTTGTCCGCTTCTGCGACTGCTTCAACATCCCGCTCGTCGTCCTCGAAGACGTGCCCGGCTTCATGCCCGGCCTCAACCAGGAGCACGGCGGCATCATTCGCCACGGCGCCAAGCTCCTCTACGCCTTCTCCGAAGCCACGGTTCCCAAACTCACCGTCATCGTGCGTAAGGCCTACGGCGGCGCCTACTGCGTCATGAATCCCCGCCACATCGGCGCCGACCTGGTCCTCGCCTGGCCTTCCGCCGAGATCGCCGTCATGGGGCCGGAGGGCGCCGTAAATGTAATCTTCCGTCGCGAAATCGCCGCCGCCGAGGATCCCGTCGCCAAACGAAACGACCTCGTCGCAGACTATCGCAGCCGTTTCGCCAACCCTTACATCGCAGCCGCCAACGGCTTCATCGATGATGTCATCGAACCGCACGAGTCCCGCCCGCGCCTCATCAACGCACTCGAGATGCTGCAGAACAAACGCGATCGGCTCCCCCCCAAAAAACACGGAAATATCCCCCTGTGAGTCCAACACCCGTGAATCCAACCTTTGAACCCAACGGCGAAAGAAAGACCGATCCCATTGCCGGCCGGATCGCTGCCCAGAATGAACTGCAGATCGCGCCTCGCCCACGCGCGGGCAGGATGCAGCAACTGCCCCAGATCGAGTTCGAGCTCTCCGCCGAACAGTTCGCGCTCATGGGTTTTCCTAAACTGCAACAGGGCCTCCCCCTCACAGCTGTGCTCGACGGCGGTGTCCTGCTGCCCCAGCCCGGCCCGGACCCCTGGTACGCCGTGCAGAAGGAGCCGCTGACGCCCCGCTTCACGCAAATCGGCCCCGCCCTCTACGCCTTTGCCGGCCGGATCGTCGAGGCCGATATCCAATACGGCAGCAACCAGATGGCGGTCATCGTGGTCGATTGCGGCATCGTAACCCTGCGCGTGGCCTGCGCACCCAATGACGACGGCGTCCTTCCCGAAGGAACCTGGGAAACACGCTATGCGGCCGGCTTCGCGCCCGTGCAGGCAATCGTTGAAGAGAGTTTCAGTTCGCCCGTAGGACGTACCGTCGATCTCTCCATGTGGGGCTTTCGCCGTCTGCTCCTCTCGCCCAACGACAGCGCCTTCGGTACCTGGCACCCGAGCAGCGAGATCCCGCCGGCGCCTTTCACAAGAGACCGGCTTCTGATTCAGGCTCGAGTCCATCGACAGGGCATCTGATGCGCGCTCATGCTGATTACTCGCCTATGCTGCACGACGCAACACCGGACGATACCACGGTCCGGCAGGGCAATCGCATCAAAACCGGTGATATAATAGTCTTGTGGCAGAATACGAATAGGCACTTCTGAGAGCCTATCTTCATCATCAAGCCGTGACGCCCGCTGGCAGGCAACCTGAAGGCGAGGGAGGGCCAGTGCAGGACTCTAAACTGCCGACAATCTATCTGCCCATAACCCAACAAAGACGGCGAGCTAACGTGCGCGCAGTCAAGCGCATAAGTCCCAAAAAGTATAGGTACCCAACCTGACCCGACATAAACCGTTCTGACCCGACATAGCCCGTTCTAACCCGACATGAACCGTCCATACACGACACTCTGCCCCTCAACCGCCAGGCGGTCGGCGTGAGTCTTGTGTCTGAGTGAGTCGTAGAGAACTTGCCAATGCCGGGAGTCGGCGCCAAAACCGAAAAAACTGATGCAAAACCGTAACGGCAAAAATGGGCCAGTAAAATTTTTTCGCCCGACTTGACCCGACATTATCCGACATAACCCGACTTGACCCGACATGAACCGACTAGCTCGTCCCACCTTGTCAGAGTTCGTACAACTCTCGCACAACCCGCGCCGACAATGGTACGAGACCCCCGGCGCCGGCCAAGCTCTAATCACAGCACATCACTTGAACTGCAGAAACTGCAGTCCAGACAACCCGAAAACGCTCGTAAACTCTCATAAACACTTGTAAACTCTCGTAAACACTCGTAAACTCTTGTCCAACACACAGATGAGACCCACCTTCAAGACAAACGGTCCCAAATGAATGAAATGCTCGCATCGGCCCCCAAGGTATCTGTATCCCCATTGAATTCTGTCTTTCCCTCCGATACTGAACTGTTCCTGACTTCCACTATCAGCCTCAGGCGCGTCAAGAACGCAGTCCACAGGTTCTTGGATGAGGACGACACTCGTATCAGGCGGTGCGATGAGACACAGGGCAACTCTCTTCGTCCCGAGCGCACACCCTCCTTGAAATAGATCTGAGAAAGTAAGGATCGGCTCATGTTCAAAAAAGTTCTGGTTGCGAATCGAGGCGAAATCGCCGTACGCGTCTTGCGGGCCTGCGAAGAGCGGGGCATCGCAACCGCCACCGTCTTCTCCGATGTGGATCGGACTGCCCTCCACGTGCGTTACGCCGACGAGGCCTACCACATCGGCCCCGCCCCCAGCCGCGACAGCTACCTCCGCATCGACAAGATCATCGATGTGGCCCGCAAGGCCGGCGTCGATGCCGTCCATCCCGGCTACGGCTTCCTGGCCGAGAACGCCGAATTCGCCGCCGCCTGCGCCGATGCCGGCATCACCTTCATCGGCCCGTCACCCGATGCCATCGCCAAAATGGGGGACAAACAGACCGCACGCGAAACCGTCGCCAAAAACAACGTGCCCCTCGTGCCCGGCTCGCGCAAGGGCCTGCGCGATGACGAACTCAAAGCAACCGCCGTTCAGATCGGGTTCCCTCTGATGATCAAGGCGACCGCGGGCGGCGGCGGCAAAGGCATGCGCGTCGTTCACGATCCCAACCAGTTCACCAGCGCACTCCAGGCCGCGCGCCGCGAGGCAGTCGGCGCCTTCGGCAACGGCGAGGTCTACCTGGAAAAGTTCATCTCCAGTGCTCGCCATATCGAAGTGCAGGTCCTCGCCGACAGCTACGGGCACACCATCCACCTCGGCGAACGCGAATGCTCAATCCAGCGGCGCCACCAGAAGCTGATCGAAGAGGCGCCCAGTGTCGCTGTCGACGATAACATGCGCCGGGACCTTGGGCGCGTCGCCGTGGCCGCCGCCGAGTCGGTGAACTATGTCAACGCCGGTACGATTGAATTCCTCTTCGACCCTGATGAGGACAAATTCTACTTTCTCGAGATGAACACCCGCCTCCAGGTGGAGCATCCCGTTACCGAATTTGTGACCGGTGTCGATATCGTCAAAGAGCAGCTGACCATAGCCGCCGGCCGCCGCATGCGCTACCGGCCCGAAGATATCCGCCCCAAGGGGTGGTCGATCGAATGCCGCCTCACCGCCGAGGATCCCTTCAACAACTTCATGCCCAATAGCGGCGTCGTCACCTACCTCAAGGAGCCGACCGGGCCCGGCGTGCGCGTCGAAAGCGCACTCTACCGCGGCTACGAAGTCAGCCTCTTCTACGACCCGATGGTCGCCAAACTGATCGTCTGGGGCGAAAACAGGGCCGAAGCCATCCTGCGTATGCGCCGCGCCCTCAACGAATACCGCATCAGCGGAATCAAAACCTCGATCCCGTTCCACCAGGAGATCATGGACAGCACAGAGTTCATTTGGGGAACCTTCGATACCGGCTTCCTCGACCGCCGCCGCCTGGTGGCCAAAAACGAACCCGACCTCGAGCAGGCGCGCATCGCAGCCGTAGCCGCCGCCCTCGTTGCCCACGATGCCGGCCGCCGCGCCGTCAATATCGGTGGCGGCGAAGGCAACGGTGCCAGCCCCTGGAAGCAGGCCGGCCGCATGAGCACGATGGGAGGACGGTGGTGAAATACTTTGCCAGTGTCGGCGACCATACCTTCGAAATCGAGATCAACGAGGACGAAGTCCTGGTCGACGGCGAACCAATCACCGTCGATCTCCGCCAGAGCGGAGTCACCCAGCTGTACAGCCTCCTGCTCGACGACGCCAGCTTCGAAATGCTGGTCGAGGAGACCCCGCACAGCCATGACGTGACCCTCCGCGGTGAGCAGTTCCGCGTGCGCATCGAGGACGAGCGCACACGCCGCCTCAACGCAGCCCGCCAGGGGCCCGCACTGCCCCAGGGCGACCTCGCCGTCAGGGCGCCCATCCCGGGCATGATTGTGAAGATACTGGTGCAGGACGGCGATGAAATCATCGAAGATCAGCCGCTCATGATCCTCGAAGCCATGAAGATGGAAAACGAAATTCGCGCCGTCCGCTCGGGCGTTGTGCGCAAAGTGGAAGTCACCGCCGGCGAGAGCGTCGACCAGGACGCCGTACTCATCGTAATCGGATAGTCCCTTCGCAACAGAACCCCGTAAAGCGTCCCGTAGGGGCACCCCTTGTGGGTGCCCTCTGCGTGTGCAGCACCGAACCGGAACAGAACCCCGTAGGGGCACCCCTCGTGGGTGCCCTCTGCGCGTGCCCTTCGTCGGCTGCGACGGCGTCCAAATCTTCATACGTTTGCTTTGAATTTCAACCCAATCCCCATTTGACAGGCCAATTGCATTGTGATACATTGAAGAAACCTGCACTGAATCGGAATCGATTTGTCAGGTCAATCTACATGTAGTAGAGTAACGAAGTTGTGGCACATTAACAGCTGAAGAGTGGCAAGATAAGCGAGTCCAGCAGACC
>JAPPKG010000052.1:0-4836 GCA_026914085.1 Caldilineaceae bacterium | reverse complement strand
CGGGATCGCAGCTGATGGCTTCGCGGTCCCAGGCCCACATGGCGCCCATGCGGCGGAGCTGGCCCTGCATGCGCTCGACGTTGTTGTAGGTCCATTCCTGGGGATGGGCGTTGTTCTGAATGGCGGCGTTCTCGGCAGGCAGGCCGAAGGCGTCGAAACCTATGGGGAAGAAGACGTTGTAGCCACTCATGCGGCGAAAGCGGGCGGCGGCGTCACTGGGCGTCATGGCGTACCAGTGACCCGTATGCAGGTCTCCGGATGTATAAGGCAGCATCGTCAGTGCATACCACTTTGGTCTTGCCGGGTCTTCGACCGTGTCATAGAGGCCCTGTTCTTCCCAGGCAGCCTGCCATTTCGGTTCGATTTCCGTATGTCTATACCTGTCGGACATGGTATGTATCTCCTGTAACGGAGGATTCTTTTTTTGGAATCTTCTTGTGAAAGGTGTTCAGAAAGTTTTCGCAACGCGACATGGCAAAGATGCGCGCGACCTTGCGGTTCATGTTCCGAATCTTATGTTGGTGGTTGCGCCCGCTCAGGGACAGGGCTTGGGTTACACAAAGCCCTGGCGCGGGCTATCTAAGAGCGAGGAGGCCGCCGACGGAGATGCCGGAGGTGGTGAATTGGACTGGAATGCGGGGTTCGCGTGCATCAATTCTCATAATGCTGGGCAGTATACCACGTGCTTTTGCGGTGAGGCAAAGTGGCGGAGGGTTTTCTCCCATTAGCGTGGAGTCAGATGGGTAAAGCGCAAGGTAGCGGGTTCGATTGAAGCCAACTCAGTTCACAATCGGCAGAAGCCTGACCCGGCTTCTTCTTTCGTCGACTACGACCAGCGCGCCCGATGACAATGATTCACCATGCTGCTCAAGAGCAGCGAGAACTGCGTCGCCGAGGCGATGTGGCAAAACGTCGGCAGCGCGAACCTGAAGCACACTTGGACCGTTGGCATGGGAAAGAGCAAGCATCGCGCTGAAATCAAGGTCGTGAGTGAACACAATGTAATCATTGTTCGCGGCCCATTCCATAAACTCCTCGTCACTGGCACGCGGGTCTCCGACCCTAGACCAGTGAACTGCATTCAATCCATGACTCACCAGAAGTGGCACCCAATCCGGTGACAGGTTCATGTCGATCAGGAGATTCAGCGTCAAGGTATGGAAAGCGGAACTTCCCGTTCTTCCAGCCTCCACGCAGCATAGGCTAAGGACTGGTCGATATCTTCTCGCTCAAGATACGGGTAGGCAGCCAAGATCTCGTCGGCGGATCGCCCTGATGCCAGGAGCCCGACGATTGTACTGGCCGTCACGCGTAGCCCTCTTATGCAAGCTTTGCCTCCCATCACGGAGGGGTTGAACGTAATTCGGGGAAAGGCTTCCATTTTATGCTCTACCACTTTTGCTTCAGGAATACGGTAAGCCTGTCAGCGTTCGCCAATGTACTGTCTGGAAAAGTCCCGCTAACTGAGCAACCTTCACAGTGGTCGTATCCGGACCCCCGTTTCTTGTCTCGTGGGCTGATTGTAGCCATTGACTCAGTTAAGTGCAAAGTGCGTGCAGAGGGAATTGCGGCATTCAAGTACACTGCCACAAGAAAGTACAGTAGTTCGAGGCTCTGAATTTGACAAATCTCCAATCGGGGAAATGTCGCCATGAAGCGAAACAGACGCATTCCAGCTTCGTTCAGGACGGACATGAAAGTGAGAATGGCTCTCAACTAAAGCCTTGTCACGAACACGTTGACTCGCTCTCAGAAGATTTGACGGTATGTTGGGATCCAGCAGACTATAGAAGTGGCAACAGGGTAGAAAACGGTATCATCCAAGACTGGGTGCAAATGTACAAAGAAAACGCTACTCGGCTAATCTCGGTCGATCTTGACGGCACACTGTTTCGCAGTGATGGCATGCCTGCGCCCGAGGGCGTACGGATGCTGCAGGATGCTGCTCAAGCTGGAGTTCGAGTGGTAATCAATACTACGCGAAACGCTGCCGGCGTTCAGCAACTGTGTACGCAACTGGGGTTGAGCGATCCAATGATTTGCACAAATGGGGCGCAGGTTTTTGCTTCTCCTGCCGGTCCGATTTGGGCGTCATACACGATTCCGATGGAGGTCGCGCGTGCGATTGCCCGACTCGCGGATCGCAATGGGTGGGAGGTGAGCACAAGTGTGGGAAGCTGCAGTTACTTGCGGCAGAGGCCGGGGCAGCCGCTTGGGCCTGTGGAGAACAGGTCCATCGCGGGACTAGAAGGCAGGCAAGGCAGTTCACAGCTAGTGATTGTAGCAGCGAACGAGGAAGCCTTGGTCGCTGAGCCGAAACGGATGATTCTGCATGAGCCGGATGCGATTGCCGCAGCACGGGAACTTGCAGCGCGGTACAGTCAAAGGTGCCGCGCAGAGACATATTACGAGCCGGACGGCCGGCTGCATTCGCTGTGCATCTTTCCCCGTCGTGCCGACAAGGGTACGGCGCTCAGACTCGTGGCAGGTAAGCTGGATATTCCTCTCGGACAGGTCCTCGCCATCGGCGACAACCCCAACGATATGCCAATGTTTGCCGCGGCAGGCACAAGCGTTGCGATGGGCAATGCGCCGCCCGAGGTGAAAGATTCAGCCACAGTAGTTGGTCCAACCAATGATGATGAAGGGGTGGCGTGGGCAGTGCGACGGTTCGTCCTGAAGGGCCGGAACTGACAGTTGCGGGATCTGTCGGCTAACAGCAGTGACAGAACAGAAGCTGAGTCAGAGGCACTGGAAGTTGTGGCTATTGATCGACCACGGAGCCGTCGGCATGGAGGCGCGTTTTGACTGCGCGCGGGGCGTAGGGATGGCGCTCGGCGGCGTCTTCGGCGAGCTCGATGCCGATGCCGGGTGCGTCGGGGATGATGAGGAAGCCGTCTTCCTGGGTGAGGGCGGTCTTGACGATTTCGCTCTTGGGCGGTTCGTGCTCGCCTATGGGGTATTCCTGGAGGGCGAAGTTGGGGATGCAGGCAGGCAGCTGGATGCAGGCGGCGGTGCTGACGGGGCTGAGGGGGTTGTGGGGGACGACCTGAACGTGGAAGGCTTCGGCGAGTGCGGCGATCTTCTTGGCGTGGCTCAGGCCGCCGACCATGCAGACGTCGGGACGCACGAACTGAACGGCGCCGCGCTGAAGCAGGGCCTGGAACTCCCAGATGCTGTGAAGACGTTCGCCGGTGGCGATGGGGATGCCGATCTTTGATGCCACGAGCGCCATTTCGTCAAGGTTGTCGGGGGTTACGGGGTCCTCGTAGAAGAAGGGGTGGTAGGGTTCGATGCCGCGGCCGAGCACGATGGCTTCGCTGGGGGTAAGGCGGCGGTGGATTTCTATGCAGAGGTCGACGTCGCGGCCGACTGCCTGGCGGTAGGCGGCGACGGTCTCGATGGCGTCTTCGATCATGTCGACGTGGGTCTTGAAGTAGGGGAGGTCGCGGCTGTCGTCGAGGAAGGGGGTGAGGTGCCCGACGGCGGTGAAGCCGCGGGCGCGGGCGTCGGCACAGCCGGCGATCAGCTCTTCCTTGGTTTCGCCGAAGACGTGGTAGTAGACGCGAGCTTTGTCGCGCACTTTTCCGCCGAGAAGTTGGTAGGCGGGCACGCCGAAGTGCTTGCCGGCAATATCCCAGAGGGCGATGTCGACGGCGCTGAGCGCGCCCATGACGGCGGCGCCGCGGAAGTGGCTCCAGCGGTAGAGGTACTGCCAGTGGTGCTCGATGCGCAGGGGATCCTGGTCGATCAGATAGCGCTTGAAGGTCTCGACGGCGCCGGCTGAGGCTTCGAGGAAACCCCAGGCGCCGGACTCGCCGAGACCGGTGATGCCGGCGTCCGTGTCCACTTCAACGAACAGATAGCGGTCAACGAAAATGGTACGGACATCGGTGATCTTCATTTTGATCTCCCTCTAGCGGCTGTTTATCGCCCAATCCTTCGCGTTCAGGCCGCTGCGGATTCGCCACGTCAGCAGAGTCTGGAGGAGCTCTTCTTTGCGGGCTGCGTGGACAGGATCGTCCCACAGGTTGTTGACTTCCTCAGGATCGTTTACAAGATCGAAGAGCTGGCCGTATGGTTCGCCGACAAAGTGGACCAGTTTCCAGTCATTGGTCCGCGCCATGGACATGTATTCGGCGGGCAGGAGGCCATCGCGGCAGTGCTCGGCGAAGACGGTCTCCCGGCCCGGCCAGTCCTCGCCTGCGAGGGCTGGCAACAAGGATTCGGCAGCAAAGTCCCCCGGGGTTTCGAGGCCGGCGAGCTCAAGAATCGTGGGCCCCAGATCGAAGAGAGAGCAGAGCTGATCGAGCGAGCGGCCGCCGGCGAAACGGTCAGGTGCCCAGACAATGGTGGGCACACGGGTTATGATGTCGTACATCGTCCACTTCTGGCTGTGGCCGTGATCTCCGAGACAGTCGCCGTGGTCCGAGGTGAAGATGACGACGGCGTTTTCGAGGTAGCCCTGCTCCTCAAGGGCGGCCAGAATCTCGCCCACCTTTTCGTCGATCATGGAGACGTTGGCCATGTAGAAGGCGCGCTGGCGATGGCGCTGTTCGGGTGTTGGGTCGAGGAGGTGCATGACCGAATCGTGGTCTACCTCGGCGTTGTGGGCGCGCATTGCAAGGAAGGGGGGAGGCTGACCGGCGAGCTCCTCCTCGGAGACCGGTTGGAGGGGCAGGTCCTTGTCCATGTAGGCCTGGCTGAAGCGGGGGGTTGGGTCGTACGGGGGGTGTGGGCCGGGAAAGCCTACCTGCATGAAGAGGGGTCCGTCCGGTTTCGGCTTGTTGCGAAGCCACCAGGCGGCGAAATCGCCGACGAACATGTCGGAATGCA
>JAPPKG010000692.1:0-4848 GCA_026914085.1 Caldilineaceae bacterium | reverse complement strand
GCATATAGCCCGGCTTGAAGGCGTCGCCCTCCTGCTGGTAGCGCCGGAAGAGGGACAGCACGAGCAGCTGGCCGAAACTGTAGGCGTAGCAGTAGAAGGGCGCCTGGTAGATGTGAGGGATGCTGACCCATTCAAACTTGAATTCGTCCGACAGTTCAACGCTGTCGCCGAACTGTTCTTGCAGATTTTCGAAATAGAGACGCTCCAAGTCCTGGGGGGAGGCGTTCTCCTGTATGGCCTTATGGGCGTCCTCTTCGAAAATCGTAAAGAATGCCTGGCGCATCACTGTAGCGTAGATGTCGTCGACGCTCGAAGCCAGTATCTCGCGCCGCACCAGCGGGTCCTTTTCCTCCGCCAGCAGCTGTTCGTTCATCACCATTTCGGCGAAGACCGACGCCGTTTCTGCCAGCGGCAGCGAGGAGTGCTGGGTCAGAATGGAGTGGTCCTCGGCCATCATGCTGTGGACGGCGTGGCCCAGTTCGTGGGCGATGGTGGCGACGTCGCGCACCTTGTTGGTGTAGTTCAAGAGTACATAGGGCGTGATGCTCGGCATCACCGTGGCGCAGAAGGCGCCAGCCCGCTTCCCTTTGCGCACCTCGCTGTCGACGTGGTTGTCGTCGAAGACGCGCTGGGCTTTGCTGGCGAAATCAAGATCGAAGCGGTTGAAAGTTTCCAGGACAAGGTCGACCGCATCGTCATAGGGAACGTCGCGTGACGACTCCATCAGAGGCGCGTAAATGTCGTAGCGGCGCAGTTTTTCCACGCCGAGCCACTTGGCCTTGAGCGTGAAATAACGCTGGAAAAGTGGGGCGTTGCGGCGGGCGACCCCCAGCAGGGCCCGGACGGCTGCGTAGGGAATGTCGTTACTCAGATTGCGCACCGCGATTGGCGACTCGTAGCTGCGCAGCGTGACGTTCTCGTTATACCAGTCCCGCACCAGATTGATATAGATCTGCGCCAGAATCGGCGCCTCCTCCTCATACACTTTGTAGAGGCACTGGTAGGCGGCGGCGCGCATATCGGGGTCGGCCGAGTAGGCGTGTGCCATGACCTCTTCGCGGGTCAACTGTTTCAACTCACCGTCGACCTCAAGCTCAAACTCAAGCCTGTTCGTCAACATAGAATAGATGGTCGTAAGCGCGCTGGGACCATTGGTGTTCTTCAAGTTGATAATGCGTTCCGAGCTCTCTTCCAACATGTACGGCTTGGTGAGGCGCATATCCAGCAGGTAGTGCCGGAAGTCCGCGTAGGCGCCGGCATCCGGCAGCAGGGCTTCGGCCTCTTCATCGTCCAGCCCCTTCCACCAGAGCTCGAAGAATAGCATTCGATTCCCTATCTCCGCATGAAGTTGAGTCATGCGATTGGTATAGGTGAGCGCGTCCGGCGATTGGGTATCCGACGAGAACCAAAGGCTGCCGTAAGCGAAGAGCCGGTAGGCTTGCGTATTGATATCTTCGTACTGTTGCATGGCGTCGATCAGTTTTGCCGGATCCATCTGCGCGGAGAGTTCCTCGCGCAGCGACTCGAACGAAGCGACACTCTCTTCAAGCTGCCCCAGCAACTCTTCCACGACACCAGTGGAGGGCGCAAGCGTCCCGGACCCGTTAGCCTCGGGATCGGACGGCACCAGCCTGGTGAGGTCCCATCCCGACATCTGATAGCGTTCCCGTTTTCCTTCCGTACGTACAGCCATAAGGCGTTATTCCCTTTTCATTCTTCCTTGACGAGACGGCGCAGTACAGTGTGCAGAATCCCGCCATTCTTGTAGTAGTTCACTTCAACAGGCGTATCCAGCCGGCTGGTGACGCCGAATTCACCCACAATACCGTTTTCGCGTGTCACGCGCACGGTATACGCCTGGTTGGGCCTCATCTCTTCGGTCAGACCGACAATGTCATAGGTCTCAAAGCCGCTGAGGTCGAGCGTCTGCATGTTCTGGCCTTCCATGAACTGCAGGGGCAGAATGCCCATTCCGACCAGGTTGGAGCGGTGGATGCGTTCGAAGCTCTCGGCGATCACCGCCTTGACGCCCTGCAGCCAGGGCCCTTTCGCGGCCCAGTCGCGGCTGGAACCGGTGCCGTACTCCTTGCCGGCGAGAATGATCAGCGGCGTGCCGTCCTGCTCATATTTGGCTGCCGCATCCCAGATCGCCATCTCCTCAAGACCTGCGGCGGCGTCCGTCACCTGGCCGGCGGCCGCGGGGATGTAGGCTGTGTAGCCGCCCTCCACGCCGTCCAGCATCTGGTTCTTGATGCGGATGTTGGCGAAGGTGCCCCGCATCATCACTTCGTGGTTGCCTCGCCGGCTGCCGTAGCTGTTCCACTCGGAGCGGGGGACGCCCTTTTCGGTCAGATAACGGCCGGCAGGGCTGTCCGGCGCGATGGCGCCGGCCGGGCTGATGTGATCGGTCGTGGTGCTGTCCGGCATGACGGCCAGCACGCGCGCGCCGACGATCGGCTGTACAGGCGGCAGGTCGGTGCCCATCTCCTGGAAGAAGGTCGGCTCCTGGATATAGGTGCTGTCAGGACTCCAGGCGTAGAGCTCGCCGCCGGAGATCGGCACCTCATTCCACTGCTCGTTGCCGGTGAAGACGTTGGCATACTGCTGGCGGAACAGGTCCGGCTTGAGACTGCGATGGATCTCGGCCTGGATCTCCTCCTGGCTCGGCCAGACGTCGCGCAGGAAGACCGGCTCTCCCGTGGGGTCGTAGCCCAGGGGGTCGTTTTCGAGGTCGATGTTCACCGTCCCGGCGATGGCGTAGGCCACCACCAGCGGCGGCGATGCCAGGAAGTTGGCGCGCACGTCGGGCCCGATACGACCTTCAAAGTTGCGGTTACCGCTCAGCACCGAGGCCGCCACCAGGTCGGCGTCGTGAATGGCGTCGCGGATCGGCTGCGGCAGGGGGCCGCTGTTGCCGATACAAGTCGTGCAGCCGTAGCCGACCGTATGGAAGTTGAGGGCTTGCAGATAGGGGATCAGCCCGCTCGCCTCCAGGTAGCTGGTGACGACCTTCGACCCGGGCGCCAGGCTGGTCTTCACCCACGGCTTGACGTCCAGACCCCGTTCGACCGCCTTTTTTGCGAGCAGGCCGGCGCCGATCATGACGGTTGGGTTGCTGGTGTTGGTGCAGGAGGTGATGGCCGCGATCACGACGTCGCCGTGCTCCAGCGAAAAGTCGGTGCCCTTGAAACTGACTTCGGCGCTGTTGTCCAACTCGGCGCTTTCCAGGCCGAAGCCCTGCGGGCCAACGGGCGCCGAGAGCATTCCGCCCCATCGCGCTTTCATGTCGGACAGGGCGATGCGGTCCTGGGGTCGTTTCGGTCCGGCCAGGCTGGGCCGCACCGTATCCATATCCAGCTCGATGGTTTCGCTGAAAATGGGGTCGGGCGTGTCCTCAGTGTGGAAGAGGCCCTGCTCCTTGCAGTAGCGTTCAACGAGATCGATCGTCTCCGGGTCGCGCCCGGTGTCGGCGAGGTAGCGCAGCGTCTCCTGATCGACCGGGAAGAAGCCCATGGTGGCGCCGTATTCGGGCGACATATTGGCGAGCGTGGCCCGGTCGGGCAGGCTGAGCCGGCCCAGGCCCGGTCCGAAATACTCGACGAACTTGCCCACGACGCCCTGCTGGCGCAGCATCTCGGTCGCCCGCAGCACGAGATCGGTCGCTGTCGCACCCTCGGGCAGCGCTCCCGTCAGCTTGAATCCGACCACGTCGGGCATCAGCATGTATATCGGCTGGCCCAGCATGACGGCCTCGGCCTCAATGCCGCCCACGCCCCAACCGAGCACGCCCAGACCGTTGATCATCGTCGTATGGCTGTCGGTTCCGACGAGTGAGTCGGGGTACGCCTCCAGCGCGTCGGAGTCCTCCGCGGCGGAGGTCTGCACCACGCTGGCCAGATACTCCAGGTTCACCTGGTGGACGATGCCGGTTGCCGGCGGGACGACGCGGAAGTTGTCGAATGCCCGCTGCCCCCACTTGAGAAACTCGTAACGCTCCCGGTTGCGCTCGAACTCGCGCTCGGCGTTGAAGAAGAGCGCCGCCGCCGAGCCGAACCGGTCCACCTGCACCGAGTGGTCGATGACCAGGTCGACCGGCACGACCGGATTGATCTTGTTGGCGTCGCCGCCCATGCGCGCCATGGCGCTGCGCAGCGCGGCCAGGTCGACGACGCTGGGCACACCGGTGAAGTCCTGGAGGATGACACGCGCCGGCTTGAACGGGATCTCAACTTTTCCGGCAGTATCCGGCCCCCAGCCGGCGATGGTTTCAATCGCGTCTTGCGTGATCTCGAAGCCTTCCGCCTGGCGCAGTGCGGCCTCCAGCAGCACCTTGATGGAGAACGGCAGCCGGTTCACGTTGGCCGAAGGTAGGTTTTCGAGAGCGTCCAGCCGGTAGATGGCGACCGGCCCGCGGCGCGTCTGGAGGGTATCGCGTGCGTTGAAATAGTCCTGTCGAGCCATTTCACCCCCTTGTAAATTGGTCTGACGGTGTCGCCTGGCGCTAAGCGGGACGGAGAATCCGCGTCTCGCCAGCCTGGTCTACTTCCTGACGGGAAGCCATATGATATGCCGCCATATGATAACTGTATTGATTACAGAAGGCATAATTTCAGGGTCTCTCCAGAAAACAAACGCGCCCTCTTGAGTGTGTCCTCTCCCACCACCCATTTGGTACCGAACCCGGTACTTTGGGGTGTATCCCAATATTGGGGCGTACTTTCGCATGCCTTAAGCGAAGACCAGGCCATGTCCAGCCCTTACATCCATCCCCAATGCATCGCCCAAACACTGATCACTAACCACTGACCACTGCAGTTCTGGGCGGTCGGGCCTATTCGGCCCTCCCTT
>JAPPKG010000466.1:0-4859 GCA_026914085.1 Caldilineaceae bacterium | reverse complement strand
AGAGCTGGCGAAGTTTTCGGCTGCGTTGCTGGAACATCCGGCTATGGCCGGCTGGATCCTGCCGGTAGGAAATGCGGATGCCGACACAGGAGAAATCAGGCGTCAGCTGGCGGCACGCAGAGGGGATAGAACCGGATTACAGAGTCTGGCCGGCATGCCTTTGAAGGCTTTGGGCAAGCTGGCGGCTTCGATAGTTCCTAAAGAGGTCCCGCAGGAATTGGGCGGGCAGTTGCGGCAAGCGTTACTGGCGCAGAGTGCGTGGCTGCATTTTGCGGGCGACCAGATATTTGCCCGCTACGCGGCAATGGTTGCTGAAAGCTTACTCAGCGTGCCGCTTCACGGCCATCCGCTACTTTTGCAGATGGTAGCGCTGGGATTCCTTCAACCATTGGGAGAGGGGAGAGCACAATAGAGATTCAAGTGAAATTGACTTAGAATCTCGATGTGTTCGGGTTTGAGCAGATTCGAGTCAGAGAGCCGCAGCCGCAAACATCACAAAGCGGGACACACTCTTTATACAGATTTTGCACAACGCCGTAAAATGTGTTTTATATAAGGTGTAGATTCCTGTAAACTGGGAAGGGTGGGGTATAGTTCCTCTCCTGCCAAGTTTCGACCATTTCTGTCCAGGGAGAAGCGGGTTCGGCCCGGCATGAAACTGTGTACAGAGGCAGATTTGGATGAGGAGGCAGAAACTCTGGGCTATTGCGCCTCTTTTGCGGGGACCCCAGAGAGGAAAACATTCAACGGCAGCGTAGGGTATTCGCGAAAAGCAGGACGTGAGACTCCGTTGCGTAGTTGACTTTTGGCCTGCCTGGTGTGAACGGAACAGCAATGAAGCTGGCCACCACAATTTCATCGGGAACCACAGGCAAACTCACAACGCCGAAATGGGGTTGCGCGATTTGCGACACCTTTTTCTCCCCTTTTGAAAGTAGCAAGGATTTTTCCACGCCCCGGAAACCCCGGACGACAAAACCGATAGCAGTCAGCGCTCATATGGAAATCGGTGCGTGTAATTCCGCCTTTCTTCCACAGTCGCTCTTTCAGATTTGCCGCGATTTGTTTCAGGAAGAAGCGGGGCAGGTGATTTATTTCCTATGGAGAGGAGATTGCCTGGTGTCTTTTGCCACTTGTGGTGGATTGAGGCCGGGAACGGGCGTACTCCGGATGAGGAGAAGGGAACAAGACAGAAGCTTCTACGACCTGGCCGAAGGGCGACGTGCGCATAGCGGCCACGGAGGTGACAGTTGTGGTGCTTCGCAAGTTTCCCGTTGTGTTTGTTGAGCCGGGGATGGTGAGGAGAAAGTTAGCTTCTCTTCCAGAGTTTAGGGGCAACCCTCATGGCACAAACAAGGGGCGCCTCTACTACCGATTGAGGTTCTAATGATTCTCAGCAGTATCAGCTCTTGGTTTTCGTGAGCCTAAGCGATCTCAAAAGACCAGAGTGCGTGCTGTTTTAAGACGACTTCCCGATCAGTTTCAGAGATTACGTCGGGTAGATCCAGAGGAGAAGCGTAGGTGAAGGCTGTTGAAAGGGCCTTTTTGTGTAAAATCGGCGAATTGCCCAACACGTGTGTGTTCCGCGGGCAGACGGACAGCAGTTGGAAGTTACATTCCACTGCTACTCGCCGTCTGATAAAGTACTTTGGTGGTGACGAAAGTGTGACCGGAGAAATTTACTTCTCTCCGATGCACCATGTCTACCATCGTTCCGTGCTGCTGAAACGGGCCCGGAACTTAGGATTCGGAATGGCAGATGGGCACGAAATTCCGGATCTACAGCTTCTCCTTAAACTGCAGCGATTTGGCGCTGCTACAGGATTCCTGGACTTTTCGCGAGATCCCTTGGTGGCACTGTGGTATGCTTGTGAGGATGTCGAGCGTGATGGACGAGTCTTTGTCCTGAATCTTGACTATACAACTGCTATCCGGCGGGTACCTTTTGCAGAGGCAGTACATAGTATTGAAGAGATTTTCAAGAGGTCAGGCATACCGGAAAAAAATGTATTTATAGAGATGCCGATGCCGGAGCAAGAAGCCGAGGGCGGACTTCTAAATGGTACAGTAAGCGTTCAGGCGTGGCCAATGATTGCAGAGGGCGCCGTAAGCAGTTTTGTCATAAAAGCTTCTGACAAACCACTGATACGACGGGAACTTGAGAGTTTTTTCGATTTCAAGAGACCATCCCATTTCTTTAATTTTCTGCAATTTTCGGTTTTGAACAGCGAAAGGCAACCCTTGCCACACTTTGATGATCCAGAATTCAGTCTTCTCTTAGGTAATCAAAGCTGTTTGCAGGGTGACCTTGCAAGCGCGATCGAACATTACGGTAAAGGTATAGAGCTTGCTCCAAATGCTGATCTTGCATACTTCTATTATGTTCGAGGGAATGCCAAAGCCGAAGCGGGGGATTTGAGGGGGGCTTGCGGGGATTACGATGCGGCCCTTAGCAGGGAGGCGATGCTTTTGGAGGATCAGTCCGATAGCTCAAAGTTAGACTTCAACAAGCATCTAGTAAGACAGCTGTACTTCAATCGGGGCAATGTAAAGTCTGGTACAGACGACTTTGAAGGTGCGCTGAAGGACTTTGAAGAGGCGGTCAGCCTTAGTGTGCAAGTTGGCGAAAGGGATCCTTGGTGTTTTCTGAACAAGGGGAATGTCAACTTTTTGCTGCACAGGTTTGGCGAGGCAATTTTCGATTACGAGGAGGCCATTAAACTGGACGGTCATATCGCCCACTTGAACAAGGGAAATGTTCTTGTTACATTGGGCCGATTTGATGAAGCACTTCAGTCCTATGATGCGGCGATTCGGGAGGGAGATACGAATTCTCTAGTCATATGTAATCGAAACAGCGTGTCGGCAATACTGAACAGGATTGGGGGAGACGGATATATAGTAAAGCCGCCCAGATACAAGGACGATTCGCGCCGCATGATAATCGAAGTCTCGCTAAGAGCCGACGCCAAAAATAGGTATACTGAGTTTTACAATTTCCATGGAAATTACGGAAACAGCGGCAATATTGGCAGCGGGGAACTGCCGGGAGGAAGAGGTTTCAAGGGCAGGGTGGGATTTGTCGTCATAGTGAAAGGGGAGGAATGGTAGTAGCGTTTCCGAATACGTATTATTGCGTCAGTCGTTTATCGTTCTGCTCCATTTGTCACCTCTGCATGGAAAACCCTTAAGCAGAGATAGGGGCAGGGAGCCTCGGCCGGGAAAACTCGTCCTGTCCTCCGAGTACGTTTGACCGCGGCACCTACAGTTCGGTGAAGAATGCTCTACTTAGTGAACTGAGTTTGTGTGCTTGATCAGGTAACATCTTCTTGCCACAGGAGCCACCTCATCGCAGGCTCAGGAGCGGCAAATGGCAGTACTACTTCTGTAGCAGAGGGTTAAGGAGCCAAAACGCGTCCAGAAATGCGAATCGTCCTCACCTTTCACCTAGCTGTCTTGGTTGTAACGCTAGCAGTTGCGGCGGTGTCCGTTCTGACTGTCCCGCCCCCGTTGATGGCGCAAGCCCCCGGGAGCGAGGATGGCGCTGCGCCGGAAGCCAGTTCAGAGATCGATGTTGCCACGGAGGTTGAGATTCAGCGCCAGTTCAACGAACTGCGGCGGGAGATTCTGGACGACCGGGCTGATTCGGTCGGATGGTGGCTGACCGGAATCGCTCTCCTGCTCGCCCTGATGGTGATACTATTGGGCTTTGCGGGGTACCTTGCTCTAAGGAGGTTGCGGGAGATTGAGGAGGCGGTACGGGAGAACGTCAGAGCGGCGCACGGGCACGTAGAGGAAGCGGGCCGGCTTGCGGAAGAGATTCGGGGCTATGGCGGGAAAGCCGACGAGCCGCTGCGCAGTATGGCAGGCGTAGAGTTGCCTTTTGCGCGAACCCAGATCGGCGAGGAGCTCAGTCGAGTGCCGGGCAGGGCCGGGGCATCTGCCATTGCGGAGGCCCGGCAGTTGGAAGAGGATGGACGACTCGACGAGTCGATAGAGAGATGGAAGCACATCGCCAGCGTTGCTGAAGGGAGCAATAACGAACTGGCTGCGCTAGCGTTTCGGTCCATAGGAGACCTGTCGGAACGGTTGAGCAGGAGCGCGAGGAGATGACCGAACGGCAAGCGCGCGCGTATTTCCTGCCGAGCAGCGGGTTGAGCGAGAGAGGCACGTCCGGGTCACGGGAGGCGCTGGCGGCATACTCACAAGCGGTACGATTGAGACCGGATTACGCCGAGGCTTACAATAACCGGGGAAACGTAAAGAGCAACCTGGGCCAATATGAAGAGGCAGTTGCAGATTACGACCGGGCAGTTCATCTGAGACCGGATCTGGCCGAAGCCTACATCAATCGCGCCAATGCCAAGGCTGCGCTTCAGCAGTATCAAGATGCGATTGTGGACCTGGGTACGGCGATCAGGTTTGACCCGGAGAATGTATTTGCGTATTTGAATCGAGGCCAATTGCTTGCCGAGCTTGGCCAGTACGGGGATGCAATAGCTGACCTGGACGAGGCAGTCCGAATCGAGCCCGAATACGAGAGGGTTTACCTTGTGCGAGGGAGTGTCAGGTCCAGGCTTGGTCGGAGTCAGGAGGCAATCGCGGATTTCGACATGGCAATTGGGCTAAATCCGGACAATGTGGAGGCATTCAATAGCCGGGGATTGTTGCAAGTCGAATTGGGGCGGTACGAGGCGGCTGTCGCCGACTATGCGCACGCGATACGGTTGCGGCCAGAGTACGCGGCGGCGCACAACAATCGGGGCGTTGCGCTGGCCAAGCTGGGACGTCTCGACGCGGCTGCGGGCGACTATGATGAAGCAGTCCGGCTGCTGCCTGAGAGCGCTGAGCCATACTTC
>JAPPKG010000141.1:0-4861 GCA_026914085.1 Caldilineaceae bacterium | reverse complement strand
AGTTTGGTGAACCTGGATACACGAACCGTGAGCGCGGGTGGGTTCGACCAACGCTGGAGATGAACGGCATCTGGGGCGGCTTCCAGGAGGAGGGGATCAAGACGGTACTTCCGAACTCAGCACACGCGAAGATCACCTGCCGTCTGGTGGCCGACCAGGATCCTGCGCGTATTATCGACTTACTGAAGGAACATATCGAGCAGAACGCGCCACAGGGCGTTAAGGTATCGGTGACGCCGCTGTCAATTCTAGGTCGACCTTACAGCATACCGGCGGACCACTGGGGCAACCGGGCCGCGGCCGCCGTTTTGAACGAGATGTACGGTCGTGAACCCTACCAGACCCGCAGCGGAGGCAGCATCCCCATCACCGGCGTCTTTCAGGAACAGCTAGGGGTGGACACTATCAGCTTCGGATTCGGCATCGAAGACGAGAATTTCCACGCGCCGGACGAGTTTTTCAGGCTGGCCAGTTTCCGCAAGAGCCAGGTTGCTTACTGCAAGCTGCTCGACAAACTTGGGGAATCGTCCCCACGAAACTGAGAATCTGAAGAGGGGGTCTTGCAGAACGTCAGGAGGCGAATTGGAACCACAGAACTGTATATAGAACGCCTATCAGGGCACCGACGTACACTTCTGTGGGTGAATGGCCAATCAGCTCCTTCAGCTCCTCTTCGCTGACGGGCTGACCGGTGAAGAGCTCTCTCAGGATCTGATTCAGGACTTTGGCTTGCTTGCCGGCAGCTTGCCGCACGCCGGTGGCGTCGTACATGACAACCAGTGCGAAAATGGCGGCCAAGGCAAATACGTCGCTGCGCGGGCCGGAGCGATAGCCTATAGCGGCGACGAGGCTGCAGACCATGGCCGCATGGCTGCTGGGCATGCCCCCAGCGCGAGCCAGAACGCGCAGGTCGAAGTCGCGCCGCAATACCCATTCGAAGAGAAACTTGTATAGCTGCACGAGGAGACCGGCAGTCAGGGGAAGCCAGATGATTGAGCTGTTACCCAGTAGCTGCATTGGTCTATGGGTCCGAGACGTCTCTCAAATCAGTTAGGGTTCCGTCGGGCTCCCATTTCCTGACTCGAAGTTCGGCTTCTTCGAGCAGAACGCCGCAGCGGGCGGCCAGTTTCACGCCTGCCTCATACAGGTCCAGTGAATCGGCCAAGGGTAGATCGGCGGCTTCAAGTTTCTCCAGAATGGCTTGTAGCTGGGCATAGCTTTCTTCATACGGGAGTTCGGGGGTTTGATCAGACCCGCTGTTCTGGTTTTCCATTTCGATCCTTTGGGTACCGGCCAATTTTGGCATCAGTATAGCAGAGAGATCACAGGTTTCGGCAATGGAAAAGCAGGCCCCGTGATTCGAACTTTGTCCAGGGCAGGATTGGCACAGTTCAGGCCGTAGGCAGTAGAATCCGGCACAGTCACAGAGATGGATTATGACGGCATTTTGGTGTCCGACTTTTGGAAGAGTTCACCAGAATCAAGGGTTGTACGATGGAGGACCAGATGTCCGACAACCGCCAATATCGACCGGCAGTAGTGATAGTAGAACCGGACCTCTTTTTTTCGGTCAGGCTTGAGGACGTTGTACGGGCGGCCGGCGGCGACCCATACACCGTCGACGAAGCCGACCAGTTTGTGGAGGCGGTAGCACGAACCTTCCCTGTGCTCGCCCTGCTGGATCTGAAGACACCCGGAGACTGGGAAGCGGCCGTTCGTGAATGCAAAGTGAAGCCGCACACGCGCCTGGTACCGATCTTTGCCTTCGGCAGCCACGTAGACGTGGAGACGCTGCAGCGCGCCCGCAGAGCCGGGGCGGACCATGCCTGGGCGCGCAGCAAAATGATGGAGGAGCTGGTGGCGGTAGTTGACCGGCACATACACCCTCCGGTTCGTCATCTGGAAGGCTGTGACGAACTGCCCAGCCGCGCTGCAGTGGCCGGGTTGCTCGCCTTTAACGAGGGGCAGTACTTCGAACAGCACGAATACCTGGAGCTGGCCTGGAACGAGGAAACGCGTGCTGTGCGCGATGTGTACCAGGGCATATTGCAGGTAGGGGTGGCATTTCTTCAGATAGAGAGGGGAAACCGGCGAGGCGCCCTGAAAATGTTTCGGCGCGGCCTACCAAAGCTGCGCGGTGTGGCCGACGTGTGCCAGGGGATCGAGGTAGGGGCATTTCGTGCGGCATCCGAGCAGATTCATCGCGAGCTGTCTGAGCAGGGCCCTGAGGAACCTGTTGGGATAGCTGGGATTACTTTTCCCGAGGTTGTGTTTGACAACCCTTACGGAGCAACCAGGCCTGAAGATCTTGGGATTATCCTTCCGGACGAAGGCTAAGTGGATTCGACTTGGGAAGTTTCGTCTCTTGTCGAAAGGTGGTGGGTCTCCCCATCTTGCTCAAGGGTAAAGAAAGGAAATTCTTGGGAGGGAGTGGAACCGGGAGACCTCTACCCTAATTCATCCACCCGGCGTCCTTGCTGCGACAGGTAAAGCGTGGCCGCGGGGAACTTATGGTTACTGAGGAGGAGGCCTTGCTCCTCCAGCCCCTGGACTTCCTGCAACGGGACCTGGGTCGCGTCACCGTACAGAGGATGGAGACGGTATTCCTTACCTCCGTCCAGATAGCGGTGGGACTTCAGCGTAGCGCCATCCAGCAGCGATCTCAGGATTTGTTTCTGTACGGGTGAAAGTCCTCTTTGAGAGGAGGGGGGCCTGAGGGTCCTGCTAGCGGTCAACAGTGCTTCGCGCAACTTAGAGACGGTGGAGCGAAGTATCATCCCAGTTCGTGGACGTGCTCTTGCAGCTTGCGCTGGCTGATCTTTATGTACTGATCGGCTCTGATTTGGGCCATTTCTTCATCTGTCAGACGCAGGCGAAGAATGTCGAGAGCGTCTTCGGGGCTCTGACCGTAGGCAAGCTTTTTCTTGCCATTCTTCATGTCGAACAAGTACATGTAGTGGGGATTTGAAAAGCTGCTCATGGGTCAGGCCTTAACCAGTGCCTGCTGGTACATGCCGTCATAACCCCGCTGCTGCTGCTCCTCAGACAGACCGCGATTTACTTCCGCATCATACTTACCGGCAAGCAGTTCGCGGTAGAAGCCGTAGTTGACGCCCTTAACCTTTTCGTCGTCCGGGAAGCGGTGATAGTTGTCCTTGCTCATCAGGCTCTTGCCCTCGGCGATCAACTGGAATCCGAGTGCCGAGCCGGGGTAGGGCGCGTAGTAAGAGATGGACGGGAACACGCGCTTCATGCGTTTGAGCATGCGCATTGTTTTGAAGGCATCCTCGTCGGTTTCGCCTGGAATGCCGAGCATGATGTTCGACCAGAAGACGGGCGGTTCCTTTCCTTCCGCCACCATCTCATCCCCAAGGCGGTTGACGAGATCGATGGCGAAGTTGTTGTCCTCCTCAGTGCACTCCTTGTTGAGGAGTTTCAGTATGCGATCACTGCCCGATTCGAAGCCGATCGAGATCAGATTCCAGTTCGTCTCGCGCACGAGGGCGGTGAAGAGATCGGGCCACTGGCGCACGGTGTCGGCGCGGCCGGCTGCCCAGTAGGGCCACAGTTTATTGGCGCGGCGGGGGTACTCTTCGATCCACTCCTGCAGCCATTTGGGGTTCTGGAAGAACATGGAGTCGTGGATCACAACTGACCCCACGCCGTACTTTTCGTCGAGCGCGTTGAGTTCGTCGATCACCATGGAAACAGGGCGGCGTCCCATGTTGGGGATATAGGATGCCTCGTTGCAGAATACGCATTGCCAAGGGCAGACCCGGCTGGTGATGATTGTGGCGACAGGAGGAGGTCCCCAGCCGCACTCCGGCTCCATCGGCCAGTTGAAGTTTCGTTCCAGCTTCAGGGCACGCACGGCCCTCCTGGGCCGGGCGTTGGCGAGCGCCTCTTTCCAGTTGGCCGGTTTGGGCCACAATTCCCGGTCGATCTCCGGCCAGTCGGCCATTGTGCGCGAGCCTTGTCCCAGGAACACTCTCGGAAAGCTCTCAGGATCACGGACCAGATCGAGGATAATCTCTTCACCGGCACCTTGGCAGATCTTGTCAAAGGCGTCAGCCTCGGCCATTTCTTCGGGCGCGACCGTGGCGTGCATGCCGCCGGCAAGTACCAGGCCATCGGGATTGATCTCCTTGAAGATCTGAGCGGCTCTCAGGGCGACAGGGAAGGTGTAGCTGCGCACATTCATCAGGGCCATCTTGTAGCCGCGAAGTTTCGGCGCCAGCTGTTCCCAAGAGGTGACGGCCCGCGTGGAAACGATGTCGGTCTTCAGGCCATTCTGATGCATAATCGTGCGCAAAAGCCCAAGACCGTGGTCTTGCCACTGTTCGTGGGGACCCTGCGGGTATACCAGATCACCAAGATCGCCCAGGTCGATCCAGATGATGTCGCTCTCACGTTTCCCGCTACTTTGCCAGTTCAACTTCAACGGACGCTCCTCCAACTTCCAATAGGGATCTAGTCAGACACCTCAAAACTGCCGACTCTCGGCACGTCGCCAACTCTCTGGTCGACCGGAAAGGCAATGAGAGATCTTACATGCTGGCATATTTGCCGACCGACTCATCGATTTCATCGGCCCAGGCATCAATGCCTCCGGCCATACTGACAGCATTTGACCAGCCCTGTTGACGCAGAAAGACGGTTACCTGTGCGCTGCGCAGTCCTTTATGGCAGAACAGGACCACTTCCAGTTCCTTGTTCTGCTGTATGTCCTCCGGAATGGCGTCGAGACGCCGCTCACGAAGCTCGCTCAAGGGCATGTTGATGAAATCTGCATCAGGGAGACTTGCGAGTTCAAGTTCATTGGGTTCACGCACGTCGACCAGCAGGAATTCGCTATCGTCCT
>JAPPKG010000416.1:0-4862 GCA_026914085.1 Caldilineaceae bacterium | reverse complement strand
ACCTGAACGCCCGTCCTGGCGAGACGGTGGCCATCGTCGGACCGACCGGCGCCGGAAAGACGACCATTATCAATCTGATCCCTCGCTTCTGGGATGTCACCGGCGGGGCCGTGCGCATCGACGGTATCGACGTGCGTGACGTACAGCTGTACAGCCTGCGCGAGCAGATCGGCATCGTCCTCCAGGATACTTACCTGTTCAGCAGTTCGGTGATGGACAATATCCGCTTCAGCCGCGCCAACGCCTCCGACGACGAAGTTATCGCCGCCGCAAAACTGGCCCAGGCGCACGACTTTATTCAGCGGTTGCCCGATGGCTACGAAACTGTTCTCGGCGAACGCGGCGCCGGCCTCAGCCAGGGACAGCGTCAGCTCCTCGCCATCGCCCGCGCCGCACTGGCCGACCCCCGTATCCTCATCCTTGACGAGGCCACCAGCAGCGTCGACACCCGCACCGAGCAGAGGATCCAGGCCGCACTCAACGACCTGCTGAAAGAACGCACCAGCTTCGTGATCGCACACCGCCTCAGCACCATCCGCAGCGCCGACCAGGTACTGGTGCTGCAAGACGGTGAGATAATCGAACGGGGCACACACGAAGGGCTGCTTGCCCAGCGCGGCTTCTACTACGAACTCTACATGAACCAGTTCCGCCGCCAGGAAGATCTCCCCGTGCAGCCCAACGGAAGCCGTCCGCCTGCCAGTCCAGTTAGAGTTCCTGCGAGACCGGCCACCTGAGGCAACACGAACAACCCAGACCAATGCTCCGGGTATTCCGAACTCCCTGTTGCTTGCCAATCTGGTCCAGTTGAGATCGCCGGGAACCTGCCCTCACTGACCTCCCACTCTTATCCCCTGCCCCTGCGGCCTCCCCAACCCTGACCGCTCAACGTCGGCCTGACGGCAGGCGAGTACGATCGCACCTGGTTCATGGCAAGTGCCGGCAATCACCGCACTGCCGGAGCGCCGGCGAACCGCCTCGCGTCCTACCCGCGTCGCCTATCTGGTTCAAGTTGTCTTTTGGGTCCAAACAAGCGGGGAAAGTGCCAAAAATCGTTGGCCGGATCACCTACTCCGACCGAAACTGCAGCCAGACCAGCGGGATCAACATGCCGATCACCACAATTGGTACGCTATCCCAGGGGGCAAGATTGACCTGAATCCACAGGCCGCCGGGAATAGCGTCTACTCCGTATAGTATGTATGCGCCCCAGCCCACGAGCATCGCCCACAGCAAACGCTGAACCAGCATCTGGCGCGGCATCACCTGCACCAGCACCACGAGCAGCAGCGCCAGCACCACAAACTGCGTCACCATGGCAATCGTCAACGAAAAGACATCGAGCTCGACCACCTCCGGCCTGACCACCGAAACGCGTGTCGGGACTGCTTCCGCCGTCGGCACAACTGTCACCGCCGCCCCCTGACTTGGCGCCGGCGTGGCCGCCCGCTCCGGGTTCGTAACCTCAATCTGCGTTCTGTCCGACGCCACGTCCGGGTCTGGGATGCGCGCCCGGATCTCCGTACTGGAGTCTGCCTCGACACTGTTGACTGCAATCAGGAGTGTGCCGGTTCTTTCCAAGAGCACTGATTTACGCGCTAACCCGTCCCGAGTGGGAACGGGATTTGACTGGATGGCAAGCTCCTCGCCCTCATAGATCAACCGGAAGTTCACCGGCGTTCCATCAGGGACTGTGTTCCCGTTGTGATCCAGAATCGGGCCGGCCTGCAACTCCAGGCTGTCACCGAGCTGCAGGTCGGTCTGGATGAGCACCACCTCGTCATCCTCCGCCTGTTCGCTGACGATGCCCTCGTTCAGGACAGTCAAGTCGATCCGCTGGTTCGGATCCGGCTCCAGCCGTTCGACCAGGTTGCTGAAACGCGTGCCTGGCACGCTGACTGGAGGCGCGCCGGTGACCGTCTGCGCACGGAACAATGCCCGCACGGCCGCCTCCAAAAACGGCTGCGTCTTCGAGTATACGCCGAGAAAAGCGGTCATCTTCCCGATTTCGGTCGAATCGAAGAAGTACGGTTCGTTGAGCGCCAGCACCACCAGTTTGCTCCCTGGCAGCCGGTCGCTGCGCTGACGCAGAAACCGTTTGACCGCGTCGCTGCTGTCGTAATTCGCCACATCCACGTCCAACATGCCAAAGATCAGCCAGTCGGCGTTCAGGATCTCCTCCTCCAACGCCTCTGCAACCGAGGAGTCGGCCGTGCCGCTCAGCAGAGAATTCAATTCAGTAAATGTACGACTTCGGATCTGCTCCCTTTGCAACTGGTTGGTCGCCTCCGGCCCGTAGAGCCGTAACATTATCTCTTCCAATGCCGTCGGCTCTACAACCGCATCCGCCAGGCAATCGTCACATTCATGCAAAATGCGACTATCGGTGAAGATCAATATATCCTCATCTTCGCTCGGCGGCGCAGGCAGCGGGTCGGTCAGCCCCGGGGAGTCGGGGAAGAAGATCGTCAGCGCCTCACTTGCGACCTGATCCAGCAGCATCTGCGCCTTTTTCTGATTCTCGGTGCTGAACCCCGCCTCCAGGTCGGCCGGCCCCACCACCACATCCCCCAGGTCGATCTCAACATCTACATTTGGCGAAACGACGCCCGCTGTCGCCCCATCGGCCCTGTTCTCAGGGGCATACAGCCGCACTTTCAAGCGCAAAATCCGCCGTAACGAGGCATCCACTCGCGCCGCAAACTCGGCATCGTTTGTATAGCGCTCGCGGAAAAATATGATCGTCTCTTTGATGTTGGCCCTCTCATCCAGCCAGCTGTCTGTCAACGAGAAATCTGCAAGAAAGAGAAGGTCGTTTCCGGCCGTAAACGCGTCAAGAGCGATGCGTCGCCGCGGGAATTCCTGCAGAGGCGGGTCGTAGTAACGGCGCACCGCCATCACACCCAGCGCGTCGCTCATTAAAATTCCGCCCTCCGCACGCCAGGGGGCAAACTCGTCCAGATCCAGCAGAATGCCCAACTCTTGTGCCAGGCTGATCGGCGGCGTGCGCTCGCGACTGCCCTGGAAGCTGCTGAAACGAATGTGTCCCGACATCAGTGCCTCGGTTGCGGCCATCGTCCCGTCCACTCTCAGAATCGCAGATGGCCGCTCAGTAACCGCGGCAAATGGCGGAAGTTCGATTCGCTGCAGCTCCTGTAAACTCTTCTGTATCGTCGCAATCTCCTCATCCGGCCGCCGGTCCGTACCGCCCAGACCAGGGAAATGTCCTGTCACGGTTGCCACTCGATTGCCGCTGCCGCGGTGGATTCCTGTTACATAGGCCTGGCCCATTCGCCCGACCCAAAACGGGTCACCGCCAAACGTGTGCAGCCCTAATCCGGTCACCAGGTCCGGACGCGGTTGCTCTATCACGTCCAGCGCCGGCCCCAGTATTAGATTCACCCCCACACTGCGCAATTCCCGACCGTGGACCGCACCGACCTCCTCCACCAAATTGGGATTCCACGTGGCCCCCAGTGCCATCTGCGGCGGGATCGCGGTGAATCCGGCCCGCAGGGCCGTGCCCGGCATGCCGTCGCCCCCCTGTTCCACCCCGATCAACAGCGGAATCTCCAGCGGCAATCTCTGCTCCAGGCCGGACTGTAATATGCCCGGTATCGCCGGCCCCCCCTCCTTGACGTTCAACGCCTCCGTCGGTGACAGGTAGATACCGTACGCCAGTGCCTGCAGCTGATTCGTAAGCCGCGCAATGTCCTCCGGTGTCGTACCGCTGTAGTTGCTGAAGTTGCGGTTCCAGGGACTGATTACCACCCCGCCCACCCGGTACTCCTCAATCAACTCGGCGACGTCGCTTCTCGGCCCGATGTCGTTGCCCTGAAAGGTGACCACAAACAGCTGGCCAACCCGGTCCGCGACGCTCATACCCGCGATCAAGTCGTCAAGGCGTGCTTCCAGAATCTCGTCCGGGCCGGGCGTAGGCGTTGGTGAAGCTGTGGGTGTAGAGGATGGTGTTGGCGTATATGTGGGCGTGGACGTCGGCGTGACCGACGGCGTGAGCGCCAGATTGGTGGCTTCAGCCGCCGCCGTCGCAGTCAACTGTGCCCCCACGGTGGCCGTAGCCCGAATCGACTCAAGCAACTCCTGGGCCGAACGGGTCGCCGTGGCAGTGGCCGCCTGCAGTTCCGCCGCCGCAGTCGTATCTGTACGCTGCGTACCGGGGGAAGGCGTTCCCTCCACCTGGGCAGCAGCTAGCTTAACAAGTGGAACACCGCCGCCAAAGTCGAATGCCAGCAACGCGGCAGCCAGCAACGCGGCGGCCAGCGCAAAGATGCGCAGACGAGCCCCGCCGCTACGCCTGGCACCCTTTCGATGGCTTCGCTGCCCGCAACGGAATTCTCTCATCAAATCCGATTATACACGATCAACCCATCTGTCGGAATGACCAATCCCGTCCCCCGCTTAGCATCCGGCGCAGTCAAAAACTGAGGTCACAAACCGACGGCGCACGCCGCTTTCATCCCCCTGCGCCAACACCCGTAGGGGCTCCCCTTGTGCATACCCTCGCCCACCCGCCCAATTCGGACTGCACACCACACCAATGCGCGCATCCCACTACAACTCTCCTTCACTTCGGAGCAAAAGCCCCCCCGACAGACAACAAACGATCGCTCTTCATCCTGACATTCCTTATCAATCCCGCAAATCCTGATTCAGACAGCCTCCACCCTGAAACTGGACTGCAAACCGCCAAATGGCGGCACTCTTTCGCAAACCTTAGGCACTGACGAACGACTGTCCACTCCACACAACCATCCCCGACATAACGCCCAGTCACTGACCACTGACCACTGCAGTTTGGGCGGTCGGGCCTAGTCGGCCCTCCCTTGTGGGGGGGGGGGGGG
>JAPPKG010000091.1:0-4872 GCA_026914085.1 Caldilineaceae bacterium | reverse complement strand
CCTCGACCTGGTCGCCGTTATGCAGCTGGCAGTCCAGGGGCACGAGGCGGCCGTTTACCTTGGCGCCGCGGCAGCGGTGGCCCAGCTCCGTATGGACGCGGTAGGCGAAGTCGATCGGCGTCGAGCTGTGCGGCAGGTCGATTACGTCCCCGCGCGGCGTGAAGACGTAGACCCGGTCCTGGAACACGTCCGTCTTCATGCCGCTGACGAACTCCTGGGCATCGGTCACGTCCTGGCGCCACTCCATCAGCTGGCGAATCCAGGCGATCTTGTTGTCCAGATGCTGGTTGGCCTGTCTGCCCTCCTTGTAGCGCCAGTGCGCGGCGATACCGAACTCGGCCACCTGGTGCATCTCACGTGTACGGATCTGCACCTCCATCGGCTTACCGTTCGAGCCGACCACGGCCGTGTGCAGGCTGCGGTACATGTTGTCCTTGGGGCTGGCGATGTAGTCGTCAAATTCGCCGGGGATCGGGCGCCAGTGGCTGTGGACAACGCCCAAGGTCGCGTAGCAGTCGGCAACCGAATCGACGATGATGCGGAAGCCGTGAATGTCGTAGATCTGGTCGAATGGCACTTCCTTGCGCCGCATCTTTCGATAGATGCCGTAGATATGTTTGGGCCGCCCATCGATATCCGCCTTGATGCCGGCCTCGTTCAGCGCCTTCGCCAGCGTCTCGCGCGTCTCATCCATCCAGCTGACCCGCTCGGCCCGTTTCTGGTCCATCGCCCGCGACAGGTTGCGATAGGTCACCGGCTCGAGATAGCGGAAACTGAGGTCTTCCAGTTCCCACTTTATCTGCCAGATCCCCAGCCGGTTCGCGAGCGGGGCAAAGATCTCCAGCGTCTCACGGGCGATGCGGCGGCGCTTGTGTTCCTGGTGGCCCTCCAACGTGCGCATGTTGTGGACGCGATCGGCCAGCTTGATGAGTACGACGCGGATGTCCTCGACCATGGCCAGGAACATCTTGCGCAGGCTTTCGGCCTTCTCATCGGCGACGCTGTGGCGCATATTGCTCAACTCTTTGATGCGGTTGAGCTTGGTGACGCCGTCCACCAGTTCGGCTACTTCCCGGTTAAAGTTCTTCTCCAGGTAGTCGATGGTATAGACCGAGTCCTCGACCACGTCGTGCAGCAGGGCAGCCGCCAGCGTGTCCGCGTCCAGCAGCAGCTCTGCCAGTATGTTTGTCACGTCGATGGGGTGCAGGATGTAAGGCTCGCCCGTCATGCGCGTCTGCTCGCGGTGGGCATCGCTGGCGACGAGATAGGCGCGCAGAATCGTCAACCTCTCATCGGCGCTGAAGTAGTCCGGCAGCTTCGTGTACAGCTCTTCAAGCGCTTTGATTTCGTGCAGGTTCAGGAGCGGCTGGAGAAACAGCTTGCCGCCGCCTACCGGGGGTATGGCCTCAAGAGGGATGCTTCGTAGGAGCGGACTGTCCGTAGGAAGCCCGTTCTGCTCTGCGTTTATCAGGTCTGGCTGGTCGCTGGAATCCGCAGCGGTGAGGTCCGGCGCCAGTTCGGTGCCAGCCATGGCTAGCTCTTCTGGCTACATCCTTTCACGGATAACACTGAGTTTCCCGTCGTTCACGTTGCACCAAAACTAACTCGGCCCGAATTATAGCAAGAAATAGGTAGTTATCGCAATGCGTCTGTTTGGGTACCAATATTGGGGCTCCATCGGTCAAATTGTGACCGAATTCGGGAATTTACACTGGTAATTTAGGCTTCGGGCCACTTTGGAAACTACCTCCAAGCCCTCGCGTCCACTAATAGTCGATATGAGACGAGTCCTGTTCAAACCACCTACGAACGGTCTATGAAGCGACGCGCAGCCTTAGTCCGGCCGCCGCCATTCGGCGCGACCTGCAAGTCCTGCTATCACTATACCGTCTTTTCCGGCACGTCTCAGGGAGTCAGTCCATCGCCGTCTACAGTGTCACGATGCAGGAAGCTCGCCACCAACTTGCGGATGGCAGTCTGCGGGGTTTGGGACACGTCGAACCAGCGGATGTCGGGGATCCGCCGGAACCAGGTGTACTGGTGGCGGACGAAGCGATGGGTTTCGATCTGAATGCGCTCAACTGCTTCCGGAAGCGTGGTCTCGCCGCGCAGATATGCAGCGATCTCCCGGTAGCCCAGGCTGGAAAAGGATGGCAGGTCAGGAGAGTAGCCGGCTGCCAGCAGCGACGCCATCTCTTCCACCAGCCCGGCATTCACCATTTCGTGCACGCGGCGGTCGATGCGTTCGTGCAGGCGCGCACGCGGCAGGTCCAGGCCGATCTTGAGGATGCGATAGGGCGGCGGTGCGGCCGATTCCAGCTCGCTCTTCCTGCGGCCCGTTGTCTGCACGATCTCCAGGGCACGGATGACCCGGCGCATGTTGTTGGGGTGGATCTGCGCGGCCGCGTCGGGGTCAGAAGCCTGCAGCCGGGCGTGAAGCGCCGCGCGTCCTTTTTCCTGCGCGAACGCCTCCAGTTCGGCCCGCAGCGCCGGGTTGGGCGCGACCTCCGGTATCTGCAGTCCTTCCGTCACCGCCCGCAGATAGAGGGCCGACCCGCCTACGAGAAAGGGTACGCGCCTTCGTTTGTGGATGGCGTCGATCGCGCTGAAAGCCAGCTGCTGATATGTCGCCAGCGCCATTTGTCTGTCGGGAGGCTGGATATCGACGAGGTGATGCGGGACCTGCGCTTGTTCTTCTGCGCTCGGCTTGGCGGTGCCGATGTCCATGCCCTGGTAGATCTGCCGGCTATCGGCGCCGACGATTTCTCCGTCAAAGCGCGCTGCAAGGTCGAGGCTGAGAGAGGTCTTGCCGGCAGCCGTCGGGCCCAGGATTACGATCAGGGGCGGCCGCGCCTTCTCCTGGGCCTGCTCATCCGGTGACGGCATGGCGGATGTGCTCCACGCTGATCAGCTTGCCGGACCTGTCCATCTGCACCGCCACGGCGTCGATGCGCCAGGGGCCCGGCCACTTCTTTTCCTGCACGTACATCGCCGCCAGGGCCCGCAGCTTTTTCTGCTTTCCGTGCGGAAAGGCCTGCAGGGCGGAACCGAAAGCCCGGCCCCGCCGGGTGCGCACCTCGACCACGACCAGCCAGCGAGAATCGGGTGCGCCCCGGCTGAAGTCCGGGGCGCGTTCCTCCGCGATGATATCCAGTTCGCCGGCCGGGCATCGCCAGTTGCGTTCGACGATGCGCAGGCCGGCCTTCTGCAGGGCGCGTACTGCAATCAGTTCGCCGCGGGTACCCAGGGATCGACGACCATCTTCCACGCAGCTTGACTCCTATAAGGCTGCGCTAGTTGGGCGTTGTGTCCACTGTCGGCACGATGCCGGGACCGGGCAGGACCAGTGTCGGCGTCACGCCCTCCGGCGTAAAGATAACCTTGTCGGTGGCTTTGAGTGCGTTGGCGTTGGCCTGGGCAATCAGCAGCTGCACGTATTCAGGCCGCCCCGCGTACAGAGTTGCCAATGCTGTCTCGACCGCAATCTGTGCCTTGGCCTGTTCTTCGGCAGCTACAGCCAGTGCCTGCGCGATCTCAATGTCCCGCTGCGCCGCAATCAACTCATTCTGTTTCTGCGCTTCGATTACGGCCCTCTCCGCTTCGACGCGGGCGAGCTCATTAGCACGCTCCGCCTCGATCACGGCCCGCTGCGCCGCTACTTTCTGCTCCTCCAACTCAGCCAGGGCGGTCTGCTGGCGGGCCTCCTCCTGGATCCGGCTCTGTGCAATGCGGATCTCGCCTTCTTGTAGCGCCTGCTCCGCGTCTGCCTGGGCATCCGCCCGCAACTTGTCCTGCGCCGCCTTCTCCGTCTCCAACCGGCTCTGAACTATGGCGTCCAGGGCAGATTGCACAGCACCCGACAGGATCACATCCGGCACCACCAGGTTCTCTACCCGGAGGCCGAAATTGGCCGCCCGTTCATTCAGTTCATCGTCGATGCACTGGCGCAACACATCGCGGGCCGTGCCGACGACGTTGTCGTCAAAGGTGCGGTCACCGACACATACCTTCATCGCCTGGCGCGCCTGGTCCTGCATGCGGCTGCGGGCCAGGTCATCCTGCAGATAGATGCTCCTGTACTGGGCCCACAGCGCCTGGATCATGTCCGCCTGGCTGATGTTCGGGCGGAAGATATCGCCGCTGACCATCAGGCCGATCCGTTGCTTGTCCTTGGTGATGATCTCCTGGTCCTCTACGTTGAACGGGATCGCTTGGCTGGAGACGCGTACGATCTGTACGAAGAGGCCGACGTCGGTATAGACGCCCGGACCTACCACGTTCTTGATCCTCCCTCCCTGGAACTGAACACCCACCTCCTGCTCGTCTACGCGCTCGAACGCGTAGAAGAAGTTGCGGGCAAAGAGCATCAGAAAGAGGACTACGACTACGATTACAATCACCATGACGAATGGTGACCCGCTCGGCATCCTTCTGGGGACTCTGGGGACATTACCTAAACTGTTCATCTGCTTCTCCTTTCGAGGGAAATCTCGGCGCACTCCGTACTGGAGCGGCCGCTCGTCACAGGCCTCCTGTTACTGGCTATACCTTACCATACTTTAGCGCACTCTCCCCTTTAACTGCTGACATCACCCGGACAATTTACAGATAAAGTGGGGCACAGATCTGTCAGCCGGGCTCCCGAGCCCCGCCTGCCCCCCTGGGAGCACTTTTGAACCCTCCGGCGCGTCCCGGACGGCTGAGTGCATTCCAATGAAGGTGTGAACTTTCGCATACCTCGGGCAGCGACGTAACCATGTCCTGTCCGCAATCGACTTTGAGGCAATGATATCTCTCTCACTGACCACTGATCACTAACCACTAACCACTGCAGTTCTGGGCGGTCGGGCCTATTCGGCCCTCCCTTGTGCG
>JAPPKG010000190.1:3996-4897 GCA_026914085.1 Caldilineaceae bacterium | reverse complement strand
AACTCGGTCATCACGCAGCCGGCTTCCCCCAGCTCGCCTACCCCAACCATGAATTGCTCCCCCTTCCGGCCGACGATCCGGACGTGACGCTTGCCCGCCACGACGATGGGCTTCCCTCCCCTCGTGATCTGCCTCATACAGACCCTCCCGTTGTGTGATGCGTGGACCGTAGCATTTCCATTATTGAGCCTGCAACACCCATGACCAAGAGCGCCGACCAACGGCCCACTGTGGGCATGATCGGACCGAGGGGCGAGAAGCGCCCAGGTGACGTTGATCGCCACCGCTGGCCACGCGGCCGGGGTCGCCACCGGCGAGGTCGAGGAAGAGTACGTCTTCTACAAGCCAAATTTTGAAGATCCTATCGTGTGATTCGACGATTCTTCCGACGAAGGAAGGGGTATGAATACGTGTTCAGGCAAAATTCGCAGGCAGATTCAAACGCTCCAACCGATGTACACTTGCGGTCGATGATTGCGATCTTGCGATTGCTGCGGCGGAAAGGAGGAAGAGTGCGATGCCGGTCAAACGAGTCATTTGTCATCCTCCAAAGTTTCATCGTCTATCTCATCGTCCGTATAGTCGTCGTCGCTGTAAGAGCGATATGCCTTCCATATTGGAAACGGTACGTGCTCTTGATTCTGTAGTACGAATTCGGGGAGAACTTCAAACCTGGAGAATTCACCAGATTCGATTGTAGTTCGAGAACCCAAAATCGTTACTATGTCATCATGCAACAATCCGTCGCCAGTGTAGTACCTGACAACGTTGTAGTCGGGAATTCCCCGCTTATCCGAACCGTAGCAGGACTTGAAGGAGAGCCTATGACTTCAGCAGCGCCTCCAGTTTCGCCGCTGGATCACCGACGAACCGCTCCAACAACGATCTTGCTCACGTCCAT
>JAPPKG010000190.1:0-3986 GCA_026914085.1 Caldilineaceae bacterium | reverse complement strand
CATCGGCACCGGTCGAAGCAGCATGCATGCGCTCGCCCTTTTGGATCGGCGACGGAGGCCCATGGAAACGTGGAGCGACTACTTGTTGCTGATCAGACAACGATTAGGACTGACAGTCGGGACTACCCGGAATAGTCACTAGGTATTCGAGCGCCAACAGCGTTCCGAAGAAGGCGCCCGATCATTTTGCAATTTCTTGAAGATCAATCATCTTTTTTTGGAGGAAGTCGTATCTGCTCGATAGGCTTGGCTGTTTTTCTTTGGAGAATGCACTCTCGACATATGTGATTTGTAGCGCCTTAACAATCGACATTCCATCTTCATCTTTCCCCCAATACCATTCTTCAAGAGACTTGTACAATTTAGCAACGGACCGTGTTTCGCCGACGTAGAATCTAATTTCTTGATCAAGATCCTGCAACGCACTCCTGTCAAACGAATGACGAGATAGTTTGAATTCGTCATGGTGCCCTCCCCGTGGCAAGTGCCTGAAGTTCTTTATCAAGCGGAGAAAGCAGCCCTTCAACGCCTGCAGGGATGACTCTATCCTCTTGTCCCGGAGTTGTAAGGAAGGGCTGGTTTCTAAGGTGCATATGCGAGCTCGGAGACGACGATGAGGCTCACTTATCATGTTCCAAAGGAACACAGCTAGTCCAAAGGCTGCTATGGGAATCAAGCCGTACACGGCCGAATCTGCAACGCTATCCCAGGATAAGCCCCGTACGAGTATACCGGTGACTAACGCGAACACTTCGATCCCTACCGCGATCAGCAGCCCCCAGCGCTTGGTTTGCGTCCGCGTGCGCTTCAGTACCGCCGACAGGAATCTACCTTTGGCACGCATGTCGGCTCCGGCGGGCCTCTATGCAAATTATCACAAACAATCTCCTTGACAGGGTCGAGTACCTCTTGCGTAGGTGGAGCAGTGTATCGAGTCTATATGACTTGTCAACGCCTTGTGCTCCCCAGAGCAACCTTACATGGCCGCCGCCATTCGTTCCTAGCTCGTAGGACGGGGTAGCATCCTGATGTGGCTGACACCGATCTACTATCTGGAATAAGCGCAGTGCGGTCTTGATAGTCAATACGTAAGGTTCCGGTGGAACTCACCTTACGAGGAACTGATTTACGGGGCATCGTTCCTCCACGGAGGAACGATGCGACAGGATGGCAACTATTGGAGCCAGCACGTGGGCGCGTGGCGGCGTGGCGGCGGAGCGGGCTGTCGAAGATAGCATACACCGAGCAACACGATCTGGCGTGTTGGTCGATACGATACTGGGCCGACAAGCTGGCGGGACTGGACGACGGGAAGAGCCAAAAACTGAAGGAGTTGGAGTCGGCCGGCGCCGGCGCGGAGCATGGCGGAGACCGAGTGCCAATCGTGTTGGCGGTGGGCGACCACTAAGTGCCGCGGCTTGTGGCCCCACCTGCGAGCGGAGCAGTTGCGGGAAGCGCCGACGATCGTGGAGAGCAAGCCGATGATCCACCTGGAGTTGGGAGAGGCGCGGGTCTTCGTGCGCCCGGGGCGACCGACATGCGCAAGCAGATCAACGGACTGGTGCTGCTGGTGCAGGAGGAGATGCAGACGAGCCCGTTCGAGACCGCACTGTTCGTGTTCTGCAACGCACGGCGACGGTTGCTGAAGGCGGTGTACCGAAATCGGACGGGATTCTGTCTGTGGATGAAGCGGATGGAGAAAAGGAAGTTTACTACTCGAACTATGGTAACCTAGATTCCGAGATTTACCTCCCACATGTCGTTGAAAACCTGAGGAGAGATGACCTCGGCCCGAAGGAAGAGGCGAAAGCCCGGACGCTGCGAGTGCTGTTCAAGTTCGTGCGGCTGAGGGCCGAGGAGATTCTTGAACTCGGGAGTGATTTCATGGAGAGCCAGCACGGACGAGAGCCAACACCAGAAGAGATCGCAGAGATTGCTAAGAAGAAGCGGGAACGGTCTATCCTCCTCCAGTCGGCCGGTGCGTTGCTGACCAGGCAGTTCCGGGACTGGTGGAAACAGGGCAATTATGTCTTTGAACTGGATGCGGACGGCAACCATTTCCGTATTTGGGTATCGGACGACCGGCGTCCCGAGAAGATCGAGCTTGAGAGTCGCAGCACGGGCCTGCAGTGGTTCCTGAGCTTCTACCTTGTGTTTCTGGTGGAGAGCATGGGGGAGCACAGGGACGACGCCGCGCCCGGTTGCTCCCCCGGTCATCGTCGAAGGTGTTTCGGACCAGCACTACCTCACGGCGATCAAGGCACTGCTGATCGCCGACAGGAAGATCGCTCCGCGTAGGGAGCTCGTCTTCCCGCCAGCTGGGGGAGCAAAGACAACTCGGATTGTCGCAAGCATCCTGACGGGTCGGGACGAAGCGCTCCCGCTGGTCCTCCTAGATGGCGACGTGCCAGGCCGACGTATGGCGAAGGAACTGACGAGTGACCTCTATCGCCATGAGAGAACCAAGGTACTGTGCACCGACGACTTCGCTGGGTTCGGAGAGTCGGAAGTGGAAGATCTGTTGCCCGTTGAGTTCTTAGCTGAGGTGGTGGACCGGTGGCACCGCAGGGCCGACTTACTCTTCGCGGAAGTCGCTCGAGCAGGAGCGGCGATCGGCACGCAGATTGAAGAATGGGCCCGGACGTAGGAACTCGATCTCCCAGCTTCGTGGAAGGTTGAACTGGCTAGACGAGCGAAGTTGCGGGCGCTGGACGTCGGGATGAAACGTTTCAAGGAGGACGCTGTGGAGAAGTGGCAACGGCTATTTCACGAGCTGATCGAACAGGGCTCCAACCAGTAACGTAGACAAGTAAACCACGTTCCTGAGTTCCTGAACGCGTCTAATGCGGTTGTTCTATCTGCTGTCTCTCCATCTTGGGGTGTTGGTGCTCCGTTCGCAGGCTTTTGTCTCACTGGCACGACCCGGTGAATCTCAACACGGCGATGCAACAGGGGGTAGTTGTTCCGCCGGAGGGGCCTGCACCACTACGCGGCGCCGGGACTGCGCGAGGCCGAGTCCGCACGGCGCGGCCCTAAACTGCATAATCCGGTGCAATTGAGCCACTGATCCGATTTCAGGAAGCCACCCGTCCGGGGAAAAAAGCCGGTTTGAGGCTACCGCCACGACGGGACCTCATCACCTCACGCCCTCACACACTGGAAAATCTCAATGATCCCAAACGCCTTCTTCCTGGGGAATCTATGTGACCCTCGAAAGATGCCAGTTGCAGCACGGCGGCGTTCACTTGCATTTTGAACTACAACCCCGAAAGCGAGAAGAGTCGCCACGGCCGTAAGCCAATGTTGCGCGATGAGTTGGGCCTTGACAGATTTCACGTAATCAGGTACGATACGAAATCATGAAGTCAAACAACTCGCGGCTAAGGAGGGAATGTCGTGAATATTGGTCAAAAACGGGATTGTCTTCTTAGTTATCTTGTAGAATTACATGGCCAGCTAGGGGATGTTCCACTTACGGTAGCATTCAGTCTTGACCCAAACGAGGTAGAAGAAGCCAAGAACAGGTGTAAAATTCGCAGTAGTGACGACATTGGTGCTTTCATAAGGTCGTTGGAAGATCGTGGGTTGGTGCAATCTCACTGTTCAGGAGATAACGTGATTCTTGGATGTGCTATTATGCTAGATGGACATGAATATGTCGAGCAATTGACACTTAGAAAGGGTGAGTCTCTTGGCTAGGGTGTTAACCGTGGTCGAGAGGATTGAACTCAGGCTACAAAACGTCCATGAGGACGTTAAGGAAATCCGCGACAACACTTCAAGTACCGAGGCTGAAATGAAGCATGTTGCGACGAAGGCGACTGTCGTCGCTGCGACAGTTTCGGGAATAGGAATTGCTGCTGCTATCTTCTCAATTATATTGGCCATAAGTCAGAACTGAGCGGATCATACCGAGTTAGCAAGTGGTGATCGGCTCCAGGCGGAATGCGAGATGCAGGCGCAAGCCGGCCACGGCGGCCGCCCCG
>JAPPKG010000325.1:0-4919 GCA_026914085.1 Caldilineaceae bacterium | reverse complement strand
ACATGAACCCCTCGACCCTCAGCCTGCTGTTCTTCGGAGTGCCGGGCCTGCTGGCGGCACTGCGGACGCGAACCGAATCGTGATTGGCCGAGTCGGCACCCCATTGACAACTCGCCTGACCAGGGATCCCGAGCCAGCGTGCGGACTGAACTGTGACCGTTCGGGCTGTGACTGTGTCTGCAAGACCCACCGGTTTTCTTGAACTCGCATTGACTGAACTCTCCTTGACGCCTGCGATTCAGCGGCACTTTTTTGGTAAAACCCCACCCCGCCCGGTATACCTTTATATCCTGTATTTCGATTGACGATCACCTGGCCGGTTTTATTCAGAGATCATATCTCGGGATGGCTTTGTTTGAAATCGCTTATCTACCGTTATCTGATACTGAGTACGCTGATCATGTTGTTGTGTCTACACATCGGCATGGTTACCTGGTCGACGATTCGACTGGCCAAGATCGACCGCTGGTCGTCCGGTATCCAGCTTCGAGGAAGTGAGACGATTCCTACGGGAGGATCGTCGAGAGGTGCGGTCAGCCGTCTTCACGAAGGCACCTGGTTACAACTCATGTTCATAAAGTGGGCAGGAGGTTTTATCGTCGAACGCGTTACGCCCGACAGCCCTGCCGACCAGGCGGGCCTGCGGGCAGGCGATAGACTTTTGTCCATCGACAGCATGGACCTGGAGTCGAATCCTTCATCCTACTTTCAGGCGCACTCGGAGAACAGACCCGGAGACCGTCTCAATTTCACATGGATTCGGGATGACCAGGTACACGCGGCCATCCTCACACTCGAGCCGAATGACTACGCACGCGACACCCGCGGGAGTGATCAACAAGATATAGTGATCAGCAGCGAGCTAATGAGTTGGCTTCAGCGCGGCCCGTTCCTGATCTTCTCGATTGTCCTTCTGGGCTTTGGCACCTGGTTGGGATACCACGGCATGAAGAATACGGTGGCATTCCAGTGCGCGTTGCTTGTCCTCACAATGGCTATGGTATCGCCGGCTGTCTTCTATCTGATTGCCGCATGGCCGGCCTGGACGATCCCACTTAGTCTAGGCGTTGTATTTGCGGCAGGTTATCTGCAGTCCATCCTGACCCTGTTGATTTTAACCGTCTATCCCACCACCACAAAGATCGGATCATGGATCCGAAGAAGGATCTGGTTCATCCTCATTCCCATGTTTGTCTTTGGGGTAATGGGGCTCATCAGTTTTTTGGGTTTGATCTATGACTGGGCTCACGATTGGGTTGGAGTAGTTGACAGCATTGCGCAACTGGTACCCGCACCCGTTCCGGCTATTGTCTTAATGGCGACGGCTGGATGCCTTCTGATCGTACAACATTACGTCGCACGCCGGCAACAACGAACACGGCTGCACATTATTGAGGCCGGATTCTTCCTGGCCGTGATACTCGCACCGTCCTGGTTGATCGCACAACCCGGCAGAATGCTGGCTTCATGGGGGCTGATTCCCGACCACGGTCAGATGCTGCCGTTGATCGTATGGTTCATTGACCGGATTATCCCGGCGGGAATGCAGTGTCTGTTGGCGCTCGCATTTGCCTACGCGATTCTTGCACATCGGGTGTTCGGCCTGAGATTCGTCTTCGGAAAGAGCATAAGGTACCTGATCACCAATCAGGGTGTGTTTCTCATACTGAGCATTGCGATGTTTGTCACACTCTATTACATGATTTCATCAGAAGAGTTCGTTGTCGGAGCCTTCGACCTCGTTGTAGCGAGTGCCGTCGCAGGGCTCATTTTGATACTCATGGGAGGGTGGAACTGGGTGAAGACGCCGGTCATCCACGTAATGGACCGATACTTCCTGCGAAATGAACTTCTGAATCGGCAGCGACTGCTCGAACTGGGACGAGCCCTGTCGAGGTGTCAGGATTCGGATTCCCTGCTTGAAAAAACCGGACGGGAACTATTGGAGGGGCTGGACCTGTCCTGCATGGCGATTTATCTCAAAGAAAATTCGGAGAAGCCACTGTCGCTTTCGTGGTACGGCGTTGAGGAGGGTTCCGAGCAAAACACGGCCCGCAACAGATCCTTTTTCATCGAGTCCACCGGTACGGTCGAGCACCTCTTGAAGACTACGGCTGCCGATAGAACCCCAATCGAATATGGAGATATCGTTTCCAGTGGGATACCCGGCGAATCGCCCTTCGAGCTGATCATTTTACTGGGTGGCGAGTCCGGCTACAAAGGGGCATTGGCACTGGGAGCAAAGCGGTCGGAAGAACCGTTTAGCAACGATGAAAAAGAACAGTTGCTTGTCCTGGCTGGGGAGCTGGAACTGGCAATGGAAAACCTGGAAATGGGCGCATCGCTGAAGGTGCAGGCCGATAGAATGAGGGCGCTTTCACGTCGACTCGTCGACGCGCAGGAATCCGAGCGCCGGCGCATAGCACGAGACCTGCATGACGATACCGGTCAGGATCTTCTGGCATTAAAGACAAGTCTGGAACTTACGCAGAAAGATCTGGCCGGTGTTTCCGAAGATACGCGAGAACGACTTCGAGATGTGGTAACGATGACCGACGAAACCCTGGAAAAACTGCGAACAATCGCCCACGATCTGCGGCCGCCGATTCTCGATACGGTCGGATTGAACGCGGCGCTGGACGGATTGTGCAAGAGCTTCGCTCATCGGACCCGTATCACGGTTGTGTATAATGGCATGGATTGTCCCAGGTTCTCCAATACAATTGATATCTGCCTGTATCGTATTTTGCAGGAAGGGCTTGCGAATTGCGCAAAACATGGTCACGCCACCCACGTCGAAGTGGGATTGAAACAGACAGACCGGACCATACAACTGTCGATTCTCGATAACGGCCGGGGATTCGATCCTGAATCGACACCCGAGGACCAGGTTGCCCCGGGTATCGGTTTAATCGACATGAAGGAACGCCTGGAACCGTTTGGGGGCGTTCTGGATATCCATTCAGATACAGGTACCGGTACACGGTTGATCGCTTCAATACCCCTGGAGGAAACATGATTAAAGTCGTCATTGCCGACGATCATCATCTGTTCCGCGAAAGCATCAAATCATTACTTGAAACGACGGATGATATCGAAGTCATCGGCGAAGCGTCGGATGGCCAGGAAACACTGAAATTGATTCAGCGAAAAAAGCCTGCCGTAGCATTGGTGGACATAGCCATGCCTTTATTGAACGGTATAGAAACGACATACCGAATACAATCATTGGATGTCGGAACGCGCGTTGTCATCCTGTCCATGTACTCCGACGAAGATATGGTACGCCAGGCGCTTAAGAATGGTGCAAAAGGGTATCTCCTTAAGAGATCTTTAGTCGAAGAACTACTTCTCGCCATCCGGTCTGCCAACATAGACGAAGTATATCTGTCTCCCGCGGTTGCTCGATCCGTATTGACTGGATACCTTCAGAATGAAACAGGCGATCGGACGCTTAGCCCCGTAGATCGGCTCTCATCCCGAGAAAGAGAAGTTCTGCAATTGATTGCCGAAGGCCATACAAATCAGGCCGCAGCTAACATCCTGAACATCAGCGCCAAAACAGTCGAAACACATCGGACCAATCTGGTGAAAAAGCTTGAAGCCCGCAATCTGCCGGACCTCGTCCGTATTGCCCTGAAATACCGCCTTACTTTCCTCGATGAGTGAATCTGAAGATAGCCGACGCGCTGCCAGTCAGACAGGGCCTGATCGATCTGAAGTAAATTCCTCCGCAGGATCTGTTGTCCCCTCCCGTCAATTCCGACGAATATCCGGGTTTTTCCGAGGTTTAAGGGAAAATCCCGCGCCAAATCAGGTAATCACCCTATAGGCAATCGGTCTGATCTTCCTATTGTTTAGCAGGTAGAAGGCACGACTTCAGGTACGGTACGGTTCGGGTCGGCTGTACAACCGCCAGACCCCCTTCCCTGTGTTTCAGAAACAACCTGCGTGAAGCCGAAAGGAGCAGAACGATGATCGGGAACTACCTGAAAACCGCCCTGAGAAACATCATGCGGGGCAAAGGGCACAGCGTCATTAACGTACTCGGCCTGTCCGTGGCCATGGCCCTGTGCATCCTGATCTTCCTGCTCGTCCGGCAGGAACTGAGTTACGATGGCTTCCATGAAAAGGGCGCTAACGTATTTCGCGTCACCCAAACGGCCTTCATGGGGGAGTATCGCACGATCGGGATTACGCCCGTTCCCCTTGGACCAGCGCTGGAAGACGCCTACGCGGGCATCGTCCGAACCGTTCGATATGCCAATACCGGACCGGTTCTGGTGAGTCATGGGGACGTGACCGTCCGCGAAGAAACGGTGTTCCGTGCCGACCCCGGGTTTTTCGAGATTCTTACCTTTCAGGCCGTATCCGGCTATATCGAAGGCGCCCTCGAAAGCAGTTCCCAGGTAATACTGAATGAGAAAATTGTAGAGAAGTACTTCGGAAACGCCGACCCCGTCGGGAACTGGCTGACCATGGACGACCGGAGACACCAGGTGGCCGGCGTGGTCCGCGTTCCCGCCAATACCATCTTTCAGTTCGACTTTCTGATTTCGATGAAGACCCTGACGGAGACCGGCGACAACTGGAATCGGAACTGGAGCCAGTCTGTTGCGGCTACCCTCGTGGAATTGACCACCCCGGAGGCCGCCGGGACCCTGGAGGCCCAGTTCCCGGACTTCGTTGAAAACCACTTCCCCAGGTTACGAGGGATAGATGCCAGCGTAATGGGACTTCAGCCGTTGGCCGGCATCTATCTGGATTCTTCGATATTGTTCGACCTCTTTCCAAAGAGCGACATTGTCGTCTCGTATGTGCTGGGAACGCTCGGCTTCCTCCTTCTGTTCATCGCGTGCATCAACTTCATCAACGTGACGCTGGGCAGGTCGGCGCTTCGCGGAAAGGAAGTCGGCGTG
>JAPPKG010000382.1:0-4922 GCA_026914085.1 Caldilineaceae bacterium | reverse complement strand
AACCTGTTGATCCAGGAGTACAACGGAGGCCCTCTGCACCAGGAGCTGTTCAAGGAGCCGATTGTATTTGAGAACGGATATATCATACCGCCGACAGGGCCGGGTCTGGGGGTGGAACTGGATGAGGCGGTCGTCAAGAGACAGTTATTGTAAGCGAGGGGACAAGGGAAAGGTCATTCATGGCTATCTTGGACGGTAAAGTGGCCCTGGTCACAGGGGCGGGGCGGGGACACGGGGAGGCGGTGGCGGTCCGGTTTGCCGAGGAGGGCGCTGCGGTTGCGGTCTGCGACATCGTGCCCTTAGAGGAGTTGGAGGGCGGAGTTGGCGAACGGATCCGGGCCGCAGGCGGGGAGGTATTTTGCTCGCAGACCGATGTTTCGAAGGAGGAGCCGGTCAGGCAGCTTGTGCAGGATACGATTGACCGTTTCGGCACAATCGACATTTTGGTTAATGTGGTCGGAATAGCCGGTCCGACGAAGGATGTATGGCAGATGAGCCTGGAGGAGTGGCAGGAGACGCTGGCGGTCAATTTGGATTCGGCGTTTCTCGGCTGCAAGTATGCGCTGCCGGAGATGATCCGCAAGAGGTACGGGCGCGTAATCAACTTCAGCTCGGGTTCGGGCAAGCAGCCTCTTTCGCACCGTACTCCCTACACGACCTCGAAGATGGGCATCCTTGGATTTACACGCACTTTGGCGGCGGACGTGGGTCGGTACAATATCACGGTCAATGCGATCTGTCCCGGTGCACACGAGGAGAGGAGTGTCGAGTTGGAACGGTCGCGGGCGGAGTACAGGGGGGAAGCTTTTGATGAAGAGGCATTTCGGCGCCGGTACCGGGAGCCGCGGCCGAATGCCGTTCTGGCCGGGCGGTGGTGTGGGGATGAAGGGTACGTGGAGAAGGGGGCCGGGTCGGAGGAGGCGGCGGCGATAGCGGTCTTTCTGGCATCGGATGATGCGGCCAGCATGACGGGTCAGGACATCAATTCCGGGGGATGGGTGATGTGGTGAGGGGAGCTTTTTTCCGCGAGTTCTGTCCGCGAAGTACACCATTTTTTGATCCGCGAAGTTACGCGAAGGGGCGCGAAGGACACCTCTGGTTGATCCGCGAAGTCACGCGAAGGGCGGCGAAGAACGCGGGAAACAGAGTCGAGAAGCCGATATGATGACAGAGAACGCAGTGCCGTTGCAGGGGCAGTTTCTGGTGGAGTGGAACCGAGGCGGCATCAGTAGCCTCAAGCTGAAGGACGATGTGTACGATACCGAATATGTTACGCCAGGCGAAACGCTTGGGGAGGTGCTGGTAGGCTATCGCGTAGGCGGAGGGGCGTGGCGAACTGCGACCAGTTTCTCCTCAGGCGACATTCGCACTGTTGAGGAGTTTGAAGGCGGGTCGCGGGCGTTCGATTTCAGCGGCGATAGCCAGCTGCTGCACGGATTGCGAGGGCTGGGGCTGGTAGAGCGGTTCAGCGTGGAAGGGGACCGCCTCATGTGGAGCCTGGCGATTCGCAATGAGACGGAAGAGACGGTGGAGATCGGAGACATCGGACTGCCGCTGCCCTTTAACAGACGCTTTGTGCGCGACAACCTGGCCAACTATACGCAGGTTGTCGCGCGCCACAGCTTCATTTCGGGACATGGATCTTTTCTGTTTTGGCAGCGGCCCAATGGCGTCGGTCCATACCTGGTGATGACGCCTCTGGCGGGAACGAAGCTGGAGTACTATGAGGAGATCGATCCTCACCCTTCGACAACCAGCGTGCCCTACCGCGTTTATATCCATTCGGCGCTGACCGGTGGAAACGAGACGCGAGGAAGCTGGCGCCAACCGCATACGAGCGTCACGCTTTCGCCACAGGGAACTGAGGGCGACGGGGTTGCATACGGCTTCTGCCTGGAGTGGGCTGACGATTACGATGGCGTGCGTGATGTCCTTTTCCAGCAGGGACTGTTCGACGTTCATGTCGTGCCGGGCATGACGGTACCGATCGATCTGGGCGCGACTTTCTCGATGCGGACGAAGCACGAAGAGTATGAAGTCGCGGCGGAGTATCCTGATCAAACCAGCATTGAATTGGTGAATGAGACGCAAGCAGATGCCCGCAGCTTTCAAGTACAGTTTTCCCGACTGGGGGAGAACCTCCTGACGGTCCACTACGGCAGCGGTTCCTACATGAACCTTGAGTTTTTTGTAACCGAGCCGCTGGAGACCTTAATCAAGAAGCGTACCGCTTTCCTGGTGGACAAGCAGCAGCACAGAGGTACGGGGAAGTGGTACGAGGGCCTTTTTTCGGTTTGGGACATGCGGGAGGCCGTCCTGCGGGGTCCTGAGAACACTGGTGGATTTGACGGCTGGTACGGTTATACGTTGACCTGTGACGACACGGCTTTGCCGAAGGCTCCGTTCATCGCCGCGAAGAACGTGCATTTCCCCGAGCAGAAGGAGATTGATGCGGTCGAGTATTACATCGAGAAGTTTGTATGGGGCGGGTTACAGCGCACGGATGTCGAAAAGCCTTACCCTTACTTTATCTATGGCGTGCCCAACTGGTATGAGAACCGGCACAGTGAGCACGGGTTCGGGACCAAGGGGGAAGGTCTGGAACATGTCTGGCGCAGCTACGATTATCCGCATGTGATCATGCTCTACTTTCACATGTACCAGATTGCGAAGCTCTACCCAGGAACGACGAACTACCTGGACAGTGCGGGTTACCTGGAGAGGGCATTCGGGACGGCGGAAGCCCACTTCCGGCTTGCCGGGCTGGACGATCTCCCGCACGGAGCCCGAGGGTACTGGGCTTATCGACTCGGCCTGTACAATGAGATGTTGATTGTTGACCTGATCGACGCGCTTGAGGAGGAGGGCTGGCGGGAGCGGGCGGACTGGCTGCGCGGAGAGTGGGAGAAGAAGGTCAAGTATTTCGTGTATGACGATCCGTATCCGTTTGATTCGGAGTATCCGTTTGACACGACTGCGTTCGAAACATCACATGCTGTCGCAAAGTACGGGTTGACGCGGACTGTTGAGCCTGACAGGAAGCTCTGGTACGACAAGTACAAGGACATCTGGTACGAGCATCCTGAAGTCAGCCGGTCTGACTTTGAGGCGTTCATGGAAAAGCAGATTGAGGCGAATATTGCTCTGCGGGGTTGGGTGGAACCGTCGTACACGTTATTGGGAGGCGACAATCGGGGTGGGGACTCTTCGCGATACGGCTTAAGCTACATGTCACAGCTGGGGGGATGGTCCATTGTGGACTACGCGCTTTACTTTGCGGAGGACCCATTCCCGTACTTGCGCTTAGGCTATGCGTCATTCCTCAGTTCGTGGTGCCTGATGAATACGGGAACGGCCGAATCGAACTATGGGTACTGGTATCCGGGCGAGGAAAACGATGGTGCGACGGGTTGGGCGATTACGCCCGAAAAGTACAGCGGCATGTGGATCAGGCAGGACAACGGGCGTGGGAGCTGGCCGTACGACGGTGAGATTGAATTGGGATACGGGGCGGCGCTGCGAACCGCGGCCACGATTATAGCCGACGATCCTCTCTTTGGCTGGTTTGCCTATGGCGGGCGGCTTCAGATGGAGAGCGGTCGATTTGATATTTGGCCTCAGGACGGTTTGCGTCAGAGGCTACATGTCGTCGGGCGAGACGCGCGCATGCACTTGTTGCTAGAGCGCGATGGCTTTGCCGCAGATCATCCGATCTCTATACATTGCAACTACCTGGATTCTGAGGGCGCGGCTATGCAGTTCTCACGGATCGCGTTCCGTATGGAGAATCGCAGCGGCGACCGGCACAGAACGGATTTGAAGCTCCGCGGATTGAAAGGAAACAGCTACACTGTTCGCATTGACGGGGAATCGACTCGCGACTTTGAGGCAGCAGAGGGGGGGTGGAGCAAGGCTGAAATTGAATTAGGTCCCAAGGATGTGGTCAAAGTGGAAATCGGAGCGGGTTGATTTCCGAGATTGGCATGGGAGAGCAGGGCAGCCGAGGACGGACCGAAGCTTTAATCTGTCGTCTCGGTGTCTTCGTGCCAAACCAGGTCCGTCCAATGGCAGGTGGTCCACCTTTCATACTCGGACTTGAGCGAGTTTACGACCATGTTCTTTGTTCGGTCTTCGTCGTAAAAGTTTCCCTTTTCCATAAACGAAGTCAGCATCTTAAGTCGCTTCAAGCAGTGCTTGCGGGCCTGTTCCCCGATCTCTTCGAGTGACCGTTCCCGACCTTTGAAGAAGGCGAAAAAGGCGTCCTGGGAGGAGTTCAGATTCCCTGCGCGGGCATCTTCGATTCGCGTTCGGAAGGGCTGGACCCATGAGTCAGGTGGGGCGCTCCGGTTTATGACTGTGTTGGCGTCGTCCAGCTTTTGCTTGTACTGTTCCACGACGCGGCCGCTGATCCTCGACAGCGAGAGGGTGATCAGCGCGAGGACAATGCCTATGGCGCAGGCAAAAAGGATAATGACGACCAGAATTGGCACTTCAGATTCCCTTCTACACTCAAGCCGTTAGACTCATGTGGATACTATACCACGATTCTTTCATTCGAGCGGTCTTCATTTCGAGAAGGAATCGCGGGAGCGTGCATGGCTATATTGGGGTGGGAATTGCCTGGTGCGGACTGTGAGCCAGCGGTGGCTGAAATCGTTGCCGGTCTAAGGAGAGACGCAGGGCAAGCGTCAGGCCTAGCAGTATGTGGGGGAACTCTGACTGGGGCCAGAGGGGCGCCAGGGAGGAAGGTGAGGGCGACAGTGGAGGGTGTGCGAGGGCAGGCAAGAGGCCGGCGCCGACGGGGAATCAGTAGGGACGGCGGATCGTGGGTTGGCGAGACTCGGTCGAACAGGCACCTGGTCGAAAATCGGCACCAGGTCGGCGAGGCATGTTGTTGGGGGGGGCGTTGGGGGGGGGGGGGC
>JAPPKG010000363.1:0-4951 GCA_026914085.1 Caldilineaceae bacterium | reverse complement strand
GAACGCGGCCCCCCCGGGGTGGGGGGGGGCGCCCCCGGCCGGGGGGCGGCGCGCGCCCCCCCCCCCCCCCCCCCAAATGGGTGGGCCGACTAGGCCCGACCGCCCAAAAGATCGGCGGTCAGTGGGTAGAGATCAGAGACTGTGCTCTTCCTGCCTCAGAGTTGAAGGCGGAGCGGAAACGGCGCTGTGGCTTCCCGATCCATAGGAAAGTTCGTCCCCATTTTGGAATGTACCGTCGAAAAAACCGTCTTGACACGGCCATTGAAATCGAACATACTGTGCTCAACGGCCTGAAAACGGCCTGATCTCCCAATGGAATACACCCGGGAGACACAAACAGCGGGAAGTTCCCTTTTTCTCCATACTAAATTCCATGCACATGAAGCGCTCCACGGATGACGCCGATTTCCTGTTGAAGGGGGTGGTGACCCGCGCAATGAATTGAATTGCAGCACATCTCTTGCCGAGGGCAGGTCGCTTTGCTTCAACTTTGCAACCACACTTCTGCAGATTGAGGGGGGGCGTTTCAAACGGTCCACAGTCCTTCTCAACTCTTCGCAACCCTAAAGGAGGGTCAATTCACTATGATGTCCAAAAAGTATTCGCGACGCGATATGCTCAAGTTGACCGGCGCGGCCGCCGGCGCAACGCTCATGGCGGCCTGTGTGGCGCCTCCTGCTGCGGCACCGGCTGGCGGCGAAGCTGAACCGGCGATGGGCGCCATGCGCAAGACGGTGCGCTGGTGGGATAACTACAACGCTGAACATCCAATTGGCGCCACGCTGATTGAGCAGGTCTTCCCCGTTTTTGCGCAGGAGAATCCCGGTTGGGACGTCGAGTTCACTTTCGTCACCAACACCGAGTTGGTGCCCAAGATGATCACCTCCCGGATGGCCGGCGAGCCTGCCGACCTTTTCGCCAACTTTGCCGGCCGCGGCAGCCTGGCCCATGCCGGTTACACGACTCCGCTCCAGGACTATGTGAAGGAGTGGGGCCAGTGGGACGACATGATCGACGGCTTCCGCAATCTCAGCACCGTCGGCGGCGACCTGATCGGCTACCCGGCCCTCTGCGGCACCAAGATGTACATCTACCGCAAGGACTTCTTCGATGAAGCAGGTCTCGATGCGGACAACTTCCCGGACAACTGGGATGACCTGCTGGACGCCCAGCTCAAGTTGACGCAGCGTGACGGCGACGGCAATATCACGCGCGCCGGCATGCGCATGGGCAAGACGTGGGACTGGGAGCAGATGACGGTCAACGCCTATCAGAACGGCGGCGGCGAGTTCGACCAGAGCGACCCGCTGACCGGCAAGTGCACGGTCAACGCGCCCGAGTTCGCCGAGGCCTTTACCTGGAACCTGGACCTTAAGCGCGTCCACGGGATCAACCCGCTGGAAGGCCTGACCCTGCCGCCCGGCACATGGGCGACGGTGGAGGGCTTCACCGCGATGGAGATTCAGGGACCGTGGTGGGTGCCCAACATGCGGTTGCGCAAACCCGAGAATGCCGACCTTATGGGGATCGGCGCGCCGATTGCCCGCAATGCCGGCGGCGAGCGCATCGGGCTGGCCAATGCCAACCACATCATCAGCGTCTACTCCGAGAGCGAAGTGCAGGAAGCGGCCCTGGCACTGCTGGAAGTCTACTCCCGGCCCACCAGCCAGGAAGCTCTGCATAACGCCATCGACGCCGAAGGCAGGTTCCCGCAGTTCTTCCTCACGGCCTTCAGGTCGATGAACGAGAACCTGGCCTGGCTCCAGGATGAGCCGTTGATCCGCGACACGGCATTCCTCGAATACGCCGGCTCGGGTCGTGACGTCGGCTACGACCATGTCGGCTATCGCGAAATGGCCATCAACATCTGGAGCCCCTTCACCGAAATGGCGCTGTTCGGCCTGCGTGAGGACCAGGATGCCCTGGACAGCATGGCGAGCAGGGCCGACGGGATCACGAATCGGATCCTGAGTACCGGCGCATAGGTTGAAGATTTAGACCAAATAGGAATCTGGCGAGTGAATAGTGGGTGGTGCAGTTACCGTTCACTATTCACTTACCACTATCCACCGGGGTTAGGAGGTCGCCCGTGGCTGTTGGCACGGCAAGCCGATTTCAGGAGTTTCGCGCTGAGTTGCGGCGCAGCGAGGTCAAGTGGGCCTATACACTGATCCTGCCCGCGGTCCTTCCTCTGCTGATCTTTACGGTGCTCCCGGTCCTGGGGGCGATCGGCCTCAGTTTCACTCAATTCGACGCATTCAGCGCCACGATGCGCTGGATCGGAACGGACAACTACGGAGTGGCGTTCGAGAACGACCTGTTCCGGACTACGATCAGGAATACACTGCAGTTTACAGTCGGATTCGTACCGCTGTCGATGGCTGTCGGTTTTAGCGCTGCCATGCTGCTGAATCGCAGGATTCGCGGCATCTCCTTCCTGCGCGGCGCCTACTATCTGCCGGTCCTGACCTCGACCATCGCCATGGGCATCGCCTGGATGTGGCTCTTTCAGCCGCAGGTGGGGCTGGTCAGCCTGGCGCTGAAGCTCTTTGGCGTTACGCCTAAAGACTGGCTCAACAGCCCGTTTACCGCCATGCCGGCCGTGATCGGCGTGGCCGTCTGGAAGGCGTTTGGCGGAACGATGCTCATCTACCTGGCCGGGTTGCAGGGCATACCTGAAACCTTCTACGATGCGGCCAAGGTGGATGGCGCCGGGCGCTGGCAACTGCTTCGCTTTATCACCTGGCCGTTGCTGCGGCCCGTCACCTTCTACCTCTTCATCATCGGCATGATCGATTCGCTGCAGGTGTTCGACCTCGTGATGATCATGACCGAGGGCGGACCGGCCTTCCGAACGACAACCATCGTTCACCAGATCTATCTGAACGCCTTCAAGTTCAATCAGATGGGTTACGCTTCGGCCATGGCGGTCCTGCTGTTCATCGCCATTGCCGTTCTTACCTTTTTCAACTGGAAGTTCTTTTCTTCATCGCTCGAATACTGAACACCTGAACACGGCCTCCAACCTGACCGGTGGCCGCGAGGGTTGCATCTAAGATGGCTCAGACACGCAGATTGCGTTTTCCGCCGCGGGAGGAGTTCCTCTTTCGGACTCTACTTACCCTCGGCATCATAGTAGGGCTCCTCATCGCGGCACTGCCCTTTCTCTGGATGGCGGTCAGCTCTTTGGGCACGGCTGGTATGGTCATACGAATAGGCTTCACCTGGGACATGTTCAACCCCTTGAACTGGAGCCTCGAGCCCTACGTCGTCGCCTGGAAGATGGCTAGCATCAGCAAGTATATCCGCACCACAACGATCTATGCGGTCGCGGTTACGGTGCTGGCGACAACCACATCCTCGCTGGCGGGGTACGTTTTTGGCCGACTTCGTTTCCCGGCGCGCGATTTCCTGTTCGGGCTTGTTCTGGCCACGATGATGATTCCCGGCTCTGTCACCTTTCTGCCGCTCTTTATCCTCATGCTGCGGCTGCCGCTGCTGGGCGGCAACGACATTTTAGGCGCGGGCGGGCACGGACTCTACAACAGCTACGCCGGCCTGATCCTGCCCAACGTGGTCAGCGCCAGCTCCATCTTTCTCTTCCGCCAGTTTTTCCGCACGCTGCCGAAGGACCTGGAGGATGCAGCACGCATCGACGGTTGCAGCGAACCGATGATCTGGCTGCGTGTGATTATGCCCCTGTCCGGACCGGTCGTGACCGTGGTGGCCCTCTTCCAGTTCCAGGGCAGTTGGAACGCCTTTGTCTGGCCGCTGGTGATGTCCAGCTCCGAACGCCTCTACACGATTTCGGTCGGCATGTATTCGCTCGCCTACGGCTCCGGCTCACTGACCTCGATGGCTGAACTGTTCCAGTCTGTCCTGTTGGCCGGGTCGGTAATGGCTGTGTTGCCCATCCTCATCCTTTTTATCGCATTTCAGCGCCAGTTCGTGCAGGGCATCGCCCTTACCGGTCTGAAGTAAAACGGAATGCTCTCCCTCTGCGCTGCCGCGCAGCGAAACTCATGACATCACAAACCATACCGGCACCTGCACTGGCTGAAGTCGAGCACTCGTTGGTCGACTATGCGCGCGACCGCTACGCCGGCCACCCCCGTCAGGGCGGCATCTTTAACTTCGGTGGCGGTGAAATCGCCATCATCTACAACCGCGCGCCGTGCGCCTACCGCTACAGGAGCGATGTCCAACATGGTCCGGCCGGATACCACGGCCGCGCGCAATTCGTCTTGGCGCGCAGCTTTGACAACGGCGCAACCTGGGACCGCGCCAATGACGTTGTCATATTCGACGAGAGTGCACCGGTCGAGGCGCGGCGCGCCTTTCTGCAACAGGTGGAAACTGACCCCGCGGTCGCCCGTCAATGGATCGACCTGACCGCTCCCGATACGGCCATCCTGTTCGGCCGTACCCATGCCGGCGAGGGCCAGCTGCCCGCCCTGCTCTGTTTCGCCGTGCGCTCGCCGGATCGGGGCCGGACGTGGGAGTCTGTACCGACGCCTGTCCAACCGCCTCTCGGACACGACATGGTGCACAAGGACGGACATCCGCTCGTACAGATGCAGGACGGGACGCAGCTCGCGGCGATGACGGCCGGCCTGCCCACCGGCGGCGTGGTCCTGTATGGCACCGACGACAACGGCCTCAGCTGGGAACCGCTGGCCCGCATCTGCGATGATCCGACCGGGGACGGCCGTCCCACGTATGCCGGTCTGTTGCTTCTTCCCTCGGGTCGCCTGCAATGCTACACGCTCAACATTGACGGGCTGCGCGACGCCATCCAAATAAACTACTCCGACGACGGCGGTTACTCCTGGTCCCAGCCGGAGCCGATAGTGCGCTGGGGGCGTTCTCCGTGGGCGATGCGGTCTCGGGAGCGGCGAAGCACCTTGTCAGGCATCGGCAAACACTATCGCTCGCCGTGGCCGATGCAGCT
>JAPPKG010000670.1:0-4954 GCA_026914085.1 Caldilineaceae bacterium | reverse complement strand
GTCAGCCTTTGAGGCCGGTGAGGGCGATGCCGCGGACGAAGTTTTTCTGGAAGATGAGGAAGACGATGAGTGGGGGGATGGAGACGAGGACGGAGCCGGCCATGACGGCCTGGTAGTCGGTGCCGCCGAAGCGGTTGGCCATGCGGGCGATGATGAGGGGGAGGGTGAGCTTTTTTTCTTCGTTGAGGATGACGAGGGGCCAGAGGTAGGCGTTGAAGGCGCCGAGGAAGACGAAGATGGCGAGGGCGGAGAGGATGGGTTTGGTGAGGGGGAGGATGATGTTGCGGTAGATGCCGAAGTCGCCGCTGCCGTCGATTTTGGCGGCGTCGTAGAGCTCGCGGGGGATGCCGTAGACGAACTGGCGGCAGAGGAAGACGCCGAATGAGGAGAAGATGCTGGGCACCCAGACGCCCCAGAGCGAGTTGAGGAGGTTGAGCTCGCGCATGACGATGTAGAGGGGGATGAGGAGGGTGAGGAAGGGGACCATGGTGGTGGAGAGGACGAAGTAGAAGAGGTAGTCGCGGCCGGGGAACTCGAGGCGGGCGAAGATGAAACCGCCCATGGATGACGTGATGAGGACGCTGATGACCGTGCCGGTGGTGACGATGATACTGTTGACGTAGGCGATGGGCAGGTTGGCGCGGGTTGGGTCCATCACCATCAGGTAGGCACCGAGTGTCCATTTCTTGGGGAGGAGCGTTACGGGCAGGCTGACGATGTCGGCGCCGGTCTTGAAGGAGGAGAAGAGGAGCCAGATGAAGGGGTAGAACATGGCGAAGCTGAAGAAGGCCAGGATGAGGAAGACGACCGCTTTTGTCCACTTGCCGGAGATGATCCAGCGGCGGAGGGGGGAGATGGGGGTGGGCAGCGGTCTGGAGTCAGCGGTTGTGGCCATGTGGCATCAATGTTCCCATTCGATGCGCCAGCGGCGGAGCTGGAAGACGGTGGCGCCGAGCAGCATTATGAAGATGATGAGGGAGACGGCGGCGCCGTAGCCGAGGTTGAGGGCGCGGAAGCCGAGCTCGTAGGTGTAGAGGGCGAGTGTGCGTGTGCTGAAGCCGGGGCCGGGGATGAGGAAGAAGGCTTCGAACATCTGGACGGTGCCGATGACGCTGACGACCATCTGGTAGACGAGTACGGGGCGGATCAACGGCAGGGTGATCTTGAAGAAGGACTGCCAGAAGCCGGCGCCGTCGAGGCGGGCGGCTTCGAAGAGGCTTTCGGGCACATCGTTGATGCCGGCCAGGAAGAGGACGATGCCTGTGCCGAGGTGGGCCCAGATGACGACAAGGGTAATGGCCCAAAGCGCCTGCTGCGGGCTGGCGAGGAATGGCTGTTCGGGCAGGCCGACGCTGCTGAGCAAAGTGTTGAAGGCGCCGCCGGTGGGGCGGTAGAGCCAGCGCCAGAGGTAGATGGAGACGACCAGTGGGGTGATCACCGGCAGGTAGTAGACGGAGAGGTAGAAGTTCTGCCACTTGCCCAGGATCTGGCTGAGTGCGAGGGCGAAGAGCAGAGCGATGGAGAGGCCCAGGCTGATCTCGACCACGGAGAACAGGATCGTCTTTTCCAGGGCTTGCCAGAAGTACTGGTCGGTGAAGGCCTTCGTGAAGTTGCGCAGGCCCACGAACTTGGGATTGGTGATGAAGTCCCAGTTCTGGAAGGCGAGCCAGATGCCGGTGCCGAAGGGGATGATGAAGATGATGGTATAGAAGATGAGGATGGCGGCGGAGTAGATGAGCGCGAAGGGGCTGGCGCGGCGGAAGCGGCGCCAGACGCTGTCACGGCGGGCGACGGGCATGTGCGGCAACGTTTGACCACCGGAGACGGGGTGATCCTGCAACGTAGTCATACTTCTGTTTCCGCTGGTTGGCGGGCGCCGCGTACACGGGTACGCGGCGCCCTTTCAGTCTGAATCTTCGTGAGGTCAGGCTGCCAGACGTTCTCGGGCCTGGTCTTCCTGTTCCTGCAGGTAGGCGTCCATGTTGGACAGCGCTTCCTGGATGCTGATTTCCTGGCGCATGGCGCGGTCGAGTTCGGCAGCGGCGGGGCCTTGCTGGGCGACGTGGTCCTGCGGATAGCGTGCGTGGGGCCACATGCCCTCGGCGACGCGCTTGGAGACGAGGCCGTACTTGACGTCGCCGATGCCGGGGTCGTTGTAAACGCCCTTGGAGGGGACGACGCCGGAGTAGAAGTCGAGGGCCTGGAGGAGGGCGCCGTTGCTGACGATGAGCAGGGCAAAGTCGATGGCGGCATCCAGCTTGGCGGCGTCATCGGCGAGCCGCTTGGAAAGGCCATAGCCGGCGACATGCTGCGGGTAGAGAACATATTCGACGGCGTTGGCGAGGGGCGGCGTGACGATGTTGTCGGCGGGCACGTCGGCCACGTCGGTCATAACACTCATGGTCCAGGCGCCGTTGCCCCAGATTGAGACGAGCTGCTGTGTGCAGGCCTCGTACTCGTTGGTGAAGAGCTCGAAGTCGACGGTATTGTGGACCCAGTAGATGTCGTGCAGGATCTGCGTGGCGGCGGCGCCCACTTCGCTGTCGTGGGACCAGACGCCGGTCTCCTTGTCGAAGAAGTCCCCGCCGAGCTGCCAGATCAGGGTCCAGAGCAGCTGATATTGGGAGCTGGCAATCGAGTAGCCTGAGCGGGTGACTTTGCCCTCATCGTTTTTCTGGGTCATGGCGATGCCGGCATCGACCACGTCTTCGTAGGAGCCGAAGTTGAGGTAATCGACGCCGGCTTCGGCGCAGTGGTCCATGTTGACGGTCATGGCGGCGCCGCGGATGCCGGCGAGCCAGGGCAGGTAGTAGACCTTGTTGCCGGGCACTTCGACGGCCTGGAAGGCGGCCGGCCACATCTTTTCTTCGAGTTCGGCTGCGCCACCGGCGGCGTCGGTGATGTCGAGGAAGACGCGGGTGATGTCGGTGGCGACGACCCAGTCGGTGTACATCATCATGACGTCGCCCTCGGTGCCGGAGGCGATGGAGGGCAGCATCTTGTTGAGCAGGTCGCCGTAGCCGATGGCCTGGAGGTCGACGGTGACGTTTTCGTGGTCTTTTTCAAACTCTGGCTGGACCCATCCCATGATGCGGTTGGCGCCGTCCCAGTCCTGGTACCAGACGACGAGGTCGATGGGTTCTTCCATGGCGTCGGCAGACCCTGCGTCCATCTCTGTTGCTACGGGTGCACAGGCGGCGAGCATTGCAGCGGCGCCCATGCCGGCGCTCACTTTGAGAAACTGGCGGCGGCTTGTCTTGTGCATCTTTTCCTCCTGGAAGGGTGAATGAGATGTCAATGCGTAGTGGGATTATTTGGTGATAATCAGTGCAGGGACTGCTTCTCCAGATTGAGGCGGGGGCACGATGGGCAGTATAGCATTAAGCAGGGATCTGTCAAACCGCTGGTGTCAAGAACTGTCCGGGCGTGCAACCCAAATCAGGGGTGGGAACAGTCTGGCGGCTTTCGGATAGACGCAGGGGAGGCGCCTAGCCGGGCATTATCGCGGGTTGCGTCAGTTGGAGGGGATGCGAGGGCAGGCACAGGGCCGGCACCTACGGGAAATAATGGGACTGGCGCGACGTGGTCTGGCGAAACTCGTTCGATTCGACACCTGCCACCTATGTCGGCACTAGGTCGACGAGGCATGCTGTCGACCCGGGGGCGTTGCGGGGGCGAAGCCCGGAACTGCAGTGGTCAGTGGTCAGCGACAGGGCTACTTCTGACTCAGAGCTGATCGCGAGATGGCTGGGGTACCGCTGCTACGCGAGGCTGGGGAGAGTTCGCCCACATTTGGGATGCACCTCGCGGCTACCTTGCGTTCGCAATGAACAGGGTTCCGTTGTAGACTTCAGCCTGAAGCCCGCACGCAGAGGCTGGCGTTGATGATTACATGGAGGTGCCACCGTGGGAAACGGAACGAGAAGACAGTTCATTGGGCCGCGGAGCGTTTTTCTTTCCGTCGCCCTCTTGATGATTGTCGCCGCTTTCGCCCTTTCTGAAAATGGCAAACTGAATGCCCAAGGCGGGTCTTTGACTGCGCCGAGTCTGAGCGCGACTGCGAAGGAGGGAGGCGTTATCGATTTGCGCTGGACGTCGGTTTCGGGCGCCGCGCGGTATGAGTTATTGGCGTGGGTCAATGGGGGCAGCAGTTGGGAATCGGTGACCGATGAGGTACTGACAGGGACAGCTTATAGCCATAGCGGCCTTTCTGCCGGCACGACCTACTACTATACAGTGCGCGCAGTGGCGGCTGGCGGAACGAACAGCTCGTGGTCAGGGTATGCGAGCGCGACCGCGATCGGCGGCCCACCGCCGCCCGGGTCAACGTCTACGCCAACGTCAACAACAACGCCAACGCCAACGCCTACGCAGCAGGGCTATGTGCCGCCACCGCCAGCGAGTAATGCGCCACCGCCAGGGAGTGAAGCGGAACAGCCAAGGGATGGATCGGTACTGCCACCTGACACGTCTGATCCGAATGAGGAGGGCGGGGAGGAACCGCCAGAGTCCAGGTCGGTTTCGACGGCAACGTCGACGCCAACACCAACAGCGACACTTACATCTACATCTACGTCTACGTCAACGCCGACCGCGACGGCGGCGGCGCTGAATGCGCCGGTGCTGACGGCGGAGGCGACGGAGCAGGGTGTGGTGCTAAGCTGGGAGGCGGCGGCAGGGGCAGTGCGCTACGAACTCGCGACTTATTGGGACGCGGTGACCGGCTGGCAAGGGATTGGCGGCAATAATCTGACCGGTACAACGTACACGCATACGGATGTTACGCCGGGGACGAAGTACTATTATTCGATCCAGGCGTTGAACGCGGAGGGGGAGACGAGCGGCTGGCAGTTGGACTATCCCACTGCGATCGCGCTAGCGGCAGCCGCGACTACAACGCCGACCGCGACTCCGACGCCGGGCGGCGCGACGTCAACGCCGACGCCGACCGCGA
>JAPPKG010000304.1:0-4958 GCA_026914085.1 Caldilineaceae bacterium | reverse complement strand
GGTCCCAGGGCGGGTTGCCGATGATGGCGTCGAAGCCGCCGGTGGGCTGGTCGTCCTGCCAGCGGCGCCAGACGCCGGGGAAGGCGGCTTCCCAGTGGAGGAAGGTTTCGCGGCCGGCGATGTCATTGGCGGCGCGCCAGATTTGGGTGAATTGGGGCCAGTAGGTGCTCTGGCGGATTGGATCGGTGGCGTCGACGCTGTCGGGACCGTCGGAGAGGAGGGAGAAGGCTTTTTCTTCCTGCGAGACGATTATCGCCTGGAGCGGCGCTTCGAATTCGGAGCGCTGCTTCTTTTTCATGCCGGCGGCGAGCCAGTTGACGCCGCAGAGTGTGTTGAGCAGGCCGCGCAGAGGCGACGTGGTCTTTTCGACCTCGCGGAAGAGGGCGGCGGATTCTTCGACCTCTGAGATGTCGGCGTCGGACATCTCTTCGATACGTTGCATGCCGGCGGCAGCGTTTTCGGCGGCCTGGATGGCGCTGGCGGAGGTGAAGCCGCCGAGGCGGGAGAGCTCGCGGGCGGCGTCGTGGACGCGCAGGCCGATGAGGGAGTCGCCGCAGCGCAGGTGGTGGTCGAGGAAGGAGAGGGGCGCGCCGACGGTGAAGCTGTGCAGCCAGAGGGAGACTTTGGCGAGCTCGACGGTGAGGGGGTTTTTGTCGACACCGTAGATGCAGCGTTTGAGGACCATGCGGCGGATGATGGCCTGGTCGGTGAGCTGGGGCCTGTCGATGACCCAGTTGGCGGCGTCGGCGCGGGCGAGAATGTCGGCGCGGATGGCGGCGATGCGGTCGAGCAGTGGCGACGTGTAGGCGTCTTCGAGCCAGGGGGCGGCGGTGGGCGCGTATTCGACGAGGTCGGCGATGGCGTCGGAGAGGAAGTCGACGGCGGTGACGAGGAAGTGGCCGCTGCCCATGGCGGGATCGAGGACCTTGAGGTCGAGCGCGGCTGCGGCGGGGTCGAGAGGGTGGAGGTCAGCGAGGCGGCCGGCTTTGGCGCGTGTGTCGCTCTGCAGGGCGGCGGCTTTGGCGTGGAAGGCGGCTTTGCGCTCTTCCAGCAGGGGTGTGAGGGTACGCTCGACGATGAGGTCGACGAGCGGTTGGGGGGTGTAGAAGCTGCCGCTGTCCTTGCGGGCGTAGCTGTTGGGGCGGACGACGATTTCGCCTGCGGGGGTGCGGACCGGTTCGCGCTCGAGCAGGCGCTCGTAGATGGAGCCGAGCTGCTGGACGGTCATGTCGCGGTAGTTGACGAAGCGGCGGCCGGAGTCGCCCCTGGTGCGGCTGAGGTTGTGGATGATTGGGGCGAGCACGTGGTCGGAGAGGCTGACCTGTTCGAGCATGGGCGCGGCTTGGCGGGCGAAGAGGCCGCCGTTGTAGGGCGGGAGGCCGATGGAGGCGTCGCCCTCGTCGACCTGGCGGCAGAGGGTGGTGATGTGGTTGTGGTAGTTGGGGGCGACGGTGGAAAAGGCGTCGCCGGCGGCGATGCGATCGTCGATGTCGTCGCGAACGGATTTACGCAGGCCGTAGTCGTCGTAGCGGCTGTCGTTGACTGGCAGCAGGTCGCGGTCCTCGGCGTAGAGGAGGAAGAGGAGGCGGTAGAGGAAGATGAGGGCGGCCTGGCGGACGTCGTCCAGCTCGGCGCCGCTCTTGTCGGCGAGGGCGCGGACGAGGGCGGGATAGACTTTGTCGAAGACGGTGCCGGAGAGGTCGCTGGCGACCTGTTCTTCGTAGCGGCGGCCTTCGGCGATGGCGTCCTCGAGGAAGCTGGTCTGGGCGCCATGTTGGGGGCTGAAGGCGGGGCGGCCGAAAAGGAGGCGGAAGGCGCGGAGGGCGTGGGCGTCGCCGCTGGCCTGGAGGGCGGCGTCAAGGTCTACTTCGTAGTAGCCGCTGGCACGGGGGAGTGCGCGGCGGTCGTAGAGGCGCCAGATGCGGCCGTTGGTGAGGATGCCCCAGCGGATGCGGCCGTCGGAGTTGATGTCGGCGGTGGCGAGGTAGCGGAGGATCTGGCCGTGGGGTGAGCCGGCCTGTTTTCCTTCGCGGGCGTCGAGGGGCAGGCCGAAGCGCTTGCTTTCGGCGACGGCGAGGGCGTCGGGGTAGCGGGCGGCGGCGGGTTTGGTGGCGGCGTTGTCTTTGGAGTTGGCATCGCCGAAGAGCAGGTGGTCGGGGATGTTTTGGTCGCTGCCCTGCTGGGGCAGGTAGTGGTTCCAGCCGAGCAGTTTGAATAGGGGGCGGATCAGTTCCATCTCGGTGGAGGCTTCGTTGATGGAGTGGAAGCTGGCAGCTTTTTCGAGAAGGGTGAGGGCCTGGGTGCGGAAGGCGTCGAGGTCTGTTGGTTGGGAGAGGGATTCCTGCCAGGCGGTGGTGTGGAGGATGCCTTCTTCTAGGAAGTAGTTGGTGAAGAGTTGGCCGGGCATTTTTTTGTGGATTGTGGCTGGCGCGTTATTGCGGATGGGATCCTGGGATATGGCGGGAGGAATTGTCGCACAGGGGCGCGGAGAACGGCAACATCTTTTTATCCGCGAAGGGGCGCGAAGAACGGCAAAACCTTTTCGATCCGCGAAGGGGCGCCGTGTACTGAAAAGGGCGCCCACAAGGGGCGCCCCTACAGGACCGGTTAGGGGGATGGGGGAGGCGACGCGTCAAGGGGCGAGGGCAGGCACAAGGCCTGCCACACGGGAGCGGTGAGGGGGGTGGGGGAGGGGACGCCGGGACGACGCGAGGGCATGTCTTCGCGTTCGTGACGGTTGACAGGCCCGGTGGATGTGTAGAAAATGCTCTAATCCCTTGAAGCCCCTTTCAGGCTTCAACCCCTTAGTGCCCCATTCAATCGCCTTAGCCTGCAATAGGAGAACTTTGATGAGAAAGTACTGGATTGTTACGGCTATCCTTGTTGTTCTGTGCGCGGCGGTTCCTGTCGTTGCGCAGGAGGTGCTGCCTACTTTGGAAGAGCAGGTGCAAGATATACTGGTGCGCCTGGAAAAGGTGGAGGCGCAGGAAGAACGGATCGAGACACTGGAACGCCAAGTCGCTCAACTGCTCGCGATGTCCGACGTGCCACCCGAGATCCCGGCCGAAGGCGTTGTCGAAATGACCACGGCTCAATATAAGCGTTGGGTCGATGAGGAGATTCTTCGCATTTTGCAGCTCGTTCCGGAGTGGGAGGCGGCCTTTGTATCTGATGAAGTCGACAGGGTTTTCGCTGCGTTGTTCGGCATCCTGGACGCGGCATTCGAATTCTACGATGCACATAGTCGAATCGTTACGCCCGACCCTACGTACGCGGAGACTCAGTCGGAACTCGCCTGTTACATGGACGTGCTTGAGCCATTTCGAGACCTGGAAAACGCAACCTTTTTAGAGGTCATGTCCTTTTTTGTCGCCCTCAGCGACGAAAATGAGACATTCTTTATGGAATGTGATCCGGAAGCACTCGACGAGCTGGTACAGCTGCTTTCACTTGAATAACGCGGCGGCAAACGCCTCTTTCAGACGAGACGCAGATGCCCGGTCTTGCGCGGCCACATGTGATTGAGGGCGCCGGGACGGGCCGAAGGTGATCGTGGTGAGGTTTTACTGAGGTAGAGGCGCGGTAGATGGTTGTTGGGAGACCGGGGCAATGCTGCCCCGGTTTTTTTCTTTTTGGGCGTTGGCGCGGGTTGGGGTAAAATCGTTCTTCTGCTCAGAAACAACCTCATCTTCAGGCGCAAGCAGCGCGTCCACTTTGTACAGATTCCTGGCCAGCCCCCTGTGCGCGTAAGCGTGTACCCGGGCCTTGGTTCGAGACTTTCTGTACCCCTGTGGAACGGGGGGCGGCCAGGATTTGGCGGCTCGTGAACGCGCTTGCGGTTACGGCGGTACAGGTAGGGTAGCAGGATTCAGGCGCGGGCGAGCCCTGCTGTATTTTACCACGTTGTGGTGTGGGCGTGGGTAGGGGTGCGCGCGGCCGGTGTGCGGCGTTGGTTCTCCCGCAGATGAAGAGACGGACCCAGGGGGCAGCCACAAGGGCTGCCCCTAGGTTTTTTACGGTGGGGGCATGGCTGGGGGGTTTTGGCCGGGGGTGGGGTCCGGGGCGGGGTGGGATGGGGCCGACGGTATGATGAGGGCGCCTTCGGGGGGTGAGGGGCGGCGAATTTTGAGGTAGTGTTCGCCGTACTGGCCGTCGCCGAGGGACACGCTGTACCAGTGGTCGCCCTGTTTTTCGCGGTGTAAGGCGCGGGTGCCGTCTTCGAGGTAGATGCAGGTGGGCCAGCCGGCGTCGTTGATGTCCCAGCTGCAGGGGTAGCCGCAGAAGGTGGGGAGGGTTGGGGCGGGCTGGGCACCGGTGGCGGTGAGCTGCTGGAGCCGGTCGAGGATTTGGTCGAGTTTGGTGTCGAGTTGTGCGAGTCTTTGTTGGATTTGGACTGCCCATTCGGGGGTTTTGGCAGACATTTTTGGCACCTTGGAACTGCAGTGGTCAGTGGTTAGTGGCCGCCCGCCACCGCCCGCGGTAGTTGCTGGGACTGGTTGGCGTTTGGCTGAGTTGGGATGCGGCGCGTTGGGCATTGGGGGGGATCTTTTTGATCTGCGTTGCGTTCGGTCTAATTCTGCACGTTTGCACATGTTTCTTAGTTTACGACATTTTTTGAGGCGTTGCACGTTTGTTCTTGTTATGTGAATGCCAGGTGTTGGTGATGTTTGTTTGACCTGGGATTTGCGGGGGCATTGTGTAGGCAAGTCAGGAGGGACACGGCGAGTCACGAGGGCACGCACGAGGGGCCCCCGCGGGGATATGGCGGGGTGTGTGTTGGGTCCGGCTGGGCGTTGGGTTGTCCGGGCTGGAACACATTCGGAACGAGCCACGAGGCGGGGTGGGGGGAAGTCCGGTCGCAGCGGGTCGACAAGGTCGAATTAGCGCACACTGGCTGCGGCGGGAGGTTTAGGGGGGGCGTTGGGGGGGGGGGGCCCCCCCCCAAAGGGGGGGCGCAA
>JAPPKG010000609.1:0-4969 GCA_026914085.1 Caldilineaceae bacterium | reverse complement strand
TTTGGCTGGATGGTTTGACCGCAAGAGGCGACTTTGGGGTGGAACTTCCGGTACAGGACGTACAGGCGCCGCGCTGCTTCGCGGTCGTGCGCGGTTCAGTGTCAGCCTGTGTTAGAATTGTGCGGCAGGTTTGGTTCCATACAGGACTCGGAGAGATGACAGAGACAACCCTACCCCTGACCGCCCGCGTCGCCTGCGCGGGTTGAGCCTCAAAGCTCCCTCCCGGGGCGTTGTCGCAGGTCGTGCGACAGATGGCTGCGGTCTTTCCGCAAACTGAATATCCGGATGTTCTGATCGGTTTGGGTAAACCTGACGATGCGGCCGTATATCGCCTGGATGAAGAACGGGTTCTCATTCAGACGACCGACTTCTTTACGCCAATCGTTGATGACCCCTGGCTGTACGGAGCGATTGCCGCGGCCAACTCGATGAGCGACGTGTACGCGATGGGCGGCGAGGTACGCGTCTGTCTCAATATTGCCGGATTTCCTGAAGATCTGCCTGCCGAGGTGGTAGCCGAGATCCTGGCGGGAGGTGCGGCCAAAGTGCAGGAGGCGGGTGCTGCGATCGCCGGAGGACATACGGTGACCAATCCAGAGCCGTTCTATGGATTGAGCGTCACAGGGGTCGCCGCCCCCAGCTCCCTGTTTCGCAAAGGAAGCGCAGCGGCAGGTGATCATTTGGTGCTGACCAAAGCGCTGGGGACCGGTATCATCACCACAGCCGCAAAGCTCACAGGACAAGCAGAGAGCGCAGATTCGCGCAAGGCGCGGCACGCGCTGGGAAAACCAGACATTCAGTCCTCCCATCTTGAAGAGGCCATCGGTTCGATGACCCGCTTGAACCGGGCGGCTGCTCATGCAGGCTGTGCCGCGGGCGTACGGAGCGGCACGGATATCACCGGTTACGGCCTGTTGGGTCATGCGGTCGAACTGGCGACTGCGTCTGCCGCTGAGTCGCCGGTTCAACTCCAGATCGAGGCGGAGAGAGTGCCGGCCCTGCCGGGCGTCTTCGGTTATATCGAGGCCGGTTATCTGACGCGAGGAAGCGTGCGTAATCCAGAGCACTTTGGGGGGCATGTGTCTGTGGCCCCAAGCGTGGCCGCGGGGCACAGAACGCTGCTATGGGAGGCTGAAACAAGCGGAGGTCTTCTGCTGTCGGTTCCGCCTTCTGGTCTCGGTCAGTTCCGAGACGTGTGTGAGGGGAATGAACAGCCCTTCTGGGAAATCGGGACCGTCGAGCCGGCCGGGAGGGATCAGGCGGTCATTAAGCTCCTCTAGAAGTCCACGACAACGCGGCTGCCTAAGCCGTGAAAGAGCAGACGCAGCAGCCACGTCCACGCCAGAGCGTCTCCCCCAGCCTTTGCCCGATTCGACAACGATATATGCGGTGACGCAACTGTGTGGTTTTCTACGCGGCACTGGATGAACCAAAGGGCCCATCGTCGTCATCGGGGCCCTGTTGGCCCTCCTCACCCTCTCCGTCTCCCTCTTCGGTTGCAGGGGCGATAGCCTGGGGGCGAGCCCACTGTTCACTGCTCCAGTCGGTTCGCTCGTCGCCGCTGTTCACATCAGGTTCCTGGCCGGCCTGGGTGGAGAATTCGGCGAAGTCGTAGTATTCGTCTTCGCCCTCCTCTTGCGGGATAGGCAGGGGCCGGCCAGGCGTATCGACCACAAAGTCGCTCGGGGCCACAGGGGGCGGATCACTTTCTTCGTAAAGCAGTTCGCTCTCCTGGGGAACGCTGGCGGCAAGTTCGGAGACGGGCGGTGGTGCGCCGGCCAGCGGGCTGACTGATGTAGACACTGCCGACCTCGGCGAACGCGAACGCATTGGCGGGGGCAGAAGAGTGCGGTTCACTTCCCAAGCGCGAAAACGGACGATTGCCATACCCAGCAGAGCGAGACCCAGCAAGGCATAGAGGCCGAGAGCGACGACGAGCACCAGCAGATTCACCAGCTCCATGAAGGGAAGACCGACGCCGATGTTTTCGAGTTGCGCCGCAAGGGGGCCGTTGTCCAAGACCTGAAGACGTAGAAAGTAACCCAACGCGATATAGAGGCCCACGGCTATAACCGTCATCACCCAATTGCTCAAGACGGCGAGGAAGTAGTCCCCTGGGGTCGTTGTGAACTGCATGGGCTGGTCGCTCAGCGACACATGGTTCAGAATCTGGCTGCGCAGACGGTTGCGCCCCCAATAGTAGTAGAGCCCCAATGTCAGCGGCGTAAGGATAACGAGCAGAAACCATTCCCAGAATATGTCGATCGTTTTGCCCTCATACTCCAGGCGCAGACCGTTGGGTGTGAGCGTGTGCGCGTATTGCCAGCGCAGCATTCTGGTAGCGGAGAAACCGAGAATCAGGTACAACCCAAGCGTAATCAGCGTGTAGAATCCGATGACGATGAACTGTACAAACACTTCTGCACCTGAACCGTCAAACTCCAGTTGCTGGTCCTCAAGATATGTGTTTTCGGTGACAATCCGTTGCCAGCGAGCATACCCCCAGGGGACGTAGATGCCCAGAGTAATGCCTGAAAGGATCGCTATCAGAATCAGATTTCCGAATACATTCAGCCAGCGGCCGCGAAACTCCAGGTTGGTAGGCATGGCGGAACCCTTCCGAGTAAGAGGAGATCAATTGAAAGCCACAGGGGATCGTTCAAAGCTGTCAGACCAGTATAGCCCACGGGCATTTGCTTGACAAAGTAGGTCCGTAAAGTCGGGCAACTGGTCCTGTTCATGCGTATCAGACTACGCCGTTGTCATGCAAGGCCTGGATTTCCGCCTCCGTGAGAGCCAGCTTTTCGCGCAGCAACTCATCGGTGTGCTCGCCGAGCAGCGGCGGCGGCCGGAATATCTGCGCCGGCGTGCGGTCCAGCTTGGGCACGGGCCCAACCAGGCTGATCCTGTCTCCGTGACCGTCGGTTACCGTTTGCACCATCTGCCGGTGCTCGGCCTGAGGGGCGGCCAACGCGGTCGGAATGTCATTGACCGGGCCGCAGGGTACCCCTGCGGCGCGCAGTCTTCGGATCCACTCATCGGTGGCGTGCTGGCGGAAATGACCGGCCAACGCGGGAATGAGTTGCTCGCGAAAACGCACGCGGGCCGGATTTGTAGCAAAGCGTTGGTCGTCTGCCCAGGCGGGCTCCCCTACGACCTCAGCCAGTGAAGCGAACTGCCCGTCGTTGCCCACCGCCAGCATGAGATGGCCGTCGGCGGTGGCGAAGGTCTGATAGGGCACGACGGTGCCATGGGCGTTGCCGTAGCGGCGGGGCGGTTCGCCGGACAGGAGATAGCCGGCGGCGACGTTGGCCAGCCAGCTTAACTGGGTATCATAGAGCGCGATATCGATTTGCTGGCCTTCGCCGGTCCGATCGCGATGCTGCAGGGCCGTCAGGATCGCCACCGCCGCCTGCAGGCCGACGGTGATGTCGACGATCGCCACCCCCACTTTGAATGGCTCGCCATCGGTACCCTCGCTGGTTGGACCGGTGATGCTCATGATACCGCCCTGGGCCTGGATGACGGCGTCATAGCCGGGAAGCTCCCGGTCGGGGCCGGTCTGTCCATAGCCGGTGATGGCGCAGTAGATCAGGCCGGGATTGTCGTTGCGGAGGCTTTCATAGCTCAGCCCCAGCCGTTCCATGCCGCCGGCCTTGAAGTTCTCGACAACGACATCTGCCTGTGCGGCCAACTGCCGGAAGATCTTCTGACCGGCGTCGGTCTTCAGATTCAAGGTGAGGCTGCGCTTGTTGCGATTGGCGCAGAGGAAGTAAGCACTCTGTCCGCCATCGGTGAATGGGGGACCCCAATGGCGGGAGTCGTCACCCCGGCCCGGCTGCTCGATCTTTATCACTTGGGCGCCGAAATCGCCCAGTGTCATGGTGGCATAGGGCCCGGCGAGGACGCGCGAAAGGTCGAGAACGGTGATATGGGACAGAGCGTGGCGCATTGGAGAGGCGCGGGGCGGTCGGCGTGAAGGAGTTAGCCGGAAGGCAAGAGACTAGAAGGCGAAGAGCTCGGACACGGGAAGTGTCAAACCGGTCAGCGGGCCTGTTCCGGCCAGCGTGTCGCCACTGCGCAGAGCGGTGCGCTGCGAAGCGGTACGGTAGACGAAGACGGTCTCCTCGTCAGGGTCGACGAGCCAGAGCGTATCAACGCCGATCGAGAAGTAGTCATCGATCTTCTGGCGCATCTCCGACCATCGGTCGTTGGGGGACAGGATCTCTACTACGAGATCCGGTGCAACGTCAATAAAACCTGACGGCGGGCCATCTGGTAGTTTTGCGCGGGACCAGAAGGCTAGATCTGCGCCGCGTATCCGATCCGGGTCGTGCCGGATATAGATACCGATTTCTCCTACCAAGCACCAGCCAGCTTCTGTGTCTTCTACAAAGGTACCCAAGCGGCGACCGAGCCTTGATTCGAGGAACCCGTGTATTCCACCGGCTGGGCTCAATCTTACGATCACTCCGTCAATGAGTTCGCAGGGGCCGATGTCACCCATTGCCAGCAGTTCGGCGCCGGTGACAGTTCCAGTCGTTGTTTGCATTGGTTGCGCTGTCATCGGTCTGGTCCTTGTATCCCTTCCGACACGTGTATTTTGACCCGTTTGACACAATTGCCGGAAAGAGAACCGTCAGTCTTCGATATGCAGTATAGCATACCTCGCGAAAGGCGCGACACAGTTGACTTGAAAAGGGTGCATCCCAGATTAGGGGTGGGAACAGTCTGGCGGGAAATCGGCGCCAGCGGTGGCTGGAACTGTTTGCCGTCTTTGTGCGAGACGCAGTGCAGGCGCGAGGCCTGGCCGTACGGTGGAGACCGTTAGTTGGGGCGGGTGCGAGGGCAGGCACAAGGCCGGCACATAAGGGGATCTGATGGGACTGGCGGGACGTGGACTGGCGGGACACGTTCGATTAGGCACCTGTTACGAATATCGACACCCGGTCGATGAGGCACGGCATGG
>JAPPKG010000323.1:0-4982 GCA_026914085.1 Caldilineaceae bacterium | reverse complement strand
CGACCGGGTGTCGACATTGGTGACAGGTGCCTAATCGAAGGTGTCCAGCCAGACCCCGTCCCGCCAGTCCCATCAGATCCCCGCAGGTGCCGGCCAAGTGCCCGCCCTCGCACCCGCCCCAACTGACGGACTCCACCGTACGGCCGGGCCAGGCGCCTGCACTGCGTCTCGCTCAAAGACGGTAAACAACGCCATCCACCGCTGGCATGATTCCCACGCCAGACTGCCTCGACCCCAAATCCGCTTAGCACCCAATCCGCGCTGCCAGGAGGTCAGTCGGCACGAATTCTCATTGGCCCGGCCTCGGCAAAAAAGAGGCTGAAGACAAGAAAGCGCCCCTCTCGTCTTCGAAACCATGCGAGTGGGACGCTCCCTGTCAGTCTTCTATTTGCTTACCTGCAGCGGAACCGCTATCCGCCCTGGATTTACGTGGCTCTGGGCAATCAGTCCCCCTATGTAACGAAAGGGCTTAGCCCGACTCCTCTCCAACAAGATGATAGGCGCCCACGCCATGCTCGGAAAGGTCCAGACCAGCCTGCTCCTCCTCCGGGGATACGCGCAGCACCCCCAGCGCCTTGATGACTGTGAAGAGAATATAACCTGCAACAAAAGCCCACACCGGAATCGCGATCGAACCCACGATCTGAGCGACAATCGGGTGGCCTCCGAAGATGCCGGTGGCAATTCCGCCCCAGATTCCGCACAGCCCGTGTACCGGCCACGCGCCAACCGCGTCGTCGATCTTGAAGTTCTCCAGCGCCTCCATGCCTACGCACACCAGCACGCCGGCCACAGCGCCTATGATCAGCGCCTCGACGTTGTTGACCGAATCACAATTTGCCGTAATGCCGACCAGACCGCCCAGGGCACCGTTAAGCGTGTAGCTCAGGTTCGGCTTGCCCGTCTTGACCCAGCCATAGACCATTGCCAGCAATGTTCCTGTTGCGGCTGCCAGTGTAGTGTTGGTCGCGATCAGCATGACCGCATCCGTATTGACCGCACCCGTGAAGGCAAGCTGACTACCCGGATTGAACCCGTACCAGCCAACCCACAGAATGAAGACGCCCAGCGCTGCCATCGCCATGTTGCTGGGCGGCAGCGGATTGGTCGAACCGCCGCCGAAGCGCCCAATACGCGGACCGAGCACGATGACCGCGGCCAGCGCCGCGAAACCGCCCACGGCATGAACTACCAACGAACCGGCAAAGTCATAGAAACCCATCTGGTCCAACCAGCCCCCACCCCATTTCCAATAGCCGCTTACAGGGTAGATAATGGCGGTCAGGACGATACTGTAAATCAGGTAGCCCGATATCTTCATGCGCCCGGCTACGGCGCCAGACACAATTGTGGCCGCCGTTGCCGCGAAGACTACCTGGAACAGAAAGTCTACCTGGGGGTTCAGGTTACCAGCCACCGCTTCCGGCGCTTCCATCGAGACTCCCAATCCACCAAATCCCAGCCAGCCCCCGAGCAACGGCGCACCGTACATGATGCTGTAACCAATCAGGAAATAGAAGAAAACACCACTCGCCAGGTCAATGATGTTTTTGAACATAATGTTCACGGTATTCTTGGCCGAATTGAAACCCGCCTCGACCATTGCGAAGCCAGCCTGCATAAACAGCACCAGCACCGCAGAGACAAACAGGATCAAGTTGTCAATCGAATAGGCAACTTCATCTGTTGTAAACGGCGCCGCATCCTGGGCAAATGCAGATGGGGCGAAGACAAGCAGCCCAAGAATAGCGAGTGGTATCGCCCGCAACTTCGAGCCGTGTTTCATTGCACGTACAAACAGTGACATCGAAAAGTTCTCCTTCCTCAAGTGAGACCTGAAATAGTACTGCCCTTCTGCTCCACTTGTGCCGCGGCGGCCGCTCCCCTGGCTTTAGTTGCAGCCCGCGTAACCCGTGGCGCAGATGAGCCAATCCAAACATAAGGGCCTGTGCTTCCACTACCGAATGACACAGCAGTGCGCTCCCCGAGCGCAGCGCCGGCGCCTCAGAATCTTCACAAGCCAGCCATTGCCAGCAAGGATACCCGATCGAAAGAGAGATTCCACTGACGATCCTGCATGAAATTGAAAACACGTTTTTGTGCATGTTGCACAAAACAAAACTATGTCTGTGAAATGGCGCTACCTTACGACCGGCCATCGCCGGTCTCAGCCCCTAAAACGGTGCAGATGAAGACCGAAACAACAGGAACCTTGCATGTTGGAACCTCATCATGGACCTTTCCTGACTGGCGCGGCGTCTTCTATCCCTCCCAAACTGCGGCCGACCAGCAGCTCAGCTATTACGCGGCGCAGTTCAACAGCGTCGAAGCCAATACCAGCTTCTACGCCCTGCCTGCCCCCAAGACCCTGCTGCGCTGGCTTGAGAGCGCCCCCGAACAATTCACCTTTTCCCTGAAAGCCCCCCGTGAGATCACCCACGAAAAGAGACTGGTGAATACGGAGCAGACAACGGCTGCCTATCTGGATGTCCTGCGTTCACTCGGACCCGCCGCCGCCCCCGGCCTCATCCAGTTCCCAGCGACCTTTACCCGCAACAGCGACGGCCGCCGCCTGGCCGACTTTGTGGACAGCCTCGCTACCGGCGCCGGCGAAATACCACTGTCCGTTGAAGTCCGCGCCTTCGATCTCATGACCACCGCCTTTGCCCGCTTCCTGCTTGATCGCAGAATCGGCTTCGTTGTCGTTGAACGAACCGGGCAGCCCGATACCTTCGCCAACTGGCAGGCTGCCGTCGAGGTCACCTCCTCGCGCCTTCCCCTTCACATCCGACTCATCGGAAACGACCGCAATCCGCTGCCGGACGACAAGGTCATTCGTCGCCCTCAAGAGGAACTGCTGGACAAATGGGCCAAGCGCATCGCCGACCTGCTCAAAGACGGCACAGACGTATACTGCTACGTCCACAACCCCTTTGAAGGCCACGCCCCTGAATCGGTACGCCGCCTGCGCAATCTGGTAGACCAGTATCTGCCCCTTCCTGAATGGAATCCCACAACCGTGCGGCCTGGCAGCGACGAGGAGGATAGCGGCCAACTGTCTCTTTTCTGATCCCCTTTGGGATTGTTAACCTGGGTTAAATCAACAGTTAACCTCGCTTCGAGTTTCTCTTTACCCCTACAGCGAAGAAACGCGCACAAACTCAAGCGCGTATCCCGATCCACCGTGCTATACTATTTGTCACCCCCAAGTTTGCGCTGTTGAACTCTCGGCCAATATCTCACGGTCAGTCGATCACCCTTTAGATACAAACGGTTCGGATAGTCGAAATGGAAACTGTGGCCTTTCTGCAGCTTGTCCTCCTGCTGAGTCTGATCGCAGCGGCCGCGCTGCTGTTCTTCAGCCTTCGCGACGCTCGGCGCTTGCTCGGCAAACATAAAGGAGACGAGGCAACCAAAGCTTGAGACAGTACGCTCTGGCCCTGCCGCGCCGCAATCCCGCCCCTGTTCTGATAAACCAACACTCAATGTTGCCCACCTGACGGCCTCTGCCGCCGGAACTCCCCTCGCAACATCGACATCGCCGGCGACGAATTCAAGCCGCGAAGCCCATACCGCCCCACTTGCCTGCATTGCCGCCGGCAGGAATCCAGTACTTGCAATTCCCCCCAGTGCCATTCTTGGCCTGATGTGAGTTGGCACTCAGCCAAATGCTTCCCCTTGCTCGCCCCTGGCGACTATTCCAAATGGGGCATATTTGCCTTTAAGATTTCCAAGGAGAAAGTGTACGCCGCTTTTGGTCAATAGCGTCCGGTTAGTGCAACATTGGTCTTCAATTGACGTCGCTCACCCCGCTTCGTTCGCGACGATTTAGGTCTAGGGGGCCTCAGATGGGTCAAGGGCACATTCATTATCACGAACACGATGACAAGAATGGCCATGAACACGTCCATGAACACGGCCGCAGCCATCACCTTCATCACCACCATCACGATGACTCGTCCAACCTGCGCACCGCGTTTTTCCTCAATTTGGGCTTCACAGTCGTTGAAATCATCGGCGCCTACCTGACCAACAGCGTGGCCATCCTTTCCGACGCCTTGCACGACCTCGGCGACTCGATCGCACTCGGCATGGCCTGGGGACTGGAGAAGCACGCCGCCAAGGAGGCGCCGGCGCGCTACTCCTATGGCTACGGCCGCCTCTCCTTGCTCGCTGCCTTCATCAATGCCGCGATTCTCATCGCTGGTGGACTGTTTGTTCTTTCAGAAGTGATCCCGCGCCTCCTCAACCCGGAAGTCACCAACGCTCCCGGTATGATCCTGCTTGCGCTGGGCGGCATCGCTGTAAATGGCGCGGCCGTATGGCGCTTGCAAGGCGGCGGCACCATGAATGCCAAGGTCGCTATGTGGCACCTGCTGGAAGATGTTCTCGGATGGGTAGCGGTCCTCATTGTTGGTATCACGCTTCTGTTCGTCGATCTATACATTCTGGACTCGATTCTGTCCCTTCTCATCACCCTCTACATTCTCTACAATGTCCTGGGACACCTGAAAAAGACGGCCGAACTGTTCTTGCAGGCAGCCCCGGAAGGAGTTGACCTGTCGCAGCTGGACCGGCGCCTTCGCAACATTGACGCCGTCGAAGACTCACACCATACCCATCTCTGGTCTCTCGACGGCGACCATCACGTTCTGTCCACCCATCTCGTCGTCAAACAGTCAGCCGACCATGACCAGATTCGGGAGATCAAACAGCGGGCGCGCGAAGAGCTGGACGGCCTGCATCTTACTCACATCACCATCGAAATCGAATACCCGGGCGATTGCAGTATGGTCGAAAACCAGATATGACCGTTACCACCGCCCAGAAGTCAACTTTCGCCTGGGTGCCCGTCTTCGACATGAACGCCCAGCGCCTGGATTCCGAGTTATCTGCTTGCCCAAATTCAGTTTTCACCTTTGGAATCTTCAGGTTTGACAGCCTTGCCCGTCAAGTGTATTATTGTGCGTGATGAACTCTCC
>JAPPKG010000243.1:0-4984 GCA_026914085.1 Caldilineaceae bacterium | reverse complement strand
CAACAACATGCCTCGCCGACCTGGTGTCGATATTCGTAACAGGTGCCTAATCGAAAGTGTCCAGCCAGACCACGTCCCGCCAGTCCCATCAGATTCCCGTAGGCGCCGGCCTTGTGCTTGCCCTCGAACCCACTCTCACCCACAGCGGGACTGTTGACGGTATAAGTTCGATGATGCCAGACGCGGGACGAAGCTGACATTGACACTCTGGTTCATATTCAGTCTGAAGGTGTAACGCCCAGTAGCCCACTTCACGGCTTCGTCCGGCCCGAATCTGATGGATTTTGCGGATGTTGCCAGTGCCTATGACCGGCAGCTTGATAGACTGAACAGATTCCTCTAGGAGCTTAAGCAGAAAGAGGCGTCTTTCTCCAGACATACCCACAGCCTGGATCGTTCAAACTATCGACCTGCTGATCTGGTGTGCCTGCTATGCCGTAGACAGCGGCTCAGTAGCACGCAATGATGTTGCGCAACTTGCCGCGCGCACCCTCATGAGAGGTCTGGGAAGATAGGCTTCCCAACCGAATAGCGACGAAGCAGTCGGCGCATTCCTCACGACCTGGAGAACGGTACGCACTGACATAGTCCACTGTCTTCTTGTCTTCTTTCAGTATGAGTTTCTGTACAAAGGCAAAGAGGGGCGGAATCGGAGAGGTCGAAGTTTGGCCGAATTTAGTCAGTGCACGCCTGCGGTGAAGACAACGGAAGTATCGCTAACATATGCCCTCTGGGAAGCGGTTGCCAGCCCACCGCGTACGTGCTCAAGGACTTCAGTGAGGGCTTCCAGTTGATTTAAGTGGCAATTTCCCTCCTTCGCCTGTTTGATAGCGGCGCCTTCGGCACAGAGATCCGTCTGGCTTTCGGGCGTGTGCATATGTGCCTACGACTCGCTGACAGCTTATGTTTCGTTGGCAATTCCTTCCAACCAGCCATACCACCGTAGGGGCACCCCTTGTGGGTGCCCTGGTGGATTTGAACTAAACCAATGCTAAGGTAGTCCCCTCCCGGGTGAAAGCTGCTCTTTTGGGCCAGCCTTCGTGCGCTATTGGTGAGCGATTTTTTTCTCTATAGAGTCTAGAGGCTCTCCAATCGCCTCCTCGATGCGCCCTGAAAGGTCAGGGTCCTCAAAATACGATCTGAGGAAGATGCGCTTTACACCTGGCAATCCACAGGTGTCCAGAAGAAAAGAGAAGAAATATCCGCCGATCTCATAGACGGGCTCACCAGCGGCTTTTTCGGTCCAAAAGATATCGTTCTCGCAGAGCCGCCGCAGGAATCCGGGTTTCGCCATACCAGCATATTCTCGCCAGATGTTCTGCAGTGTTTCACGTCTCTTCGCGGCGTCCATCCCCAGAATATGCTCGAAGTAGACAGCAACACCTTCATTCAATAGAGAAGGCGCTTCGCCCACTTGGTCAGCCCACCAAAAGTGGACGACTTCATGGAGCACTCCTTGAGATACAATTGGGTTATCCCAGTCCAATCCACAAGTGATCAAATGTAAGCCTGATGGATTGACGGTTCCATAGAACATGCGCGGTTTACCTGGATCGGCGAAGTCAGCCTTCGCAAGAAGGTCTGGAGCGTAGAGCCAAGTATTGACCCGACGCTGACGTTCCTTGTCTTTTACTTCTGAGCCAATGTCTAGTGCCGTACGAACACGTTGGTGACACTGGTCAGTCATTTCAATCAGGTTCTGTAACTGTTCCGAGTTCGGGTCTGGTAGGGCAATATCAATGAAAAACAAACTCTCCGCCGTTTCCACAATCCGCCAGTGATGGGATTGGCGATAGCTGTGTAGATCGAGTCGATAACTGTGTAGATCGAGTTCTTTCAACACGATTCCACCGCTATGGCGACCCCTGATTTACTAGGGTTCGTAGCCAATTCTTTCGAACCGGAAAGAGTTTTCTCCCCTTGTCCCTCAAAACAAATGCCCATCCAACAACTCTGGACCAGTCCCGGGACCACTCACCAACACCCGCCCCACCGCCGGCAGCGTACCCACTCGCCGCGCCACCTCAGCCGCAGCCTCCGCCTCGCAGATCAGATGCACGTTCGGCCCCGCATCGATCGTAAAGTAGACCGGCACACCCTCATCCTCCCGCCAGGCCCGCACCGCCTGCAGCACCTCCAGCGTGCCCGGCTGCCAGTAAAGCAGGCTCGGCGTGCTCGTCATCATCACCCCGTGCATCGCCAGCGCGTCCAGCTCCAGTACAGGGCCGAGCAAACCGATATCGCGTTCCGCAATCGCCTGCCGCACCGTCTCCAGCCACGCCCCGACACACCGCGTGCGCGCCGTGTTAAGAGGGCTCGTCGCCGCCAGCCGGTGCCCGCTGCTGCTGCTGACCCGCTTGGCGCCCGCGCTGACGATGGCGATCACATCCCGCAGCGCCCAGTGATCTTCATTGTGCAACTGGCGCGCAACACTCCGAGAATCGAGCAGCGACTCCCCTCCACTCTCTCCTATCTTCTCTTTGCTCTTTCCTCCTTCCCATCCCCGCTCCCATTCGACAAACCCCCCGAACAGGCTGCGGCTGGCCGAGCCGCTCCCCTGTCGGGCCACCGCCGACAGCCGAGTCGCGTCCAACCGGAGACCCAGCGCCGCAGCCCCAGCCACGGTCAGCGCGGCAAACCCGCTGGCCGAACTCGCGATACCGGATGCCATCGGGAAATTGTTGTTGCTGACAACGCAGGCTCTGTCGGAAACGCCAGCAAGCGCGCGCAAACGGTCGAGGTGAGCGACAATACGCTCCGCAGAAGCACCCACAAGCTGCTCGCCGTCGATTGCAACCGTATCCTCTGGCAGGCAGCCGCTGTCGTCCCAGGCGACCGTCGTCGTTGTATGCGCGTCCGCCAGGGTCATGCTGATTGAATTGTTGAGTGGGATGTTCAGATCTTCAGCGCCGCCGGCAACGCCCCAGTACTTGATGAAGGCGATGTTGCTGCCGGCACGGCAAGTGGCCTTGCCTTCGGACGGCGGACCGGTTGCGCGACCGCCAATCACGCTTCTCGTTCTGCCTGCTGTTCGCAACGGCGCAGAAGATCGTCGATCAGTTCGTCATGCGCACGGAAATGGATCTCTACGCCGCCTTGCACCGGCTCGATGCGTGCCTGCCAGCCGATTCCCTCAACCAGCGCCAACTTCTCGACCACGCCCGCCCCCAGCCGTTTGAGTACGGCCTCTGCCTGAATGGGCGTCAATCCGGGAAACTCCAGACTTTCAGACTCGTACAAATCGTCATCCTGAAAGCGGGGATCGCGGCGGTCTTCATCGTCACCCAGAGATGGGGCGCTGATCGGCATCGAAAAACTCCTTCAAATCCTCTTCGTGTAAGGCAACAATCCGACTCTATTCTGCCTCCAGCAGGGCGACGCCCACGTCGTCGCCCGCGCCCAACTCCTTGAGAAAACGGGGCACCAGCGCATGCAGCTCGGCAATCCGCTCCGCCGGCGTCTTATTGGGAAGATGAATGCGTCCGCCGGCCATTGTGTTATGACCGCCGGCCGAGCCGTTCCGGCCTGCGATGATGCGTACCAGGCGACCGGCCTTGGCGTTCGAATCCGCCGCCCGCACCGACATCACACCTTGGTCCCCGAAAATCCCCAGGCAAACGACCCAGGCGACATTTTCCATGCGCATCAACAGATCTGCCACCTCTGCCGCCATGTCGGGTCGCGGCATATCAAAAAGCAGGCTGATGGCAATATCGCCAGGGCTGTCCGTGTCGTCTACCGTCTCGTCATCTCCCTCGGACGCATCTTCGCCCCCATCCTGCAGGTTCGACGGCGGGCCGGGACTGCCGGGCGCGAGCATGCGCGACAGCGCGATGATGTCGAGATCGAATCGCTCAAGGTCCGATCTGTAACCATCCGCCTCTTCCTCGTCCACGACCTCCTCCGCCTCCTCCTCGTCTTCTTCATCGACGGGGCTGGGCATGGAGACCGTGTAGATTGTCGTGTTGGCTAAGGCATCGCTTATGCTTCGGAAATACGTGCGCGGAACTTGCACATGTTCGATCTTGTTGAGCAGATCGGTCTCGACAAGATGGCGTAGAGTCGAGTAGGCCCAGATATCCAGGGCCGACGTGTGCCGGCTGAGGCCCATCGTGTCCGACTTGATCCCGTAGAAGAGGGCGGTCGCCAGTCGCGTGTCGATCGGCACTTCCGCCACCGCCAGGTATTCGCACAGTAGCGTCGAGGAGGCGCCTACCTCCGGGCGCACGTCGTGGACTTTGGCACGCAACTGGCTGCGCCGCGGAGGATGATGATCAATCGCGGCCAGCACCTCTTCACCGGGGTAGTCCGTGCTCCACAGCAGATGGTTGGCCGCCACAGGCTGCGTATCGACCAGCATCACACCGTCATATGCGCTCATCTCCTCCGCGGCCGCCCGCTGCGAAATGCGGACCTTGTGGGGCACGATCTCGTCGGCCATCGTATAGTTCTCGGCCCGGCCAATAATGCCGCCATGTCCCAGCGTGACCGGCGTGCCCGGAGCATGAATTCGCAGCATCTCTTCCATCGCGCGCGCGCTCGCGATTGCGTCCGGGTCCGGATCGTTGTGCATCAGAACCAGGAGGTTGCTCCTCCCCTCCACCAGCTCAACGATCTGCTGAACTCTTCTCTCTGTCGCGCTCCGCCGCCGGGCACCATAGCCATCCGGCAGGGAGAGCACCATTGTTGGTGATTCTTCCATAACTCGTCCGATGGCCCCTTGAACCGTAGGTTCGATTGCCAGATTTCCCCCGGGCGACTGACGGAAACTGAGCAGGGCGGGGGTATTATACCCAACATATACCTTTCGCAAAAGCACCGTTTTTTGCGAATGCTCGAGCAACTTCCTCGCGCCCCATTTGAGCGCTGGCCCGGCCCTCACCGTCCTCCCGGCAATCGCTAATCTCAGGGCGCCAAGCGCAGGTCATTCTCTCTCCTCGCTTTTTTGGGCGGTCGGGCCTATTCGGCCCTCCCTTGTGCGGGG
>JAPPKG010000281.1:0-4986 GCA_026914085.1 Caldilineaceae bacterium | reverse complement strand
GAATCGGCTTCGACGTGGAATTCGAGGTGGATGCGGCCGTCGGCCAGGCGTTCAAGGTGGGGGAACTGCCAGGGTCCCCACTCTCTTAACCCAACCGGGGCCTGGTCGATCAGGACCGGTTCGCCGAGCGTGATCTGAGGCAAGATTTCCCTCCTGTTCTCTTTCCGATGTCCGGATACAGTGCCTGTCGCGGCCAGCCTCACAGCAAGCCAAGTTCCTCGGCACGTGCGCGCACCGCTTCGGTAAGACCTGGCAGGAAATGCAGGCGGCCGTCGGCCCCCGTCTTGTTCCTGTCGTAGAGAGCCGCGGTCTCATATATGGTATAACCGTCGAGCCGTCCGGAGCGATAGGTATACTCGATCTGATCGGCCAGCCGGCCGCCGTCGGTCCCCGAAACTTTTACAGGCAGGCTCAGGTGCGCGGGCACGCTTGTCGTTGCCACTTCATCCAGGACATCTTGCACGAAGGCGTCGCTGAGCAGGCGCTCGGGGGGCCAGGCGCGACCAAAGAGCGTTGTCTCGTCGGCCAGGCCTGTGCGCAGCCAGCGGCGCCAGTGAAAAGTGATGTTGCCGGGGCGGGAACGTGTGCGCGACGGCGAGGCATCTGGCCGGAAGGACTCGATTTCGATATGGTGATGCATCGGCAGCCCTGCTGCGGCGAGGCGCGCCTTGGCTGCGTGCAGGAACCGGTCGTACAGATCGCCGCGCACGTCGCCCAAAAGTACCGGATCATAGGGTTCTGTATCGGGGTTGACGCCGTAGCGCCGTTCGTACTCGGCCGCGACCGGCGCGTTGAAGCCGTAGATCTCGGGTGAGTCGGTCCACGAACTATGACAGGAGATGCGAATGTCCAGGCCGTCGACACCGGCGGCGATGCAGTCGCTGACCCACTCCATCCAGTCCGCCTGCACCTCGGGATAGCCTTCGCATAGCGACCCTGAGACGAATCTATTGCGGCCCTTGGCAAATGCGATCACGCCGTCAGGGGCGTTGGCAGTGTGGGTGAGGACATTCTCGAAAGCTGATGCGGAGTTGGATACGTCCAGACGGACCAGGGCCCCGCCTAATCCTGTGTCGTATTCGAGGTCTCCGGTGCGCAGGTCGCGGTCCGGCCGCCAGATTGCCTTGTGGCTGGCGACCACGATCGGCAGGGGTTGATCGTCCGGCCCAAAGGCGCGCACCATCTCGACAGCCGTGTTTGAAAATGCTCCTTCGTGGTCTTCGAAGTTGGTTGTAACTGCTATGAAGGGATCCAGCAGACTGAGGCCGGTGATATTGAGAACGCGCACCTCGTCGCCCCGGCTGCTGACTGGATTGCCATCGATATCGACTACATCGTGGGGGCAGGTCTCCACGCCCTCGGACAGGTCGAACTCCAGGTCGCGCTTGCTGTATCCGTTGTTATCGTCGCTGGTCCAGATCTCCAGGTTTTCCGGTTGGATGCGTAGCGGCGTCGTATCCTTCTGTCGCAGTTGGATACGCGTGACCGGTGTATTTTCCAGCCCGCGCGGCAGGTCGGCCTGGCGGGCCTTCACCCGCAGCTCCGGCCGTGCCAGCACCCAGGGGTCGACGTGATAGGAGCCGCCGATACCGGGCAACCCGATGATTCCGTCTTGCGCCAGAACCGCCTTGGGATGCGCGTGGCTGACGCCGTTTTCATAGGGCTTGATGACGGCGTAGAACTCCATGCCGCGCTCGTGGGCCAGGCGCCGTCCCACCCGCATCGGATCGCCCAGGTTTTCGAGCGTCTTGGCCACGCCGCCGAGCGGTCCGTATGCAAGAAACCACTCCCAGTGACCGGCGTGGTAGTAGTTCCAATAGACGCGTCGTACGCCCATCCAGTGCAGACGGTCGACCAGTTGCGCGACCAGATCTTCGGTCCATTCGATGCGCTGGCAGTCGTCGGGGAAGTCCACCAGGGCTGAGAGCAGGAATGGACGCTCATTCATTTTGGGTCCTCTCCAATGTCAGGGTGTGGGCGCAGGTCAGTCAAGACTCATGCGGGGGTCGAAGGCGTCGCGCAGGCCGTCGCCCACGAAGTTGATCGCCAGCACGGTGAGCAGAATCGCCATACCGGGCGGAACCCAGATCCACCAGTGGCGTTCGAGGATGAAGATGGATTGAGCGCCGTTAAGCATGTTGCCCCAGGAGGCAGTCGGCGGCAGCACGCCCAATCCCAAAAAGGATAGACCAGCCTCGCTCAGGATGGCAGAGGCGACGCCGAATGTCGCTGCCACCAGTAAAGGCGCAAGTACGTGCGGCAGGATGTGCTTGAACATGATGCTGCGGTCCATTACGCCCAGGCAGCGCGCCGCCATCACGAAGTCCCACTCACGCACCGTCAGGATCTGGCCGCGCACCAGGCGCGCAGAGCTTGGCCATCCAAAAAGACCGATTACCGCCATGACGTTGAAGATGTTGGGGCCTAAAATGGAAACCACAGTCATGATCATAATCAGGACGGGAAAGAGCATCACAATGTCGGTGATACGCATGATGATCATGTCGACCGAACCGCCATAGTAGCCCGCCAGCGTCCCCAGGAGAACTGCGATCAGGATCGAGATTGAAACCGCTACAAGCCCTACCGAGAGAGAAACGCGTCCGCCGTAGACGACCCGTGACCACACATCGCGACCTGCAATATCACCCCCGAGAATGTGTTCGGCGCTGGGTGCGGCGCGGCTCAGGCCGGATTGGATATCGTTCGGAGGGTGCTGGGTTACCCAGGGCGCGGCGATCGCGAGCAAGACAATAATGACCAGAAAGACCAGGCTTGCCATCGCCATTCTGTGGCGTCGAAAACGGCTCCAGAAGCGGGCGCGGAGCCTGGCCGAGGAGGAACTCCGCGTCTCACTAAAGATTTCGTCGGACGCTGTTGCCGTTTGCTTCTCGGTCATCGACCTCAACCTTCTTCATAGCGGATGCGCGGGTCGGCCACGGTGTAGAGCAGGTCCGCCAGCAAGTTGCTCAACAGGACCAGGATCGCCAATATAAGGACGCCGCCCATCATCAGCGGATAGTCTCGCATGTTGGTGGCATGCACCAGGGTCAGGCCGACACCGGGAAAGTTGAACACGGTTTCGATAAGCACTGCCCCACCAAATAAGCTGGGCAGGCGCAGCCCGAGAATGGTTATGATCGGCAGCAGAGCGTTGCGCAGTCCATGCCGCAGGATTACGACGCGTTCGACAAGGCCCTTTGCCCGCGCCGTCGTCATGTAGTCCAGGCTGAGAACCTCCAGCAGGCTCGACCTTGTATAGCGCAGCAGGCTGCCGGTCGTCTCATAGGCCAGGGCAAAGCCGGGCAGGATGATATGCGAAAAGCGGTTCCCAAAAGAGGGGTCGGCGCCCGGTGTGGTGACGCCGCCGGTCGGCAGGATGTCCATTTTGATTGCCACCGCATAGATCAGGAGCAAGGCGAAGAAAAACCCGGGCACGGCCACACCCGCAAAGGCGAAAGTGGTCAGTACGCTGTCGATCAGTGAATATGGCTTCAGGGCGGAGATGATGCCCAAGGTGATCCCCGCGATGGTAGACACCAGGAGAGCGAAGATCATCACCGGCATACTGTTGCCCAGAGCGCGCAACATTACCTCGAATACTGGCGTGTTGAACCAGATCGAGTAGCCCAGATTGCCCCGAATCGCCTGCCCAAGCCAGAGCAGATAGCGTACGTAGATCGGTTTGTTCAGTCCTAGGGCCTCCTGCGCTTCCTGCAGGTCTTCTGCCGTCATGTTGCTCAACTCAAATGGGTCGATCATGGCGGAAACCGGGTCCCCCGGGGACAAAGCGAATATCGTGTAGTTGATAATTGTAGCGCCGAGCAGGAGAGGGAAGACAAGGAGAATACGGCGCAAAACGTAAGTTGACATGTCAGTTGTGTGAAGTTCGGCCCTCCGAGGTCGCTACGACCCCGGAGGACCAGCGATTGTAAGAACTCTAGTGGTCACAGATCAGTGGCCATCCAATTTCGGGACCACATAAGTGACCATTGACCACGATTCACTGCCCCTAGGCAGACACATGGACGTTGACCCAGTCGATCCAGTCGGTGCGCGGACCGTAGACCGGTACGACGCCGCCGTTCTGCACGCGTTTGCTTACCACGTGAATGCCTGGAACCTGGGCGATTACACAGTGGCGCTGGAGGTCGGCGGCATACTCCTGCAGCCGCAGCGCGCCTTCGCGCAGCTCATCCGGGTCTTCAACCAGAATCAGTTCATCGACCATTGACACGCCCTGCTCATCGACATCACCCCAGCGCGGGTCAGTGAAGTTGTGGATGAAGCCGCCAGGCGTCAGGCCCCAACCGTAACCGCTGAAGAGCGTATCGAAGTCGTGCGGAGGGTTGTTGAGAATGTTGGTGTACTCGGCGGCCATGACGTGGAACTCGGTTTTGACGCCGACGGCATCCCACATCTCGCGCAACATCGCATAGAGCGGCTCGTAGGTCGGCGACAGCGAAGACATGCCCAGTCGGAAGGTGTAGTCGAAGTCCCAACCCCCTTCCTCCAGGAGCTGGCGGGCCTTTTCCGGATTGTACTCGTACCACTTGGCCGAATCGGGGCTGATGCCGTAGTCGCCGTACCAGAGGGGGGCCTTGGCGCCCTCGACCGTGCCGTAGAAGAAGTCCTGGGCAATCTGGTCGCGGTTCAGCGCAAGACTGAGACCCTGGCGTACGCGCTTGTTATTGAGGACATAACGCAGGTTATGGTACCAGGCAAACGCGCTGGGGCCGTGATTGAGCACGATGTCGACGTGCTCCATGGCCTGGAAGCGTTCGTACTCCGACTGCGGTGTACGGATGGCGATGTGGCATTCGCCTTTCTCCACAGCGGCGGCCATCGCCAGCTGGTCGGTATAGGGGACAAAGGCCAGTTTGTCCAGCTGCGGCTTCCCGCCCCAGTAGTCGTCGAAGGGTTCGTACTCGACGATCTGATCGGGGATGTAGTTGCTGACTTTGAAGGGGCCGGTGCCGATGCCCT
>JAPPKG010000384.1:0-5030 GCA_026914085.1 Caldilineaceae bacterium | reverse complement strand
AACATCCGGATCGCACTCATGATCATCGTCATCTGGCCGTCCAGCATTCGCACCACCACTCCTGGCTGATTCCTGTTCAGGAGCCGCCGTCCCGGCCAGTCATCCTTACGGTGCATTTCTAATATAGCATATACCTTAGCATAGTAAAGACAGGGAGTCAAGCACGATAAATCTATCCCTCATATACCGTCGCCGAAAGAAATTGGTCCAAAAACCGCGTTTTCAGACAGCCTGCAATATGGGCAATCACAGTTTAATTCTGACGTACGCCCTCAAATGTCTCATTAACGATGAGTCCTGTCTTCTCATTCAGCACAATCGTTACTTTATCCGCTTCAAATGACATTCTGAGTTCGAATACGTTGATATCGGCCATCTCATCTATGGTCAAAAGAAAGTCACCATTTGTGTCCCAGTTTCCTTTTATTCCCGTAGACAGCCCAAATCGTCCAGGAACGATGGTGTAGATACCATCCAACCTCATTGGTGCCGCAAGTTGTGTGAGAATTGGTGCCACAAGTTGGTTGAATTTTCCGGATGTGGGATCAATCATGGAAAACCTGACTTCTGCTTCTTCTTGACCATTGAAACGCAAAGAGATCGTCTTGAAGTTAAGAAAATTTTCTTCAAGAATAAATGTCTCCCCTGATATGATTTGCGCTATTTCTGGCAAATATATCTGTTCGGGAGACGGCGCGGCTGTGATCGCTTCTGTCTTCTGCTGAAGCTTCTCATTACCATCTGGATTTTTCGGTAATGCCTGATCTGATATCGACAATATAAAATCACCAATTTTTTCTCCTTCATATTCCAACAACGCATTCTCTCCACCAGTGATGACCGTTACGATATTTGCGTCTGGTAAAACACTGAGCGATTGCCCACCACGACCAGCAGCATAGTACATTCTAGAAAAAGGCCCTTCTGAAACGAGGTGCCAGGCATATCCATAATCGCGGCCTGGACGGACGAAGGTATTCGTCTTTACCGCACCGTCAACTTGGGGCTGTGTTGATTTTTCTACCCATGCTGCATTCAATAACTGTTTCCCTTCCCAGAGTCCATTGTTGAGGTAAAGGAACCCTATCTTCGCCAGATCACAAGGATGCAGATGAAGATCCCCCCAACCTCTGGTTGTTCCCTGAGGGTCTGCAGGCCAGATAACCTCATTAATGCCAAGCGGGGTAAAAAGGTGCTTCTGCGCAAAATCGAGCATGCTCATTCCTGTTGCCTTTGTCAGGATCGCCGAAAGCAAATGTGAATTTCCACTGCAATAGGCATACTCTTGGCCCGGTCCCCTGGCCATGGGCAAATCTAACACAAACTGCACCCAATCTTCACTTGTGAACATCTCATTATGTTCTTTTTCTCCTGGTTGATATCCACAACTGAAACCGGAAGTCATGGTGAGCAGGTTTTCTATGGTTATCTTTTCTTTCTTGGCATCAAGATTGGCAATGGTACGTTCTGGGAAATAAGATAACAGGGGCTGTTCGACACTTTCAATAAAACCCTGATCAATAGCAATACCGATTAGAACCGATGTAATACTCTTAGTAACAGAAGCCACATCATGGACAGTCCCACCCGGAGTGAATGGATAGAAGTAAGCATCCAGTACGATATTGCCGTTTCGAATGATCAACATGCTATGAATGTTTATTTTGTTTTCCCGGTAAGAACTTAGTAATTCCACCAGGCTTTCGGAATCCATTCCTAGATTTTCTGGAGTTGAGGTCTGCCAATCTTCAGTAGGCCAGTTCATGGTTGCATTGGACGTGGAAGTGCCGTCAATACAATCTGAATTTTTCATTTTGAATTTCCTTCATAATTAGAGCGTGCCAGCTCGGCAGCAGCGGTCCGAAGGCGTGGACTGGCATCATCGGGAACTCTGATCGCATCGATCATTGTCAATCGCATGTTTGCGTTACCCCCTGCGATTCTGGCTCCAACTTGGGTGGTCAACCGGCAGAACTGTATTTGTGAGGATTGTCGTAGACCGGCGACAGCGATTTCAGCTTACCCACGCCGCGTACCAGGAGGTCGTAGTTCCCAACCCACTGGTCCAGCGCGCCATCTACAGTGAGCGCTCTAAGTTCGCCCTCGATTGAATCCTTGATCTGATCGGCGATAGCCTGAAAATCGGCATACACGAACCCTCGGTAGGACCTGTGTGGAATATCAGCAGAGTTGGGAAGTAGACCCATCCGCTCCTGATGCTCGACCAGTAGGTCACACGCCGCTGTTAGTCTTTCTGGTATGAGAGCGAGATCGTCTGTGCGATAGGAGTCCTCCAGGATGGGTCCGATCTCCGAGGACAGGTGGTCGAGTTTGTAGAATTCGCGATGAAGCCACTTCACGTACAAGGGGCAGTAGCGCCTGTTCAGGAGAAAGACCAGTGCCATGATCCGGTACGCCGATACGGATACGCTATGTCTGGCTGACAGGACATCTCCTCTCACGGTGCATAGACCTATCAAGTCGATGTCCCACCCCAATGCCTGCCATGCGTAGGCCAATCTGTACTTCCAGACATTGAGGGGAAAGTATTGGTAGTACTTGCGGTAGCGGGTGAGATCTCCAAAGCCGTCCCAGAAGACCTCTCCTCTTGTCAGACCGAGAAGACTGCTCTCGGGTATCGTCAACCATTCGATTTCACTCTCTGGAACTACGGTGCCGATGCTCTGAGTAAGGTAGTCGTCACAGGTGGTCACTTCAACGTGGACCTGTCCAGTTGAATCCCCGGCCGGGATACGTACCGTTGGGTTTTCCGGGTCAGTCACGAACCGGGTCGGGTACCCTCTGAATTCGACCGGCAGGTGACGATTCAGTTCGTTGAGGATTTTCGGCTTATGACGAATGAGAGGGTCGGGCAGAAACAACAGGCACCTTGGCCCCCACTCGTGGTCTCTGGAAAGCTCGTCATCGTTTTCGAGCACATCCGAGCCCCAACCCAGCAGCGCAGCAGCGTAGGACTGGCCGATTTCAGATACTCGTTCGGCCAGAATCGGCCGTATGGCTTCAGAGAAATATGCCCTGGATAGTTCCAGGCCCTTCATGCTCTTGCTTTCAGCACTGTGATCAGCACCCTGAATGCGGACTACAGCTTGATGCCGCCCTGTGTCAGGCCCGTCACGAATTGACGCTGCAACGCCAGGAACAGCACAAGCACTGGCGCGATCATCATCACTGCGCCGGCGCTGGTGAGCGACCAATCGCGGCCGAATCGCTGTGTGAAGTTGTAGTAGCTTGTCGTCACCGGCATGAGCTCATCCCCCTGCAGGAAGATGGCGAACGGCGAATTGAAAGCAATGTACATGATGATCAGACCGGCGCGCGTGTCCAGCAGCCCCAGATTGCGCCACATAATGAACAGCGGGATGACATAGAGCAGTGAGGACGATCGGTCAGAGGTCAGGGTCTTGCCGCAGACACTTGGAGCGAGATCTGTTGCTTCTTACGACGATACAGAATGTGAAATATGGGCGGAAAACGGTCTTACATGTAGGGGGACTACCTGTCGGGGGGAGGCATGGTATCAGCCTTCAAGTCGCCACGAATGTAGGCGGGCTGAAAACGCACACAGAAGAATGACCGCGTCGCGCGACAGTTTAGCCCTGCCGATAGGGGCTGTCAAACGGCATAAATCGACCCGGCCTGACGAGTAAGGGACGTCGCTACATGGGACAGACCCACCGAATAGCCCAGAGCAGATTGACATGGGCGGTGCGCACCTGTACAGTACGCCCGCTGTGATCTCATTTCACTTTGAACACTGCGCCCTCGACTCTTACGCACTGCCGGGACTCGCTTTTGCCTGAAAGCCATCGCACTGTTGTCAGGAGGACATGCCCGATGCGTTATGCTGTGTTACTCCATGAAAAGCTCCACATTGCCAGTAATTTCCACAGTGAGGGATGTGCCATGCTTCGTGAACACGGTCAAGTAGAGATCGTTACGATACGAAGAGGGCAGGAGCAGGCCGCTTTCGAACAGTTTCTTGCCCTTCTTAAGGAGGTGGATGCCGCGGTGATTGGTTGCTGGCATCGACCGGCGATGCAACCCGAGCACTGGCGTCAGGCGAAAAACCTCAAGGTGTTCGCCGGGACCTTTGACAACCGCTTCGCCGGCTGGGTCGATTTCGACCTTCTGGATTCGTGCGGCATCACGCTTATCGATACGTCACGCAGTATGACGCCGTCGGTCGCAGAGTTTGCGCTGGCGATGACGCTGAATCTGGTCCGCGATATCCCGGCATCGATGTATCTGGTGCGGGAAGGGGGCTGGCAGACACACCCCTTCGACTCCTGGGTTAGACCGGGCTTTGTCTACGGTGATCTGACCGGCCGGCGGGTGGGTCTGGCGGGGCTGGGCAGTATCAATCGCCGCTACGCCGAACTGATTGCGCCCTTCAGATGTGACGTTCGGGTCTATGACCCCTTTGTCTCTGACAACGTGTTTGCCCAGTACGGCGTCAAGCGGGCGAATTCTCTCGTTGAACTGGCGCAGCAATCCGAAATCTTCGTCGTCGGTCTGCCGCCGATACCGACAACGCTGGAAGTCATCAACCGCGATGTGATCTTTGCCCTGCCCAAGGGCGCCCTGTTTGTCCTGGTGACGCGCATGGCGGTGGTTGAACAGCAGGCCTTGTGGGAACGGATCGAAGCCGGCGAGATCGCGGCCGCTGTCGACGTGTTTGCCCCTGAACCCCCGCCCGAAGATGCCTGGTTCCGGCGCCATCCGAACGTGCTGGCGACGCCCCATATCGCCGGCGGTACTGAGTTCTGCCATCGCCGCTGTCTCACCGATGCCTGCAAGGATGCCATCGCCGTATTGAACGGCGAAACGCCCAGGTTCCGGGCGACAAAACGAGACGCTCTTCTCTATGAAGGGAAACTGAATCCGGTCGCCTGACGGAACCAGTCCTCACTCCCATCCCAACCAGTTGTCATGCCACTAACTACTGACCACTGCATTTCTGGGCGGTCGGGCCTATTCGGCCCTCCCTTGTGCGGGGGCTCCGCCCCCGC
>JAPPKG010000099.1:0-5042 GCA_026914085.1 Caldilineaceae bacterium | reverse complement strand
GCGGGGGCGGAGCCCCCGCACAAGGGAGGGCCGAATAGGCCCGACCGCCCAGAAAAGCAGTGGCCAGTTGTCAGTGGTCAGTGGTCAGAGACGGAGATCATCCTGGCGGAAACTGGAATGGGAACTGACCATGGATTGGGTGGCTCCTGAGAGGGACGAAAGTTCGCCCTGACATTGGGATGCACCGCGCGCATCAGGCAAAGGGGTAGACGGTTGCGGGCCCCGTCAGGTCAGGTGCGAAGCTGCATTTGGACCGTCCCCCCTTGGCGGGCTGCCAGGGCTCGTGGGATGCTGACCTGGTGATGTCTGCATTTGAATGCATCGCCGACATTAACCTACACTAAGTTCATGGACTGGCGCTATGCACTTTTTGCAGGGCTTACTCTGCTCATCACCGCGATAGTGGGCTACGGCTCGTACACAACGGCGCGCCTACTACGCAACTGGCAGCCGCAAGTGAACCTGCTGCTGCTCCCGGCTGAGAACGTTCTCCGGGGTATCATTCTGGTAATTTGCTTGCTGCTGGGCAGGGGCAGCGGTCTGCCGCCGGAGACGCTGGGGTGGCAGATTCCCGACGCCGGGTCCCAGATAGTGACGGGCGCGCTGGCCGGCCTGGGACTGGCTCTGCTGTTCGCGGGGATGGGGCGGTTTGTAACCCGCTATACCGATACCAGGTTTTACCGCTCGATAATGGCGCTTGTTGTCCCTCGCAGTCGGAAGGAGGCGGGCTTGCTGCCCTTCGCCCTGCTATTGAGCGTACTGTTCGAGGAGGTTCTGTTTCGCAGCCTGCTGATCGGCGGGCTATCTCCCCTGCTGCCGACGGCCTGGTTGATCATAGGCTTCAGTGTGGTATTCGGTCTTCTCCACAGTCCGCAGGGAGCGTGGGGCATCGTGGGCGCGGGGACGGCCGGCGCGATATTCGGTCTTATGTTTGTCTGGCATCAGAGTCTTCTCACACCGCTCGTCGCCCATTTCGTTGCCAACGGCGTGCAGATATGGCTGGCAAGTATGGAGTTTGACCCGTCTTCAACTTCGTGACGAAAGATGCCAGACAATGAAGGTTCGTAGAAGCGAGGCTGGTTCAGGCAAATGGGCGGGGCCGGCATTGAGATGAGAGGAGGCGCAGCTACTCCGACGTCTTGGGAACCTGTTCATAGATCCCGCGCACGCCATTCAGCCGGATTCGCAGGACTTCGCGCACCATATTGATCGTATCGAGAAGGGGATTGATGCGGCTTTCAGCCATGTAATACCAGTTGATCGGCACTTCGACAAGGTTCAGGCCGCGGATGCGGCTTATGTACAGGATTTCGGGGTCGAAACCCCAGCCGTCGATAGTCTGGTGCGGGAAGACTTGGGCAGCCGCCTCGCGGGTAAACATCTTAAAGCCGCACTGCGTGTCCTCGATCCCCGGCACGATCAGCTTCTGCACTACGTGGTTAAACACGCGCCCCATCAGATGGCGATAGAAGGGCTCGTTGTAACGTACCGCGCCCGTTATTTCGCGGCTGGCGATGGCGATGTCAAATCCATCCGGATCCAGTTGCGGCGGCAGAAATTTCGCGACCTCCTCGATGGGCATTGAAAGGTCGGCGTCGCAGATAAACAGGTAGTCTCCCTTGCCTACGAGCATTCCCTTCTTCACAGCTGCACCCTTCCCCGGTGCACTGTGCAGTAGATCCAGCGTAAACGGATCTGAAGCTGTGACCTTGGTCTTAAAGTCATGCACGACAGCGCTGGTCTCGTCGGTCGAACGGTTTTCCACCACCAGAATCTCAGTCGCAAATGGCTGACTCCGCAGATATTCGGCGATCTTTGTGAGGGAATCGGGAAGACGCTGGGCTTCGTTATAGGCGGGAATAATGATAGTCAGGAAAGGGCGCGACACGGAGTACTCCTCGGCCGATTGGGTCGCGACGAAAACCGTTTGGCTGTGGTCCGTGAAGTTTCCGTGTGACGGGTCGGGCGAATCGGGAATTCCTATTTGTAGTTCACCTGCAGAGGTTTCGCCGGGCACAGCGATTCAACTCGGGTCAGGCTGTCAGGCTCAGGAGAGCCAGAAGCGAAAGGGCTTGTACAAGCAACGAACCGGTCCAAAACAGGTAGGCGCCGGAGTGTTGACCTTGAAGCTTCATCCACAGGCCTGCCAGCGTATTGGTCACATATGTCAGGAGGCCGATGACAGGAAGCAAAAATAGTGCGTTCTTGGGCCTGATGCTGTCGGGCACACCTTGCCGATTGTAATGAAACACGAGCGCTTCCGGCAAATCCGGGAACCGGATCATGAGATAGCCAAATAGGGCGAGACAGCCGATCAGCCCGGCCAGGAGCAGCCAGCGTCCCGCAGCCGACTCGGTCGCCAGTGCATAGTAGTTGGTGGGCTGCTCGCGCTCCATGGGCAACGTGCGCGACAGACCGAGGCGGTTCAGGGCTTGCAGTTCTTCCAGAAAGCCGCCCGGGTCATCCGGGGAGACTGCAAAGATGCCGCCGTCGGTCTCGATGAGCAGACATTGGTCGAGGGGAACGCTGGCCAAGCGCACCAGCTTACGCCCTTCTCCTCCTTCTACGATACGTACATAGGGGGACGGCCAGTCCAGCAAAGAGGGCCGCGAGGAAATCTCGCCAACGCCTTCGACGATGCGGCGTATGCTGTGAAGCGGGATGACCTGGCGGGTGCCGGCCCAGCGGACTCTGAGGGCGTTGCGGTCAAGCCAGTACTCCAGGTTGAAGGCGCCCCAAGTACGCGTCGTCAGATGGACAATGACAGGCAGCGTGGCGAGAAAGACCAGAAGGAGCAGGAAACTCCCCCAGCCGACCGGTTTCAGCGCCACCCAGGCCAGCAGGACTGCATCGCTCAGGAGCAGCCAGCAGAGAGCAGCCAGGCCCTGCCACCGGGACCCATCTGAAGGCGGTGTGTACACCATCCGTGACAAATCGAAAACTCCTGCGTCGCCCCCGAAAGCGACGCCAAATGCAGACTGCAGCCGGAACGTTTCAGGCTTGTCGCAGCCGGAAGCGTTCCGATACGCCGCACACTAGAATAGTTGCCCTTGCGAAAGTGTACATGCGAAGGACCTGATGGCTGCCTCTGTGATTTCCTGGCCGCGTCTAATGGGGTAGCGGCCAGGCGCCCTCGGTCAGGTCGGCCAGGACTTCATGCCGTGTGAGATCGATGCCAAGCGGGGAGATGCTGACATATCCGCTTTCGATAGCGCCAAAGTCACTGCCGGCGTCGGCGATTCCGGTTGGGACTTCGCCCCCGAACCAGTAGTATGGCTTGCCCCACGGATCGTCGCGGGCGACCAGTACATCCCCGTAGATGCGCCTTCCCAAGAACGTATAGCGCAGGCCGTGAATCTGATCGGCGGGACGTCGGGGCACGTTGACATTGAGCATAGTCTGCGGGGGGAGCGGCCGGTCGAGCGCGGCTGCCGCCAGGGTGCGGGCATAGCGGGCAGCATTCTGCCAGGCGTCGACATCGGCGATCTCGAAACCTTCCACGGGCCCGGTGCTGAATGCAAGGGACGGTACGCCCATCACCAGCGACTCCAGCGCCGCGGCTACTGTGCCGCTGTAGAGAACGTCGCAGCCGAGGTTAAAACTGTCGTTGACGCCGCTCACGACCAGGTCGTAACCGTCTCTCGGTTCACCCGCGGCCAGTTGGGTGGATGAGCTGTCCGGCGCGTGCGGCGCGCCGAGAATTGCCAAGGCCACGCAGTCGGAGGGGGCGCCGCTGCAGGCATAGACGCGACGGCCGTCCGGCCAGGTGATCGGCGCGATGCGCAATGGCTTGTGCAGCGTCTTCGGGTGCCCGGCCGCGCTCCAGTTTCGCTCAGGAGCAACGACGGTAATGCTCCCCAGATCATCGAGCGCCTTCGCCAGAACGCGAATGCTCTCTGCGTGAATGCTATCGTCATTGGTAATAAGGATCTTCGGCATTGCTGCGACTATCTGCAATCTGCTATGGCGAACAGCCGGCGTTCGCCCCGGTCACCGGTCAGGCAGGGGTTGTCGGACGTAGACCCGCACTTCCTCGCTTTCGGTTTCATTGCCGGCGCGGTCGAAGGCGCGCACCTTGATGAGATGCCGCTCCAGATAGGTGCCGCTGCCAGAGTAGATCGCGGCAAATCCGTCTTCAAATTCACGGATCCGGCCGGGACGGATGTCTTCGTCGTCCGATTGAAATGCGGGCCAGTTCTGCGTTTCGGGTGACTCGACCTCTTCATAGCGAAGCTCAAGCGGCCAGCGCTCGTTGTAGGGGGCAACAGTACGCGTAATGAACCAGGTCCCGTCGATGGCAAACTCGACGCGGTCCATCGCCCATTCGTCGTTGACGAGGGCGTTGATGTTGATCTGCTCATCCTCGTTCATCACGTAGAGAGCGTCCGATTCCGGATCGCTGATCTCCACGGTCGGCGGCGTATTGTCGATGGTGATGGGAGCGTCCCAGGTGCGCACGTTGCCGTCATGATACCTGACCGTCAGCCGCAGCGTATACTGTCCTTCTTCAAGTCCTTCGGTATTGAACACCTCCAACAGGCCGTTTGCGTGCTGCTGCCCGTGTTCCGGGCCGATCTGTGTCCACTGTGCAGGTGCGAGGCCGTTTCCGAATTCGAGGCGATAGTTGGCAAAGTTTCCCCCGCGGGCGTTGCCGAGAATCTCGACCAGGCCGCCTATGTAGCCGCCGGGCGGGGGGAAGGTGATGGCAACATCCGGATCGAAATCGATGAAGTCCTCCGGACTCTGGCCCTGGGGCGGCTGTTCAATGCCGCTGCCGATAACCCAATCTTCGGCTTCAGGCGGGAGTATGAGAAAGATCTTGGTGTCCCGCTCCTCTTCCGGTGTGGAGGCCCTGGCGAGGAGTCCATTACGTTTGTCGATGTCGAAGGGCTGCCACAAGTTGTCGACGACCTTTGGCTCAGTGCCGGCGATGAACAGCTCAACCCTCTGGCGCTGGCAGTCGTCCGAGGGCTGCAAGCCGCTCGGCTGACAGACCGTCTCGGCGACGACATTGCGGGGACGTTCATACCAGCGGTAGGGGA
>JAPPKG010000507.1:0-5061 GCA_026914085.1 Caldilineaceae bacterium | reverse complement strand
CCCCCCCCCCCCAACGCCCCCGGCCAACAACATGCCTCGCCGACCTGGTGTCGATGTTAGTGAAAGGTGCCCATTCGAAAGGGTTCCCCCAGGCCGCGTGCCGCTATCCGAACACATCTCCATGTCTGACCCCGATACGAAAAGGGATTCTGAAACATTTCAATGCTTTGACCCATTCCGGATGCAATCGCCCCGACCCGGAATTTGTCTTTCCCGGGCTCCTCACTTACACTGCCGCCTGCCATAGTTACGCGCTTCCCAAGTCAAGACTGGATGGAAGAACTCACCCCTTCCTTGGCCTGCGGCGCGTGCAATCAATCCAGCGCCAGGTAGTACATGCGGCCAAGGGGCCCTTCCCAATCAGGACCCAACAACTGAACCCGGAGTAGGCGGAAACCTGAGTCTGCCCGCCTTTCGCGGTCTGTTTAGCCTCGCTCCCTCCGTCCTTCAAATACGGCATCCCCGCTCGCTTGCGGGCCGACTTCCGGCTACTGCTTCATGGAGCGCCGGAACAAGGCATACTTGCCCGTCGCATCTACCCTGTGCTCGAGGCGACGCCAGCCACCGGGGCCGTCAATCGACCTTGGATGGGAAACTATCCCGACGCCTCGATTGCCGTCGCCCCCAAATCGACTCAATGGAGTCGTTGACGAAATTCACGCCGGCGCACCACCGGAACGCCTGCTCCGCCACCTTGAGGAGAGAAACAGTGACAAACCATGTAGTTTCCCGACGCTTTTTCGTCAAGACCGCAACTGCCGCGTCGTTAGGGATAGCCCTGGCGGCCTGCCGGCCCATACCCCCCGTCGACGACGCTGAACCCGCCATGGGCCAGGTAACCGCCGCCCAGGCGACGGACCCTGAAAGCCTCAAGGCCTGGGTCCTCAGAGCGAAGGCGCATATCGAAGCGATTACAGAATTGAATGAAGCAGCGAAGCTCAGAGAGAGGCTGAAAACGGAGGGCGACTGGAAATCCGGCTCGACGTTCCTCATCCTCTTCTTCAAGAACGGAGACGTGTTCACTCACGGGAACGACCGTGACGCGGAAAACAAGAACCTGTTGGGCGTCGAAGACGAACGCGGTACAAACGTCGTCAGGGAACTCTTCGCGGCCGCAGCCCAAGGCGGCGGTTTCGTCGAATACTACGACGACGGGCCGAAGACGGCATACGCTGTCGAATACACCTCCGGGATTACCGGAACACGATTCGTGCTGGTCGGCGGCTACTCGCAGGACGTCTCCCATGTCCAAATCCAGATCGCGGATCTCCCGAAGCCCGCGGTCACGGCGTCGGAAGTGGTGGACCGGGAGACACTCATCGCATTTGTGGAAGCGGCCGCCGAGATCTACCAGGAGGCCGTCATGACCGCGGGCGTTAGCTCCTTCGTGGGGGTCAGAAACGCCTTCCGGGTGGAAGGAGGGGACTGGAAGTCGGGCTCAATCTACCTGTATGTCGTGAGTGGCGGTGGCGTCACCCTGTTTCACGGGTCCGAACCGTTTCGCGAAGGTCAGACCACGGACATGACGAGGACGGACTCCAAAGGGGTGAGGTTTGCGGAGGAGCTGATCGGAGGCGCACGCCGCGAAGGTCGAAAGTTTTTACGGTATCACTACGACAACCCGGCCATCCGAGGAGACGAGGAGACCGGTTCGCCGAAGCTCGGCTACGCCGTGAGCTTCCCGGTGCCCAACTCGGAGCAGAGGGCCGTAATCGGCTCCGGCATCTATATCGACCCGGACGACGAGTGACCCCCGGCGCCCCCCAGGCAGCGCCGGCTGGGGTCGTCAACGAGATGCGACGCATGATGTTGGCCGGGACGGAGCTCTACCGGGACGAGCATTGTGTTGTCGATAGCCTGCCCGTCCCTGTGGTTAAATCCCATCTGGCGCCGCAATCGCGCATCAGATGGTCCGATTGGGGGGCCGATTGTGGGCCAGTTCCCTCCAGGAAGGTGATGATCTTCGGTTATAAGCTGCATATGCTGATCACATTGGGTGGCCTCATTATCGACTTTGAGTTAGCGCCGGCGAGCCAGCTTGACTTGGCTGTCGGCCGCGAACTCCTTGCAGGACACAAAAACCGCATCGTCATCGGTGACAAGGCCTACGTCAGCGCACCGGCAGCTGAGGACCTCTGGCATTACAATCGCATCTGCCTGCTCACCAAACCGCGCAAAGACCGGAAAAAACAGCTCCCGGCACGCGTCTCTCGCCTCTACGACTCGGTCCGCCAAATGATCGAAACAGTCACCAGTCAACTCGAAGCACAATTCTCGTTTGAAACCAACCGCGCCCATACTCTCTGGGGCTTGCGTGCTCGACTCTACACTAAGCTGACTGCACATACCCCCTGCATCTATATCAACCGCCTCTTGGGCGCACCTGACTATCTGATAATCAATCAGTTGGCCTTTCACAACTAATGTGAGTTCAATTTGAGAACCTGCTTTTTTGCGTGTTACGTAATGCGTATCTCGTATTGCGTAAATGCAGACTTGACTGAGGCGATACCATCGACTGATCCGCTCGAAAAGTCTTGGTGTCAAATGGGATTTACATTAGCTTAAGACCCTGCTTAATGCCAAGATTATGAAGACGACCAACCTGCGCCTGCCAATTACCGCAATGGGAGTTGCTTTGGGTCTTGTCGCCCTGCTTTTCTTGCCGCAGGCGCTTTCAGTGGAGGCCCGGACGTCGGATGAGTCGAACACCGGCTTAACGGTCGCCAGTGAAGAGCCGGGCATCCTGACCGTCACATGGAATGTAGCCGATCCGCCGCCGGGCCACTACCGCGTCAACTGGGCCAAAGCCGGCGAAGAGTTTCCCTCCTGGGTCGCCCTGCTTTTCTTGTCGCAGGCGCCTTCAGTGGAGGCCCGGACGTCGGATGAGTCAATCATCGGCCTGACGCTCACCAGCGGCGAGCCGGGCATTCTGACCGTCAGCTGGGATGCAGTCGATCCGCCGCCGGGCGACTACCGCGTCAACTGGGCCAAAGCCGGCGAAGAGTTTCCCTCCTGGCAGGAGTGCATCGGCAACGCTTTTCCCGCTTCCAGTTCCTACACCGTCTTCAACTTGGAGCCGGGCGTCGAGTATAAGGTGCGTGTGCGGGCCCGCTACTTTGACGGCAGCGGCAATCGCGTAAGAAGCGGGCCCTGGAGCGACCTCGTGCGCCTGCAAGCGGCAGCCAATCCGGCTTCGACTCCCACGGCAACGCCAACCCCGACAACGCAAGCCGCGGCCTCGATTGCCGGCCTGACGCTCACGAGCGGTGAGCCGGGCATTCTGACCGTCACGTGGAATGCAGCCGATCCGCCGCCGGGCGACTACCGCGTCAACTGGGCCAAAGCCGGCGAAGAGTTTCCCTCCTGGCAGGAGTGCATCGGCAACGCTTTTCCCGCTTCCAGTTCCTACACCGTCTTCAACTTGGAGCCGGGCGTCGAGTATAAGGTGCGTGTGCGGGCCCGCTACTTTGACGGCAGCGGCAATCGCGTAAGAAGCGGGCCCTGGAGCGGCAGTCCGAGCCTGACGGTTGCCGCCCAAACCGCCGCAACCCTCCAGGACTCCGACGAAGATGCAGGGCGGCAACCCAACGCTCGGGAAGTGCTTCTCCGCCAGGACACTGATGGCCGTGCCGTCGCCATCGCCGGCGCAACCGACGCAGACTTCAGCGGCGTGCCGCCGAGCGTCACCTTCTATAGCGGGGAAACAAGCAAAAGTTTCACCGTGTCAGCCACCGACGACAGTGTAGATGACGACGGCGAGAGCCTTACTCTTCGCTTCGGCGTCCTGCCCGCTAGGGTAAGTGCCGGGACCAACTCTGAATCGACGGTCAACATCGACAACGATGACGTGCCCGAGATTACAGTGACCTACGCGCAAGCAAGTTACACGGTAGCCGAAGGAAGCACCGTCATCGTCAAAGTCGCCCTGAGCGCCGATCCCCAACGCACGCTGACCATCCCGATTTCAGTGACGCACAACGGCGGCGCCGTCGCGGACGACTACACGGGGCTGCCCGCGAGCCTGACCTTCAACGCAGGCGAAACCGGGAGAAGCTTCGCCTTCAGCGCCGTTCAGGACACCATCGACGACGACGACGAGAGCGTCAAGCTGACATTTGGCGCGCTGCCCGCCAGGGTAACTGCCGGGACCAACTCTGAATCGACCGTCGGCATCGACTACGACGACGTACCCGAGATTACAGTGACCTACGCACAAGCAAGCTACACCGTAGCCGAGGGCGGCACAATTACCGTCACCGTCACCGTGAGCGCCGACCCGGAACGCACCGTCACAATACCCATAACGTACACCAATTAGGGCACTGCAACGGAAGTCGACTACGGCGCGCACGCGTCCGGCGCCGCACCGGCGCAACTCTGCAGCCTCGCTGACGGCAGCGTGACCGGCGACGACCACGCACGGTCGCCGTCGTCTGATCACCCCCACAAATACGACAAACTGTCGCATTTCAAACGCCAGTGGTCAGTGGTTAGTGAACATCCATCCGCGAAGACGCGAGGAACCACATGCGTATTTCGTAAAGCTAGATAAGCACTACGAATCAGGGTGTTGAAGTCCTTCGCGCGACCCTTCGCGTGCCTTCGCGGGTTGAGGTGTTGAAGTTGCAGTTACTGACCGCTAACCACTGCAGTATTGCCCGAAACCAGTCCCCTTTTTGACGAAATCCAAGCCGTCTGACCGGCCAATCGCATTGGAACGACCGTTCTGTCTTGGTATAATGGAGTGAGACAAAAAAATGCCCGGCGACGCCAACACGTCCCGGGCCCGGCCCACAGGAGAATCCCCCATGAGCGCCCCCAAGCATAATACAGACCGCCTGGATCAAGCAGAGAAGCATCTCGCCGAGATCGCCAATAGGCAGAATCAAACGGAACGGCTCGCCCGCTCTGCATTGCAAGCGATCGGAGAAGCTGGCCGGATAGTCGCCGAAACAGGCAAACTGGCTGCCGGCAACGCCGAACGCATGGACCGCGCCGAACAGCTGATCTTCGGCAACGCCGAACGCATGGACCGCGCCGAACAGCTGCTCGCCGACG
>JAPPKG010000333.1:445-5066 GCA_026914085.1 Caldilineaceae bacterium | reverse complement strand
CTCACGCCTACACCCACACCGACAGCGACACCAACCGCTACCTCCAAGGTCGGCGGCGCTCCCATCACACGGACAGAGACCATCGTTCCAACGTGGGACTGGGTAGAAGATTCAATTGTCGTGACCTGGGACCCTCCCGCTACCGGTTCCGTAAACCACTACATCATTACCAGAACACACGATGACCATGGCGAACCGTACGAAAAGACCATCAGGGTAGACGGTACATCGACCAGCTACATAGACAACGACGTGGAGTTTATCGCCTATGACTATGTGGTGACCGCCTATCTGCAAGAATCGGCCGCTACCGCCACACCTACGGCTACCTCCACCTTCACACCTACGCCGAAGGCACCAGCCAGTCAGGATCCGCAACATACATCGACACCAACAGCAACGTCAACAATAATGTCAACAGCAACGCCTACGGCTTCACCAACAGCCTATCTCACACCACCGGCAGTACCGACGCTGAGCGCACACGCGACGGGGAATGGCGTGGAGCTCAGTTGGACCGCTGTGTCAGGCGCAGCCCGCTATGAGCTGTTTGTATGGGACAGCGCCAACAGTTGGCGGCAGCTTGGCGGCAGCACACTGACCGCCACCAGCTACACGCACACTGACGCAGCCGGCGGCACCCTCTACTGGTACACCGTCCGCGCTGTGAACACCGCCGGCCAAACTAGCGTATGGTCGGAATACGTGACGGTGACCACGAGCGGTCCACAAATAGAGACTCTCACGCCTACAGCCACACCGGAGGATGCGCCGACAGCTACACCAACCGCCACGCCTACGGCTTCACAATCAACCGTACTGACGGCACCGACGCTGAGCGCACACGCGACGGGGAATGGCGTGGAGCTTAGTTGGACCGCTGTGCCAGGCGCAGCCGGCTATGAGTTGCTTGTATGGGAAAGTCCCAACGGCTGGCGGCAGCTTGGCGGTGGCACACTGACCGCCACCAGCTACACGCACACTGACGCGGTCCACGGTATCGTCTACTGGTACACCGTCCGCACTGTGAACGCCGCCGGCCAGGCCAGCGCATGGTCACAATACGCGACGATAACCATCGGCGGTCCACAACCACAGACCCTCACGCCTACGTCCACACCGACAGCTACACCAACCGCAACCGCCAAGGTCGGCGCTCCCATCATGCGGACGGTAACCATCGTTCCGGTGTGGGACTGGGTAGAAGATTCAATTGTCGTGACCTGGGACCCTCCCGCTACCGGTTCCGTAAACCACTACATCATTACCAGAACACACGATGACCATGGCGAACCGTACGAAAAGACCATCAGGGTAGACGGCACATCGACCAGCTACATAGACAATGACGTGGAGTTTATCGCCTACGACTATGTTGTAACCGCCTACCTGGAAGAATCGGCCGCTACCGCCACACCTACGGCTACCCCCACAGTCACACCTGAGCCGAACGCACCAGCCAGTCAGAACCCCCAACACACTTCGACGCCAACCGCCACGCCTACGGCTACCCCCACTGTCACGCCCACGCCGAAAGCACCAACCAATCAGGACCCGCAACACACTTCGACGCCCACTGCCACACCTACCGCCACGCCAGCCGCTACACCTACCGCTACACCTACCGCCACGCCTACGGCTTCACAATCAACCGCACTGACGGCACCGACCCTGAGCGGAAACGCGACTGCGAACGGTGTGCAACTCAACTGGTCCGCAATAGCAGGCGCAGCCCGCTACGACCTGTTTGTTTGGGACGCCATCCTCTTCTCGTGGCAACGGCTTGGCGGAACCTCTCTGACCGGCACCACCTACACGCATTCAGGCGTTACAGCCGGAGTCACCTACTGGTACAGGGTCCGTGCCGTGAACGCTGACGACGAACCCGGCCCATATTCCTCCAGACTGTCGGTTTCCGTTCCCGTCTAGTCGCAATTGCAGCGAGAAACAGAGCTTGCGCCTACTGCAACAGCCACGCCTGGTGCAACCCCCACCAATCCCGAAAATCCATCCAAATCCCGCAAATCCTGATTCAGACAACAAAAAAAGCTATCTCTCAAGCACGCAGCCGTTCACCAAAAACTAAAAACTGACTACCAAAAACTCCCCTTTGCCCTCTCCCCCCAACCCTGCTAACCTGTCCCCACCACATCCAACCGCCCACCAGAGGTACCCTATGCCCAACCTCATCAATCTCACCGAACACCTCGCCCAGGACGGCTACGAATACGTCTACGGCATCTCCGCCTACGACCTCACCGGCAACGGCGTTCCCGACCTCATCACCCCCGACACCGACGTCGGCCTCTACTGGCTCGAAAACGATGGCCGCGGCAACTTCACCAAACACATCATCCACAAACGCACCCCCGAATGGCTCGAACGCCACCAGGTCGTCGACATCAACGGCGACGGCCGCCCCGAACTCGTCTTCATCGACAACATCAACGGCTGCCTGCTCTACTTCGAATACGAAGGCGACCCGCGCCTCGCCGCCTCATGGCGCACCCGCTACGTCGACGAAGGCACCCTCACCGGCGCCTACGCCGTCGCCGTCGCCGACTTCACCGGCAACGGCCAACTCGATATCGCCGCATCGACCTGGCGCAAGGGCAACCAGTTCGTCTGGTACGAAAATCGCGACGGCAACTGGATCAAACACATCCTCGAAGACGACATCGCCGAACCCCGTGCCGTCCACGCCGCCGACATCAACGGCAACGGCAGGACCGACCTCCTCGGCACCGCACGTATCGCCAATCAGGTCATCTGGTACGAAAACTCCGGCGATCTCCCCAACCGGCCCTGGATCAAGCACATCATCGACGACGCCCCCCAACCCATCCACGGCCACCCCGTCGACATGGACGGCGACGGCGACCTCGACGTCGTCATGGCCCTCGGCATGCTGCCCCCAGACGACCCCACCGGCGTCCCCCTCGAACACCACCAGATCGTCTGGTACGAAAACGACGGCAACCCCGCCGCCGGCAAATGGCGCAAGCACATCATCTGCCAGGAATTCCCCAACGCCTTTGAAGCCATCGCCGCCGACTTCGACAACGACGGCCACATTGAGGTCGTCGCCACCGCCTGGCACGAGACCGGCCGCGTCGCCTACTTCAAACACCGCGGCGACCCCCGCGGCCCCTGGGACATGCAACTCCTCAAAGACGGCTGGACCAACGCCAACATGGTCCTCGCCGCCGACGTCAACGGCAACGGCCGCCTCGACATCGTCGCCTCCGCCGAACGCGGCAGCAACGAAGTCCGCTGGTGGCGCAACGAAGGCCCATAGCCACAGTGCTCGGCCCTGTGATTCCCTGAGAGAGGTAAACCCGGCATCGACATTCTGCTGTTTCTCGCACGAATCTCCCCGCCGTCGGCCGGGGTCTGACTCGATCACGCAGATTTCGCTTGCCGAAACTTCGTGTCCTTAGTGGCTTAGCCAGAGTCTGCTCCTGCAGGTCCCGCCTCCGACAAACGTCAGCGGGCCCGAGTCAGCGAAACGAGAGGCAAAAATGGGCAGAAAAAACGTGCGCTGGTGCGGTGACGAAACACTGGCAAAAGACGTCAGCGGCAGGGTGTATATCGTAACCGGCGCCAACTCCGGAGTCGGTCTTGAGACTACGCGTCAACTGGTCAAACAAGGCGCGCACGTCGTAATGGCATGTCGCAGGGTACAAGCGAGCGAAGGCGTGGCCAGGTCTTTGGCCCGTCTAAAAGGACCTTGCGAAGTGATGAAGTTGGATCTGGCCGACTTGCAGTCAGTCCGTGACTTCGCTGACGCCTTTCTCAGCAAACACGACCGGCTCGACGGACTGGTCTGTAACGCAGGTCTGGTGGTGATGGGAAGCGCTGCTCGTTATACGACGGATGGGCTCGAGGAGACGATCGCTGTCAGCTACTTCGGACACTTTCTCCTCACCGAGCTGCTCCTGGACCTGCTCAAAAGTAGCGCCCCGTCTCGGATCGGGATGGTCTCATCCGTCGTGCATGCCGGAAGCCCCGCCAATCGACCCCAACTGCACCTTGATGATCTCAACTACAAGAGCAGAAAATACAACGCCTTCGCCGCCTATGCCGAAGCCAAGATCGCCCTGGTGCTTTACGCCGCCGAGCTCGCCGCCCGCCTGCAAGGGAACGGTGTAACCACTGCCTCAATTCATCCTGGGTGGGCGCGCTCAAACTTCGGCGGCAATAGTCTCCTGATGAGAGCGATGCGGGTACTCATGCTACCCCTCAGATCATTCTTGACCGATAGCAACGAAGAATCCGCGCAGACATCGCTGCATGTCATGCTCTCCGACGACGCGCCAAACCACTCCGGCGCCTACTTCAGCCAGAGCAGCGTTCTCTATCGCGACAAAGACTGCCGCGACGGTGGCTGGCCGTTGGAATCCCCGAACCCCCACGCAAAGGACATGGAGACAGCCAAAAAACTGGTAACCCTGAGCCGCGAAATCGTCGGCCTCGACTAGCCCCATCGCCGTTAAGGCCCTCGCCATCAGGGGCAGGCCTCGTGCCTGCCCCCCCCCCCCCCCCAAACCAAAACCACCCCCAAAAAACAATAACACCCCACCGAAATACCCCCGGAGGGGGACCCGGCGGGGCCGGGGGG
>JAPPKG010000333.1:0-435 GCA_026914085.1 Caldilineaceae bacterium | reverse complement strand
TCACCCAACAAAAAAAACTCCAACCCCTCCCCCCCAAATGCGCGGGCCTCCACTCCCCCCAGCCCGCGTGGGCCCCCCCCCCCCGGGGCGGGGCGCCCCCCCCCCCCCCGCACCCCTCCTACCCATTCCCTCCCCAGTACAACCTATCGCCCACTCCCTTTCTCCGCCTTCTGGCAACCCCCACTCCCCTTCCTCTCCCCCTCCAACCATCCCGCAAATCCTGATTCAGACAACAAAGGGCAGCCCACTCCAACAGAACCTATCCCACCGCCCACCATCCCGAAAATCCATCAAAATCCCGCGAATCCTGATTCAGACAACAAAAGGCAGCCCACTCCATCAGCACACAACCCGCCGCCCACCATCCCGAAAATCCATCAAAATCCCGCAAATCCTGATTCAGACAACAAAAGGCAGCCCACTCCAACAGAACCT
>JAPPKG010000627.1:0-5100 GCA_026914085.1 Caldilineaceae bacterium | reverse complement strand
ACGGTGCAGGCGGACGAGGCGATATTGCGCTTCGTGAACAGCCATGACGCGGCCCAGCTGGCGGAGTTGGGGACTTCCTGTCCCGATCATTTCCTGCGGACCAAGATCAAGCCGCTCTACGTGGACTGGGATCCGGAGACGAAAGATGTGGGGGCGCTGCTGGGGAAGTTGGCGAGCGGACTGGCTGAGTACCGGCAGGACTACGCCGACTACTACGACGCGCACAAACATCCGGATTCGCCGGCAATGCGGGACCCGAACCCGACGGTGATTCTAATTCCCGGGGTGGGCATGATCGCTTGGGGCAAGAATAAGAGTGAGAGCCGGGTGACGGCGGAGTTCTACAACTGCGCGGTGGAGGTGATGCGGGGCGCGGAGACTGTCAGCAAGTACATTGCGCTGCCGAAGCAGGAGGCCTTCGATATCGAGTACTGGTTGCTGGAGGAGGCGAAGCTGCGGCGGATGCCGCCGGAGCAGGAGCTGGCGCGCAGCGTGGTCGTTGTGGTTGGCGCGGGCAGCGGTATCGGGAGGGCGATTGCGCATCGCGTGGCGAAGGAGGGTGCGCACGTGGTGTGCGCGGACCTGAACGCGGAGGCGGCGCAGGCGACGGCGGATGAGCTGACCGGCATATATGGGGTCGGAATCGGCGTGGCGGGTACGGGCATCTCGGCGTGCGGGCCGGCAATTGGGCTGGGTGTGGATGCGGGCGACAGGGCCAGTGTGCAGGCGCTCTTCCACCAGACACTGCTGGCATACGGCGGCATCGACCATCTGGTTATTACGGCGGGTTACTACTATCCACCGGATGCGAGCGGCCAGATTCCGGATGAGAAGTGGGACACGACGTTCGACGTGAACGTCAAAGGGGCATATATTGTTGCGGACGAAGCGCGCAAGATCTGGGAGAAGCAGGGGCTGCCGGGCTCGCTGGTGATCGCGACGAGCGTGAACGGGGCGGTGGCGAAGAAGGGGTCGCTGGCTTATGACACGAGCAAGGCGGCGGCCAACCATCTGGTGCGGGAGCTGGCGATCGAGTTGGCGCCGAATGTGCGGGTCAACGGGCTGGCTCCGGCGACGGTGGTGACGGGCAGCTCGATGTTCCCGCGGGAGCGGGTCATATCGGGGTTGCAGAAGTACGGGCTGCCGTTCGAAGAGTGGGAGGAGACGGAGGCGCTGCGGGACCGTTTAGCGGCATTCTATGCTGAGCGGACGCTGACGAAGCAGGCGATCCTGCCGGAGGACCAGGCCGAGGCTGCGTATCTGCTGTTGAGCGGGGCGCTTGCGAAGACCACTGGGCAGATTCTCAACGTGGATGGGGGGCTGGTGGAGGCGTTTCTGCGCTAGCGGACTGGATCGAGTGGCTGGGCCGACGGCAGTAGTGAATAGGAAGATCAATGATGGCGACACCGGAGAATACTTGATGCCTGAAAGAGGATTTCCAAGCCCGGCTGCGCTGCGAAGCGGCGAGAGCGATCTGGTTGCGCACGTGCAGGAGATTTGCGACCGCATCGACGCTGAGGACTCACTTATCCAGGCGTTGCTGCCGGAGCCGGGGCGAAGGGAGCGGTTGACGCGGGAGGCCGAAGCGCTGGTGGCCCGCTTCCCTGATGCGGCGCAGCGGCCGCCTTTGTTCGGGCTGCTTGTGGGTGTGAAGGACTTTTTTCGCGTGGACGGGTTCCCTACGAAGGCCGGTTCCAAACTGCCGGCGGAGCTGTTCGAGGGGGTGGAATCAGATGTGGTGACGCGCCTGAAATGGAACGGCGCGTTGGTCGCGGGCAAGACTGTGACGACAGAGTTCGCTTACTTTCAGCCGGGCCCGACGCGGAACCCGCATAATCCCGAACATACGCCGGGCGGCTCGAGCAGCGGTTCGGCCGCGGGTGTGGCAGCCGGGTTTTTTCCGCTGGCGCTGGGCACGCAGACGATCGGCTCGGTCATACGGCCGGCGGCGTTCTGCGGGATTATTGGCTTCAAGCCCAGTTATGACCGGATCGATACGGCTGGAATGCTTTTCTTTTCGAAATCTGTGGACCATGCGGGTCTTTTCAGCCAGGATGTAGCGACGATGAAGCTGGCCTGCTCAGCGCTGTTGGGTAGCTGGGATGACGGCGCGGGTGCGCATACTGACGGTCTGCCGGCGCTGGCAGTCCCGGACGGCCCCTATCTGGAGGAGGCCGAGGAGGCCGGTTTGGAGCATTTCGGGAAGACGCTGGACAGGTTAAAGGCTGCGGGGTTCCGCATCGAACGCGTTCCGTTTTTCCCGAACTATGCCGAACTTAACGTGCGCCACCGCCGTTTGACTGCTGTCGAAGTGGCAGAGGTGCATAGGGAGTGGTATAGGTCGTATTCTGACCGCTACAGTGTGCATATGCACGAGATCATGGAGACGGGGGCGACGGTCACGGAAGAGGAACGGGAAGGGATACGCGCGGACCAACTGCGATTGCGGCACAAGATGGAGGAGGCGCTTCTCACTTACGGGGCCGATCTGTGGATTGCGCCGGCGGCGCCTGGACCCGCGCCGTATGGTATACATTCGACCGGCAACCCGATCATGAATCTGCCGTGGACGAACGCGGGCGTGCCGGCGCTGGCGGTTCCGACGGGTGAAGCTGAAGGCGGTCTACCGCTGGGTGTGCAGTTCTGCGCGCCGTTCGGAGGGGACGAGCGTCTATTAGCTTGGGGAGAGGCGATAGAAGCGCTAGTGAGGGGATAGGACGATGAAAAGATTTCCTGCAGCCGCGGTGTCTGTTTTGCAAACGGCCGCGGCTGTTCTGCTTCTGGGGGCCTGTGCGGTTGGACAGCTTCCGGCCGAGCCATCTGCCACGGAGGCTCCTACCGCTGTAGCGGCTGAGAGTCCTGAACTTGCAGACATTTGGCAGAGCGGTGCGGCGATGCCGACGGCGCGCTCGGAGATGCGGGTGGCGGTTGTGGATGGAGTTTTCTATGTTCCGGGCGGGTTTGGCGGGTTGACCAGTTTTGAGGCGTACGATCCGGCGAGCGACAGCTGGACGGCGCTGGCACCGATGCCGGAACCGGCGCACCATATGATGGTGACAGGCTACGACGGCAAGATCTATGTTTTTGGCGGCGGGCCGGATTTGAGCTGGCAGGCAACGGCATCGATCCTGGTCTACGATCCGGCGACCGACGCGTGGACGGAGTCCGGTCTGATGCCGGAGCGGCGCATGAGCGGGGAAGCGGTGTTGCTCGGGGATTTCATTTATCTTGTGGGCGGCACCGGGGGTACGACGGCACTGCTTCGGTTTGATCCGGCGGAGGAGTCGTGGGCGGTTTTGCCGGGTCCGGCGCAGCCGCGCGAGCATGTGGCGGCGGTGGCTTTCGACTACGAGTTGTGGGTCATCGGCGGACGCTGGGGCGGGACGGGCGCGCTGGCGACGGTGGAGATATTTGACCCGGTCACAGGCTCATGGCGGGACGGTCCGGAGATGGTCGAGGCGCGCAGCGGGTTCGGCGCGGCGGTTGTAGGCGACCGCATCGTGGTTGCGGGCGGCGAGATTCTGGGTGCGCGCCCGTGGACGGCTCTGGCCAGCGCGGAGGTGTATGACGCGGAGTCGGGTGCGTGGAGGCTTTTGCCGGAGCTGCCGGCGGGGATTCATGGGATGCCTGTGGTTGGTTACGGGGGGACGGCGTTTGTTCTAGGTGGGTCGGACCGGGCTGGGGGGATTGACAACCGGGGGCGGGTGTTGAAGTTGAGCCCGTAAGGAAGCAGAATGAAGAAATAGGAGTCGTTGACATTTCTTAGAGACGGAGCATATTCAACACGAACGGAACGGATTCAGGACAGTAGGGGATATATCTCGGTTGAATCTTGCAATAAACAGCACCGATTGATCCGCGAAGGCACGCGAAGAACACCTTTCCTAATGTACTCCTTCGCCGCAACTGCGTGAAGCGGCAGACTGGTAAGACCATTGCCTTCTGCTACGTCCAAGGAGAATCATAGCCATGTTCCCGGACCTGCAACCTGGTGACTACCAGCCCGATCTGCCCTCTGATCTGGGCTATGGCATTGGCTTCATCGGATGCGGCAACATCGTCCTTCGATCGCAGATGCCCGCTTACAAGAGGGCGGGCTACCGCGTGGTGGCTTGTTGCGATAAGACGGTTGAGAAGGCGCGCAATATAGCAGCCAATTTCGACAATCCCTTGGTTACAGCCTACGCGGATGAACTGCTTTCGCATCCTGATGTGCAGATCGTTGATCTGGCGGTACACGCTTACCAACGTCTGCCTCTGGTCGAGAAGATCGCAGCTGCTGGCAAGCACATCTTTTCGCAGAAGCCCCTGGCTCCCAGCTTGGGCGAGGCGGAGCGCATTGTCGGGATATGCCGCGACGCGGGGGTAACGCTAATGGTCAATCAGCAGGCGCGGTGGGCGCCGCCCCATCGGGCGCTGAGACTTCTGGTCGAACGGGGCGTGCTGGGGCATGTCTACGCGGTTACGCACTTTCATCGGGCTTATCAGGATTATGGCTGGTACGCTGAGCATGAGGATTTCAACATCGTCGATCATGGCATCCACTATGTTGATTTGAGCCGATACTTCAGCGGTCACACGCCGCTGCGGGTGAAAGCGACTACTACGATGGTGCCGGGCCAAAATGCGGTCTCCCCGATGATCTATACGATCCTCTTTGAATACGAGGCGTCGTCCCAGATTATGACGACTCTGCATTTTAACAACATCGTTGCGGCGCCCGCTCTGCATGATCATCTGTGGTTCCTGGATGGCACGCGGGGGAGCGCGCTGCTCAGCAATCCCATGGGAACGGCCAAGTTGAGCGTGTCGTTGAAGGATTCGCCAGAACAGGTACAGACTTACGAAATCGCGGGCACGTGGGGATACGAGGGGTTCGCGGGTTCGATGGGTGAGATGTTGCGCGCTATGGAAGAGGGGCGCGAGCCGGAATGTACAGGCCGCGATAATCTGGAGAGCATACGCATGGCTGTGGCGGCAGTGGAAAGTTCCAATTCGGGCGAAAGCGTAGAATTGAGCCGGTAGGGAGCCCGGTACCGCCTCCGGGAAGACGGCAGACAGGAGCGTCATGCCATGCGGATATGCAGCGGCTTCTATCGC
>JAPPKG010000029.1:0-5111 GCA_026914085.1 Caldilineaceae bacterium | reverse complement strand
GTCGGTGGCGGCGACGGACAGACCTTGCGGATCGTAGACGGGGAAGGAGGAGGACTCGGTGGCGCTGCGGCTGGTGGTGGCGGCGGTCAGCCTAGCCTGGCGCGCACCTTCGAAGCGCTCCCAGTCGCGGAAGCCGCGCTCACGGTAGAAGGCGATGCGGGTGTACTCCTCTTTGCCCGGGGAGCGCAGCACGTTCATCTCGACCATCGGCGCGTCGTTGGTCTCGATCTCCGCTATCAACTCGATCGCATTCCCTCTGATGCTTCCCAGGACGATCTCCTGATTGGCAGGCAGGTTCATGTCGGTGATCTGGCGGTGCTCGCTGCGCAGGGATTCGACGTCGCCTGCGGGTTCGACCAGGAGCGTGTCGCGGCCGATCTTGTCGGTGCCCTGCAGCGTCAGGCGGCGGGGGAGAGTCATGATCTGGTTCCAGCCTGCGGTCGGTTTGGCCGGGTTCATGTTGAAGATGACATAGACGCCGCCTTTGCCGTCCGGCGTTGCCGATGGGGCATGGACGCCGCCCGGTTCGGAAGCACCGAAGTTGAAATCATAGTGCGAGGTGACGACAAACTTGTCGCGTTCGGTGTCGTAGTCACCCAGCAGGGCCTGTCCGCCGCTCATGTGACTGTAGAAGAGGAGGATGTGGCGGTCGCCGATCGGCCAGAAATAGGGGCAGGCGCCGTCGTCGCCGATGCGGGTGAAGATGTCGTCTTCCACAAACGGGTGCAGATATTCCCAGTCGACCAGGTTGGGCGAGCGGAAGAGGAAGTTGGCGCGCGTGCGCCGGCCGGAGGCTGCGTGGGGCAGGATGCTGCCGGAAAGGGCGTAGTAGTGGTCCCCTTTCTTCCAGATGCAGGGATCGAAGACGCGGTAGGGGAGAGGCGAGCCGTCGGCGCTGGCCTTGGGAATGACGGGCGCGCCGGTGAGTTTTTCCCAGTTGAGCAGCAGCGGATCGTGGGAGACGGCGACCATGTTGCCGACCTTGGTGCCGTGATAGATGGCAATCACGCGGTCCTCTTCGACCAGCGCCGCGCCGGAATAGCAGCGTTCCTCCGGATTGGGGTAGATGGCGTAGGGCAGGTCCTGCCAGTGGATGAGATCATCGCTGATGGCGTGGCCCCAGTGTTGACGCGGGTCTTCGGGCGGGCAGGCCTGGTAGAAGAGATGCCAGCGGTCCTGCCAGAAGCAGAGGCCGTTGGGGTCGTTAAGCGTGTTTTCGGGGTTGACGTAGTGGTAGATGGGCCGGTGGGGGTCGCCCGCGTAGCGTTTGCGGTAGGCATGCAGCCGCTGCAACAGGGGGTTGGCTTCGAGCGCGGCTTCCTGTTCGGCCAGGGTCTCGGGGAAACTGTACTTGGGCACAAGGGAGGCGTTGTCGGTTCCTTCGGCACTCATGGATGTTGTTTTCCTTCTGCGACTCCTTGTGCAATCCAGGTCAGCGGCGACGGATTCCTGTCAGGAACGGTTCTTGAGCGCCAACTCGTACAGGGGTTCAAGCTGGCCGACGTGGTAGGCCTCGTGGTAGACCAGATTGAAGTGAAGCCGCTGGCCCACGGTGACACTGTGCTCTTCGTCCAACATCTCATCCAGGCGGGATTCGGGCATCTTTTCGAGCGCGGCGCCGATCTGCTCGGAGAGATCGTCGAGACGCGCCAGCAGGGTTTCGAGCGGGATGGCTTTGTCGGAGTCGGTCATCGGTTCGGAGCCGAAGCCGTAGAGGCCGAACTCATCCTCGTCGGGCTTGGTGACGCCGTCAATAACGCCGAGGCATTGCATCCGGTAGACCATGAGATGGCCGAGGATCCAGTTCATGCAGTTGCCGGGAAAGGGCAGCTGCAACATGCTGTCGGCATGGGTCAGGCCCTCGGTCTTGTCCTTTATGACGTAGTTGCTGGTCCCAAGGATGTTGGTATACAGGGTTGGCATGTGCATTAATAGTGCCTTTCAAAGAACGGTGAGGCCATCGATAGGCGACGGCCGCAGATTATGCGTAGATATTCTCCATCTGCCACGCTTCGAGCGAGACGACGCGGGCTTCCTGGCCTTGGGAGCGCAGTGAGACGCCGACGCTGTCCTCGCGGTCGGGGTAGACGCGCATGGCCACACACTGCTTGCCGTTGACAAAGACTTCGACGACGCTGCGGTCGACGAAGACTCGGAGGCGCAGCGGCTCGTCTCTTTCGAGGAAGACGGGTCCGGTCTCTGGGGCGCGGGAACGGACGTCGGGCGAGAGGCTGGAGTAGGAGGAGTCGATAGAGATGAGGCTGTCGGTGGCGGCGGCCAGTTTGTCCCGCTGCCAGCCCTGATAGAGCTCCCAGTCGCGGAAGCCGCGTTCGCGGTAGAAGGCGATGCGGGTGAACTCCTCTTTGCCGGGGGAGCGCAGCACGTTCAACTCGACCATCGGCGCGTCGTTGGTCTCGATCTCGGCCATCAGCTCGATGGCGTTGCCCCTGATGCTCCCCAAGACGATCTCCTGGTTGGCGGGCAGGACCATGTCGGTGATTTGGCGGTGCTCGCTGCGCAGGGACTCGACGTCCCCTGCGGGTTCGACAAGGAGGGTGTCGCGGCCGATCTTGTCGGTGCCCTGCAGGGTAAGGCGGCGGGGGAGCGTCATGATCTGGTTCCAGCCTGCGGTCGGTTTGGCCGGGTTCATGTTGAAGATGACGTAGACGCCGCCCTTGCCGTCGGGCGTCGCTGACGGGGCGTGCACGCCGCCGGGACCGAAGGCGCCGAAGTTGAAGTCGTGCTGCGAGGTGACGACAAACTTGTCGCGTTCGGTGTCGTAGTCGCCCAGCAGGGCCTGTCCGCCGCTCATGTGGCTGAAGAAGAGGAGAATGTGGCGGTCGCCGATCGGCCAGAAATAGGGGCAGGCGCCGTCGTCGCCGACGAGGGTGAAGATGTCGCCTTCGACGAACGGGTGCAGGTAGTCCCAGTCGACCAGGTTGGGCGAGCGGAAGAGGAAGTTGGCGCGTGTGCGCTTGCCGGAGGCTGCGTGGGGCAGGGTGCCGCCTGAGAGGGCGTAATAGTGGTCGCCTTTCTTCCAGATGCAGGGATCGAAGACTCTGTAGGGGAGAGGCGAGCCGTCCTCGCTGGCGATGGGTATGACGGGTGCGCCGGTGAGCTTTTCCCAGTTGAGAAGCAGCGGGTCGTGCGAGACGGCGACCATGTTGCCCACTTTTGTGCCGTGATAGATGGCGATCACGCGGTCCTCTTCGACCAATGTGGCGCCGGAATAGCAGCACTCCTCCGGGTTGGGGTAGATGGCGTAGGGGAGGTCGCGCCAGTGGATGAGGTCGTCGCTGACGGCGTGGCCCCAGTGCTGGCGGGGGTCTTCGGGGGGGTAGGCCTGGTAGAAGAGGTGCCAGCGGTCCTGCCAGAAGCAGAGGCCGTTGGGGTCGTTGAGCGTGTTTTCGGGGTTGACGTAGTGGTAGATGGGCCGGTGGGGGTCGCCCTCATATCGCTTGCGATAGGCGAGCAGGCGCTGCATCAGTGAGTTGGTCTCCAGCCTGGCTTCCTGTTCGGGCAAGGTATCGGGAAAGAGAAATTGGGGCACCAGGGAGGTGTAGTCGGTTTTTTGGGCTTCGCTCATGGATCTTGCTTTCCTTTCAAGGCTGACAGCTGGTGATCGGTGGCCTGTCGCGCCGTGCAGCCTGGCGGCGGCTGGTTACGAATCAGCGCAGTCGGGCAGGGGATGGGGTTGGACGAGCACGCCTCCGTTTTCGTAGGATTCGATGGCGGCCCAGGTGTATTCGAGGGTTGCCAGGGCGTCGCGGCCTGAAGCCCGCAGTTGGCTCTTGGGCACTTCGTTGGTTAGGTCTTCGAGAAAAGCGTGGATACGGCGGGGAAAGGTCTGGTCGAAGTCGCTGATGCCGCTGTGGGTGACCTGGGGCGGGGCAACTCCTTCGGGAGTGGGGGCGGGCCAGTATGTGATCTTTTCGATGCAGTTTTCAATGCAGAAGGTGCCGCGGGTGCCGGCGACTTCGATGCTCCACCAGCCGCCGAGCCCGAAGGTGGCGTCGCCGCGCTGGCTGAGGAGGTAGCCGGCGGCGCCGCTGGCAAACTGGAGGTGGATGCTGGTGATCGAGAGCATGGGGTCGCCGGCTTCGACGCGGAAGGTGGGCCGGTTGAAAAAGGCCTGGACGTGGGTTACGTCGCCGCAGAAGTGGCGCATGATGGAGAAGGGGTGGGCCAGGAAAGCTTTCACGTGGAAGTAGGGGAAGCCGGCGACGTTGGGGGCGCTGTTTTTGGTGTAGGTGTGCTCGCCGCCGTCGAAGCCCATTTTGAGCAGGCAGTAGACCGACTCGCCGATCTGGCCCTGCTCCATGTATTCCTGGGCTTTCTCTGCCGGGGGCGTAAAGTAGTGGTTGAGATTGCAGCCGAGGTAAAGGTCCAACTCGGCGGCCTTGGCGACCATCTGGCGGGCCTCGTCGATCTGATTGGAGATCGGTTTTTCCACGAGCACGTGCTTGCCGGCCTCAAGGGCTTCCATGGTCGGTTCGAAGTGCCAGCTGCCGTTTTCGAAGCCGCCGGTGGAGACGTCGACGATGTCCAGGTCTTCGTGGCGCAGCATTTCGGCGAGGCTGGTGTAGCCGCGCACGCCGTGCATCTGTGCGGCCTCGTCGGCGCGCTCTTTGACGAGATCGCAGACGGCGACGAGTTCGGCGAGTGGGTCCTGCGTATAGGCGCGTGCGTGTCTTTCACCGATGCCGCGGGCGCCGACGATTCCGACTTTGAGAGTCATATGCCTGTCCTGCGATTGCCTGTAATGGCTGAAGAGATAGAGGTTCTTTCGCCACGAATCAGTTGCACCTGGTGCTTGCAAGATTTGGGCGTGCCGCCCGTGTGACCAACCTTACACCGACTGCGCGCATTCCACAAAGGTTTAACGTGACTACTAAGCCATGTTCTGTGTGTGTTCTGTCTGGGTGGAATGTACCGTCAGTATTTCTGTAGCGGGCTCTCGATGGTCATGGCGGTGAACGTTGGGGATATATGGGAGCTGCCTAGCCTGCCTAGTCTGCGCTGGCACATTTGCGGAATCTGCCAGGAGGCGGGGGGGGAAACCTGGTCGCAGCGGGTCGTCAAGGTCATATTGCCACACACTCGCTGCGGCG
>JAPPKG010000234.1:0-5126 GCA_026914085.1 Caldilineaceae bacterium | reverse complement strand
GGGAGGGCCGAATAGGCCCGACCGCCCGGAACTGCAGTGGTCAGTGGTCAGTGGTTAGTGGCCGCGTTCTGGCTGCCTTAGATTTGATAGCGGAGTGGGCATGGTTTGGTCTCGGCCATAGGTATACGATTGGGTCTCCCGGCCTGCGTGTGTCCTGGTGATTGGCGCCGGGGGCCTCTTGTGACTTGCTAAGTGCGGGGATGGTCGGAGCGTCCTGCACAGGACAGGCAGCGAACGATTCAAGAATCCTTTGCGCGCCCTGCCGACAGCATTGGGCGGACTGCCTTCAGGGAGCTGTTACGGCACGCAGACGGGGGATTGACCGGAAGATCCCAGACCAGATTGGATAGGGGGCAGGCTCACGCTCCCAGATCTTTGAGGAGTTGTATTTTCTTCATTCGCCGCGGGTCTGCCGTTTCGAACAGCCGGTCGGAGACGAGCCTACCGGTCTTTTTCGACCATTTTTCGGAATACCACTTGTTGAAGTTGGCGATGTGGTCGATTTCCCATTGCATGCGCGGCGCTGTGCGCATCATCCAGGCCATCTGACGCCGGTTGGCGCCTCCTCCCCACGAAGAGTGCCAGATGCGCGTCTGGAAGGCGATTACGTCTCCCTTGTTGGCGGGCAAGTCGTAGCGTCCGGGAAAGTCCTGCGTCTCATAGCCGAGGACACGTTCGTTGATCTGTTTTTCGAGGTCGTTGTAATGGAGGGGCCACAGGTGGCTGCCGGGGATGAAGCTGAGGCAACCCTTTCCGGGCGCTACCTCGTCCAGATAGAATGTCAGCTTGGCCTCGATCGCAGGTTCGGGGGAGCCGCCGTCGCGATGCCAGTTTGTATCTCCATCGTGGATCTGCCCGTCTGAACTGCCGTAGAAGATGCAATCCTCACCGAGCAGGTCTTCGGCGATGGCGGCCAGGTTGGGATGATCGAGAAGGTTGTAGAAGTATGGGTCGGCCTCGATCAGCGGGAGGATGACGCGGTGCCCGTCCGGGAAGATGCGCGCCCCTGCCTCGGAGCTATCGCCCTGGGTCTCACCTCGGGCGATGATTTCGTCGAACCGCCAGGAGAATTCATCGACCTCTTCCGACGTGAGCGCGCCGTCTACTTTGACAAAGCCTAAGGCATGAAAGTGTGTTACTTGCTCGCCAGTCAGCATATTTCGGTTCCTTCCTTTTGCGATTGGCTTGAAGAGCTCAGAGTGCGGGGCAGCCGGTACTCACAGCGTAGTGCCCAGTACTTTGCAGATTCGTGTTGGTTAAGTGATCCGTCCCTCATAGTATACGAGACGGTTCGATAGGCGGAACGAGATGACGGTTAGCGTCATGATCACAATGAACAGGATCATGCCCAGGGCGGCGGCGTATCCCATCCTGAAGTTTTCGAAGGCGTGGCGGTAGAGGTAGAGCACAAAGAAGAGGGTTGAGTTTGCGGGTCCTCCATTTGTGATCACGAAGCTGTTGGTAAAGACCTGGAACGAGCCGATGATACCGATGATGAAGTTGAAGAAGATGACGGGGGAGATCATGGGAAGGGTGACGTTCCAGAAGGAGGCCCAGCGGCCAGCGCCGTCCAGCGAGGCGGCTTCGTAGAGCTGTGTCGGGACGCCTTGCAGGCCTGCCAAGTAAAGGACCATACCGCCGCCGACGGCCCACAGGCTCATGGCGACAAAGGCGGGCAGAGTCCAGGTGGTGCTGAACAGCCAGTTGGGCCCGGTAATGCCGATGAGGCTCAGAGCGTAGTTGACGATTCCGGCTTCAGGCGTAAAAACCCATATCCACATGTAGGCAACGGCGACACCGGATACCACCGCAGGGAGGTAGTAGATGGTGCGATAGAGTGACATGCCGCGCACTTTTTGGTTCAACAGAACGGCCAGGGCGACGCCAAGGATCACGCCGAGGAAGACGGTGCTGAGCGAATAGACAGCGGTGACCCACAGGCTTTTCCAGAACAGGGGGTCGCGGGTGAACATTTTGTCGTAGTTTGCAAGGCCGACAAAGTTTGGTGGTGTGAGGATGTCGTACCTGGTCAGGCCCAGGTAGCCCGCCGCGATCAGCGGGCCGAATTCGAAGGCCAGGAACCCGACAATCCAGGGACTGATGAAGAGATAGCCGGCTATATTCTCAAAGAGCGCAGTACGCGAAAGGCGCGTTCTGCGAAATGGAGACGAAGCCTGGCTGACTGCTGTTGCCATTGCGAAGACTCAGTAGGTAGTGCGATGGTGTGTTGCCGGGGATCGGTGACCACTTTTTGCAGGCACCAATCCCCTGGACCATACTCGTCAGACGGTTAGATGTCTTCCAGAATCACGTCAATCGCCTTAGTCGCTGCGTTCATTGCTTCCTGGGTGGTTTTCTCGCCCAGGATTGCGAGTTCGTATTCGGAGCGGAATGCGTTCAAGATCTCGGTCGTGCTGGGGCCCCAGTATTCGCCGGTGGAGAGCCCGGTAATGGGCAGGTGAAGCGTGAGGAAGTCCGCCTGACGTTCGTTGGTGATGGCGCTCTTGACGGTCGCCTCCATGCGATAGTTGATGGGGAAGAGGGTAATCTGGTAGTCGAGTGAATCCTGGTTGATCGCGCGCCAGATAAAGAACTCCCATGCGGCGTCGATCTTTTCGGATTTAGACCAGATCGCTTCCATGTGTACGCTGCCGGCATAGATATCGACAGCGGGCGGATTGGAGGTTGACGGCCAAAAGGTCATCCACTGGTTGGTGGTGTCGTTGGCGGTACGTTTGAGCCACGTGTCCCAGTCGGCAAGGACCATCGGCCACATTGCGATCTTGCCGCCGGCGGTGGGAAATTCTCCCAAGGCCTGATCTGCGCCAGGCTTCATACTGAACTCTCTCCAGGCGACGAGCTGGTCTATGGCTTCGACGGCTTCCGGCTGGTCGAGCAGGCATTTGGATTCGTCTTCGTTGATGATTTGCCCGCCGTTTTGCCAGATGGTGGTGAGATAGAGGTCAGCGGCCAGGAGCGGCGAGGTGATTGCGAAGGACTCGTCGCCGCGGTTCAGTTTCGGTCCCACCTCGGCGATGTCGGCCAGAGTCCAATCTTCGTTGGGCAGGTCGAGGCCGGCCTCTTCGAAGCGATCCTCGCTGTAGGCAAGCCCGCGCAGGATAACGGAGTTTGTAGGGAGTCCATATATTTCGCCGTCGACTGTGCCCCAGTCGCTGTCTGCGGGAAATTCAAAGTCGTCCATCACCACATCGGGATCGTTAGCGAGGAATTCGGTGATAGGGAGGGCGACTTCTTTGCGTTTGATCTGAATCCACCAGGGGCCGCCGATGAACCAGAGGTCGGGGGCGGTGCCGGCGGCGACATCGATCAGCAGTTTATCGGCGTGTTCGCCCCAGGGGACGAGTTCAAATTCTACATGAACGGTGTCGCTCTGCTCGTTGAACATATCGACCTGTTTGTCGAGCGGACCGATCACCTGTGCATAGCGGACGGAGGTCTTTTCCATGCTGGGGGCGGCATCATCCGCGCCGGCGTCAGCGCTTCCCGAATCTGGCGAGGGTCCTCCACATGCTTGCAGGAAAGGGACAGCGGCTCCGACGACGGCGGCACCGCGCAAGAACTGTCTACGGCTAAATCTCTGGTTCGACATGACTTTCTCCTTCTTCTTGAGAATGAATCGCGAATGCTCTTCTTGCTGCGAACTCTTGCCGGTGGAAATAGGTGCCAGAAGAGACTGACTTTAGCCTTTGATACCAGAAAAGGTGACCCCCTGGATAAAGTAACGTTGGGCGAAGAAGAATACCAGCAGCGGAGGAAGCAGTAACATCGTGGAGCCGGCCATCAGGTGGGGCATGTTTGGCCGGACCGAGGAAGAGGCCGCGGTGGCCATGAAGTGAAGGCCCACAGCCAGCGTCAGCATGTCGCGGCTGCGCAGGAAGATGAGGGGACCGAAGAAGTCGTTCCAGGTTCCAAGGAAAGAGAAGATTGCGACCGCGGCCAGAGCCGGTTTGATCAGGGGCAGAGCGATACGCAGATAGATTCCGAGCCAACCGCAGCCGTCAATGCGGGCGGCATCGTCGAGTTCCGGGTTGATGGTCAAGATAAACTGGCGCAGCAGGAAGATAAAAAATGCGCCGCCGCCGAACCAGGCGGGCACAATCAGGGGCAGGTACGTGTTCAGCCAGTCAAGGTCGCGGAAGAGGATGTAGAGGGGGATGATGGTCACCTGGCCGGGCACCATCATCGTGCTGAGGACGAGAATGAAGATGGCATCGCGGCCAAAGAAGCGTATGCGTGCGAACCCGAACGCAACCAACGAGGCGCTCAAGAGCCGGCCCACCAGGACGCCCAGGGTGATGATCATGGTGTTTGCGCCGTAGCGGGGAAAGCTGAAGTAGTCGAAGAAGGCCTGGCGGTAATGGACCCATTGGAACTCGCTGGGGATCCACTTGGGCGGGATGAGGAAGACCTCCCACTCCGGCTTGAGAGAGGTTGAAATCATCCAGAAGAGGGGTACCAACATCGTGACGGTACCGATCAAGAGGACAAGATGGATAACCGAGCGTTCCATGGCGCGAACGAATTGCGCCCGCCTCCGAAGGCGACGCGCGTCTGAACCATGTGAATGCGGGGTGCCGAGTGTGGTTGCCATCGTCCACCCTAGTGATGGGTGACCAAGGTAAGAATGAAAACAGTATATGCTGGCACAGTTGGATGTCAAAATGGGGAAAAAAAGTGCCTTCCGACACGCTTCATTTTGGCCATTGTCCGGGAATGATGCAGCCAGGCGTTGCCGAATGAGGAGATGAAAGGCTCCTATTCACGGCAGGAAAAAATACTACCACTAGCCGACGAGTTGGAAGTCTTTGGCGCGGGCGGACGCGCAGACACAAGGACCGATCTCGTTTCCTGTGAAGCGGGTGCCGGCGGCGGCGAAGGGCCAGTCGGGCACGGAACGGGGTCTACGGGAAGTTGAGCGCTTCCGTGAAGGACTGAAGTTCGGATGTTTTCCAGGAAGGCCTTTTGCACGTGCCCGCGTTGAGGGAAAGGAGGCTCTGAATGTCTTGCGGACAGGGCAAAAGGACTCTCACAGTTCTGTGCCTGCTATCAAGAGTCGTAGAAAAGGACGGGCTGGGCCTGTTGGATGATGCCGAGTTTGGAGGCGG
>JAPPKG010000260.1:0-5133 GCA_026914085.1 Caldilineaceae bacterium | reverse complement strand
GCAAACAGTTCCTGGTTGACGACATGCGTTCGGTGCTGCCGGCGACGGTGGCCGGGATCGAGAAGTTTCTGGGCAGCGGACTGATCAAGGGTGTGGGACCGGTGACGGCCAAGCGCATCGTCGACCATTTTGGGGCGGAAACGCTGGAGGTCATCGACAACCAACCGCAGCGTCTGTCCGAGGTAGGCGGGGTCGGGCGCAAGCGCGTAAAGATGATCAACGCCGGCTGGGCTGAGAAGAAGGCGGTGAAGGAGGTCATGATTTTTCTGCAGGGACACGGTGTAAACACCGGTCTGGCTGGGAAGATCTACAAGCGTTACGGTGACGGCGCAATCGAGACGGTGCAGCGAAATCCCTACCGACTCTCTGAGGACATTTACGGCATCGGTTTTCTGACGGCGGACCGGATAGGCAGGGCCCTGGGCGTCGCTGAAGACGCGCCGCAGCGCGTCGCCGCGGGTGTCGAGTATGCGCTCAACCGGGCCAGGGATGAGGGTCATGTTTACCTGCCAAGCGGGGAACTGATTGGGAAGGCCGATGCGTTGCTGAAGGTTGGGAAGGAGAAGGTGTCGGCGGGGCTGCTGCATTTGAAAGGGGGGGACCGCATAAAGCTTGCGTCGGGGCCGGGCGAGGAGGCCGAGGCGCTGCACTGGGCGGTGGCCGGGATCTACGAGCCTTCGAGCTCGCAGCCGATGCCTTTGCTGCCGGCGGACCGCAGGGCCGGTGAAAAGCCGACTGCAGAGCAGACGGAGGCGCTATTGGAGGGCGGGCAGGCGGTCTATCTGACGCCGATGTATTACGGTGAAGTGGGTGTAAGCAACCGGTTGAGTATGATGATGCGGGCGTTTCGCGCGGCGCAGTGGGGAGGCGGACGCAGTTCCAGTGCGCTGGCTTCGTTTCAGGGCATGGACTGGGAACGGAGGTTTGCGCGGGTCGAGGAGAGGGCAGGTTACGACGGCGGCCGTGTGCGTCTGGTTGCGCGGCAAAAGGAGGCGGTGCAGACGGCGCTGACCAACCGGCTGACGGTGCTGACCGGGGGGCCCGGCACGGGCAAGACGACTGTCGTGCGCACTATTATTGAAATGTGCGAGGACGCGGACGCGAAGGCGATCCTGGCCGCGCCGACCGGTCGTGCGGCAAAACGGCTGGCTGAGGCGACGGGAAGGCCGGCGAAGACGGTGCACAGGCTGTTGCAGGTGCAGCCGGCAGCCGGGATGTCGTTCAAACGTAATGAAGAGAGCCCGCTCAGGGGCGATCTTCTGATCGTGGACGAGTCCTCGATGCTGGACCTGATCCTGATGAATCATCTGCTCAAGGCGATTCCTGCGGAGATGTCGCTGCTGCTGGTTGGCGACGTGGACCAGCTGCCGAGTGTGGGAGCAGGTAACGTGCTGCGCGACGTGATCGCGGCGACTGAGGGGGCGGGCGAAGGGACCGGGGACGCTCCCGGGTCAGGTTTTCGGGCCTACTCTGCCGTGGTACGGTTGGACCGGATCTTTCGGCAGGCGGCGGGCAGTTACATCGTCGAGAACGCCCATCGCATCAACCGCGGTGAGATGCCGGTATTGACGCGGTCGGCCGGGGAGGAGAGCGTGGAGGCTGAAGATTTCTTTCTGTTCCGTACGGAGGAGCCGGAACGGGCCGCGCAACTGTGCGTGGAGCTCGTCCAGGAGCGGATCCCGCGGCGATTCGGCATTCCTGCAGAGGACATTCAGATTCTCAGCCCTATGCATCGCGGCGCGGCCGGAGTAAAGTCACTTAACGGGATGATCCAGCAGGCGCTTAATCCTCCGGGGCCGGACAGAGTCGAACGCAGTTCTGGCGACAGCATCTACCGGGCGGGAGACCGGGTGATGCAGATGCGCAACAATTATGACAAAGATGTGTTCAATGGCGATATGGGTTATATTAAAGTTGTCGACCCAGTTGAACAGCAGGTAGCGGTCGAAATCGACGGGCGCTCGGTCGGCTACGATTATTCGGAGTTGGACGAACTGGTGCATGCCTACGCGGTCAGCGTACACAAGAGCCAGGGCAGTGAGTTCCCGGCAGTGGTCATCCCACTGCTTACAAGCCACTACATGTTATTGCAACGGAACCTTTTGTACACGGCCGTCACGCGGGCGAAGCGGCTGGTCGTGCTGGTGGGACAACTGAAAGCGATCGGCATGGCCGTGAGAAACGACATGGTAGCCCAGCGTTACAGCGGGCTTTCCGAGCGATTACGGCGTGCGAATACATGGGAGATATTTGGATGAGCAGTGACAAGTTATCGATTGCGGTACAACTGTACAGCCTGCGGCACGTATCGGACAGCTTTGAGGAGGTGGCTGCCGCGGCGGCCGCGGCGGGATACAGGGACGTCGAACTGATCTTTCTGCCCGATCACAGCGGCGAGGAGGCGAAGGCGGTATTGGACCGGCACGGCTTGCGGGCGGTGTCGGCGCACGTGCCTTACCAGTCCCTGGCCGAGGATTTCGCCGGGACGGTCGAGTTTCACCGGGCGATTGGGAACGACTATCTCATCCTTCCGATGCCGGATCCCAAAGTGCGGGAGGCGGCGAACGGGGAAGCGTGGCGGGCGTTCGGGCAGACGCTCAATGAGTTGGGCGAGCGCTGCCGGGCGGAGGGGATGCGGCTGGGCTACCATAATCATGCATTTGAGATGGAGGCGTTCGACGGTGGGCGGGCGATCGATTTGGTGCTGGAGAATGCGGAACCGGAGAATCTGTTCTGGGAGCCGGACCTGGCCTGGATAACGGACGGCGACGCCGAGCCGCTGGAGCTGGTGCAGAAGTACGCGGGCCGCTGTCCTTACATACATGCGAAAGACCTGGCGCCGGCTGGGGAGAACGAGGACCAGATGGGCCTGGCCGACGTAGGTTACGGCAGGCTGGACTGGGACGCGCTTATACCGGTCTGCCGTGCGGCAGGTGCCAGGTGATTCGTCGTTGAGCACGACTTGCCCAAAGAGCCGGTCGCCAGCGTGCGCCGCAGCCGGGAATTTCTTGAGAGCCGGGCGGCGTTGATGTAGGGGTTGGCGGAGAAACTTTGTTGCCTGCCGCGGCGTAGAAGCTGACAGACGGGGCTAAATGCCATTCCTCAGGAGTTCAGCCGGAGCAACAGAGGGATTCTGAGAATTGAAATCGGAGCGTACCTTGGCAAATTCGGCGATGTTTGAGGGGCTTGTATTCGATGAACGCCGCAGCGCGGCGCAGGTGAAACATGTGGGCGAGCGCGCCTGCTACGTCGTCGACGAGGATGGCTTTCTGCGCCATATCGACGCCGCGCTGGTTGACCAGCAGGTGCTTGAGTTCCTGAAAGGCCAGGTGGACCAGCACCGAGAGCTGGCGGTGAGCGGCATGATGGACCTGATGGGCAAGGACGACATCTTCACCAAGGCGGCGGTGGAGTCCTCGATCGACAACATCGATCAGGCGGTGGGACAGGCGATCCCCGAGCAGTCGCGGCAGTGGCTGGGGATGATGGGTTTTCGCGTCATTATCGACGACCAGGGGCAGGTCGTGGATATCGAGATGCCTGCGGGTGAGATCGACGAGGGAGACTACTAAAGCCAGGACGGGGAGAGGGCTTGGCATACAGGACACCCTCCTCCCCAAAGTTGCTTCACTTCTTGAGGTGCCAGTCTGGATCGGTGAGCGCCTCGTAGACGACCCCGCCTTCGACGTTGCGCGGCATGGGCAACCCCAGCAGGTAGCAAAGGGTTGGGGCCACATCGACCACCCGCACCTGTCCCTGCAGCGCGAGCCCTTCCTTGACGCCGGGCCCGGCCAGGACGAAGGTGCAGTGCTGCCCGGCGATACCGAAACTGACAGAGGGCAGCTGCTTGCCGTGTGCGCCGTCGAACTCCGGCCGCAGGGCGTAGACCACGTCTCCGGTTGTTTCACCCCAGAGGTTGACCATTTCGGCGTCCTCGCGTGTAAGCGCCAGGGCGAATGGGTGGCGCCCGGTAGCGGGGTCGGTGTAGGCGTGCAGCGCGGCGATGATCTCCAGCTGGGTGTCCTTATAGTCGTCCGGCGACACGATTCCATTGGGCTCGCGGCCTTCCAGATTGATGAACACGTGCACAAGGCCTACTGAGGCGGCGCGTGTGCGTGACCAGTCCACGGTTCGCTTCCCGTTTTCTTCCTTATAGACCAGAAAACCTGCTTCCTCCAGTACCTCGTCGATCTCTATGGCGCGGTACTGGTTGGGCGTACCGCCGTGATCGGAGACGAGACAGATGAGCGTATCATCGCCGGCGATGGCGGCGATACGGCCGATCATATCGTCGATAGAGCTGTAGGTGCGGACGACGCCGTCGATACAGCGCTGCTGGGTCTCAACGTCGGCGCCGCTGAACTCTTCGGCTTGGCCGAGGAAGAAGTGGCTGGTGTAGTCGGAGGCATGGGTCTCGATGAAGAGCATGGTCCAATCTTCGCGGCTGGTGGTGAGGTATTCGGCGACGTCGGCGAGGCGCTGGTGGTGGAAGTCGAGCGACTCGAAGTAGGTTTCATCGTCCATGATGCCCAGGGCGTCACGTGCGGGATTTTGCAGGAAGTTGCCCACGTGCTGGTCGATCTCATCGGCCACTTCCAACGGCATCGTGTAGCCACTGTTCGGCCAGATCTGCGGGACGAACAGCTCGAAGGCGTCGGCTTCGGCGGTGAGGTTGACCAGCTTCATGCGCACGTAGCCGCTGATCTCTTCATCGTCGATCTCGAACTGGTCCAGCCACCAGTCGCTCCAATCGCCCATCCCCAGTTCAGTCACCGCGCTGTCCCCGTCGCGTGAGCGGCAGATGCGCACGCGGTCGTAGCCGTTGTCTGCGGATGCGTAGATGAGGCCGTAGAAGGGCTTGGGCGTGCCTTCTTCGCCGCGCAGCATGGGGCCGCGGCCGCGCGCCAGGGGTTGTATCGTGAGATCGACCTCTTTGTGCGGGCGGTTTGAAGGCGGTAAGGCAGTCCAGTTCTGGGCATCTTCGATCGCGACGGGGTCGACGTCGGAGCCAGTCTGCAGGGCGCTGGGATCCAGTGTTTCGGGATCGCGCTGGCCGCCGATCGCCCGCCGCTGCCATCTGCCGGCGACGAAGAGGTGATAGCCGGCGATCTGGTGATGGTTGGAGACGCCGGG
>JAPPKG010000137.1:0-5133 GCA_026914085.1 Caldilineaceae bacterium | reverse complement strand
CCCCCGCACAAGGGAGGGCCGAATAGGCCCGACCGCCCAAATGCGAGGAGAGGAGAGAGAAAGCTTCGTTCAGGGTCGCGAACTGACTTTGGCTAGGTGGTCAGGATTTGAGAAACCCAGAGACTGTCATTTTCAAAGGGCAATTGCCATCTGACGTTGTGAATGGAGTTTACGTGTCGTCCACTATAGCCTTGAGGTCTGAGAAACGGGCTACTGAGAGGTCGCTTGCCAATTGGGGCCGTCCACTTGATGTCATTGTCACTCCCGGGCTTCAGACCTTGCGATATCGGGTGCTACTAAACACAAAAAATATTCTTCAATTTGAAATGTTGTGGCCGAACCGGTGAGCCTTTCTATGATTGGCTTCTCTCTTGGCGTATGCTACAATCGACACCACCTCTGGGCCGGATTACGCAGACGTGTTCCAGCCGCCTCTCCCGTGTTGAGATCACTCATGACAGAACCTGTTGTCGTTCTCGAAAACGTCGATATGATCTTTGGAGAAGGCGCCGCAGACCAGGTCCACGCGCTCAAGGAAATAGACCTACAGATCGAACAGAATGATTTCATTTCGCTAATCGGTCCGTCCGGTTGCGGAAAGTCCACGCTCTTGCGCGTTGTGGGCGACCTGATTCAGCCCACTTCGGGCATGGCCACCATAAACGGGAAGAGCGCGCGCCAAGCCAGGCTCGATCAGGACTATGGCATCGTCTTCCAGGCGGCCACGCTCTACGACTGGCGCACTGTGGCAAAAAATGTGCAGTTGCCGCTGGAGTTGATGCAGTTCAGCCGCGCGGAAAAAGACCGCCGCACACAGGCCATGTTGGAGCTGGTAGAGTTGACTGACTTCGCCGCACATTACCCGTGGCAGCTGTCCGGCGGCATGCAACAGAGGGTAGCTATCGCGCGTGCGCTCTCTTTCGAACCTTCGATATTGCTGATGGACGAGCCGTTCGGTGCGCTCGACGAGATGACGCGAGAGCGACTCAATTTGGAGCTCCTCAACATCTGGAGAAAGACCAACACGACAGTCCTTTTCGTCACGCACAGCATCACTGAAGCCGTCTTTCTTTCCACCAGGGTGATCGTGATGTCCGCCCGTCCGGGCCGCATCACCGCGGATATCGCCATCGATCTGCCCCAGCCGCGAAATGCGGAGACCCGCAGCAACGTGCGCTTCTTCGAGTTGGAGACAGAGGTAAGGGAGGCGCTGCGTATCAGCGAAGGTGGCCAGGAAAGCAACAGGGCGCCTGCATGAGCGAGAGTAGGCAGCGTATCTGGGCGCCGATAATAATTCTCGTTGTGCTGGTCTTCTTGTGGGAAGCGCTGGTGACCGCCTTCAACATCCAGCAGTTCCTGTTGCCGAAGCCATCGGCGATCGCTGGCAATCTCGTTCAGGTGGTCGTACTCGACGGTTCGGCTTCTCGAGGAGACTCGGACGCAGAGCTATCCTTAGATAACGGTTTCATCGTACTTTTGTCTGGCGAACTGACGCCTGAAGTCCGGGCGACCATGCAGGAGGCGCGCTGGCTGGAGTTCGGACTTGGGGACCGCAGTGTCTCGGTATTGAGGGGAAGCAACCTGACGCCAATCCTGGCAGCCAGCTGGTTCACGTTGAAGGAAGCGTTGGGGGGAATGGCGATGGGCACGCTGGCAGGCATCGCGGTTGCGCTAGCCACGACCCGGTGGAGCGCCACGCGCGAGGCCTTGCTTCCCTTTGCCATCGCGGCAAATTCGATGCCTATCATTGCTTTTGCCCCGATTATGAACAACTGGTTTGGCATCGACAATCCGTTTTCGAAAATGGCGATCGTAACGGTCATGATCTTCTTCCCCATAATGATCAATACCTTGCGCGGGTTGATTTCGGTGGATAGCCGTTCGCTGGAACTGATGCATTCTTATGCGGCCAGCGACTCCGAGATCCTGTTCAAACTACGGATCCCCAATGCGCTGCCGTCACTGTTCAGCGGCTTGAAAGTAGCAGGGGCGCTGGCCATGATCGGGGCGATCGTGGGCGAGTATTTCGGGGGCCCCCGCATTGCTCTGGGCGTCTTCATTACGCAGGAGGCAGCGCTGTTCCGTTTCGCATCGGCTTGGGCTGCCATTCTCGTTGCTTGTCTAATTGGAATCACAATCTATCTCGTCATCCTGTTTGCGGAACGTTTGGCCCTGCCCTGGCATCCGACTTTCCGCGCCTAGACAGAGCGATTTCACGCAATTCACAGTTCATCGGGAGGATCTCATGAAGAATCGAACATCACTTTTGCTGACCGGGTGCGTACTCCTGATCCTTGTTTTGGGAGCCTGCGTGCCGGCAGCACCGGCAGCGGATTCCGGCGAGGAGATGGCGCCGGCAGACGAGGGTTGCGCCGAAATGGCGGAGGTCAAGCTGCAACTCCAGTGGGTGACCCAGTCCCAGTTCGCCGGCTATTTTGCCGCCGTCGATCAGGGCTTCTATGCGGAGCAATGCCTGGACGTGACCATTCTTGAAGGCGCGGTCGACATTGTGCCCCAGCAGGTGGTGGCCTCCGGTCAAGCGGAGTTCGGTCTGGCCTGGGTACCCAAGGTGCTGGCGTCGCGGGCTGAAGGTGCAGATTTGGTGAATATCGGCCAGGTATTCCAACGCAGCGGCACCCTGGAGGTCTCCTGGGCCGACGAGCCGGTGGAAACCATCGCCGACATGGCCGGCAAGAAGGTCGGAACCTGGGGATTCGGTAATGAGCATGAGTTGTTCGTGGCGATGCGGGCAGAGGGCATTGACCCGAACAACCCTGACGATGTCACTATCATTCAGCAGAGCTTCGATATGCTGGCTCTGCTCAACCGCGAACTCGACGCAGCCCAGGCGATGATCTACAACGAGTACGCCCAGGTGTTGGAAGCTGTCAACCCCGAGACCGGTGAACTCTATCAGCCTTCGGACCTAGTGGTCATCGACTTCAACGACGTCGGCACGGCGATGTTGCAGGACCATGTCTTCGCCCGCGAAGCCTGGTTGGCGGAGGAAGGCAATGAGGATATTGCGATCCGCTTCCTGGCCGCGAGTTTCAAGGGCTGGCAGTTCTGCCGAGACAATTTCGACGCGTGCGTGCAGGTGGTTCTGGACAATGGTCCTACTCTCGGCCACAGCCACATGAGCTGGCAGTTGAACGAGATCAATAAGCTGATCTGGCCTTCACCGGCAGGTATCGGGGTGATGGACCAGGCGTTGTGGGACCAGACAGTGCAGGTGTCGGTGGACGGCGGCGTCATCTCTGAAGCCCCGAGCGACGGCGCATTTCGGACGGACCTGGCTGAAGCGGCCCTGGAACTCTTGGATGGCGACACGATGGGTGACAGCTACACACCCATCGAAGTCGAACTGATCGAGGGCGGCGAATAGTCGCTTGATCATCAGAAAGGCAGAGAGTCACGAGTGACCGGCAACTTGGTAAGTTGCCGGTCACTTAACGCGGCTGTTTGCGTTTGAAAAAGGATAGTAAGAGTGCGGAAAGTACGGGAATCGGTGACAGCTACATATGAGACACATACTGTGCAGCTTCCGACCGGGGGCGTGTGGACGTACGAGGACTATGCCCTTCTCCCAGATGACGGCAAGCGCTACGAAGTAATCCGGGGAGAACTCTATATGTCGGCGGCGCCGCGGCCTTTGCACCAGCGAGTCATTACACGTCTATCCTATTTTTTGGAAGGATTTCTTGAGAATTCTGACATTGGGATAGCATTCGTTGCCCCCATTGACGTGATTCTTCCAGATAAAATTGGTGACCCTGTGCAGCCTGACATTGTCGTCATTCGCCGTGAAAGTCTCCATATTATCGACGAACTCAACATCCAGGGCGCGCCTGACCTGGTTGTTGAAGTGCTGTCCCCTTCCAACCCCGCTCACGACCGCAGACTGAAGTATGATCTCTACGCTGAGGCTGGAGTGCAGGAATACTGGATTATCGATCCCCACAATCGGTCAGTCGAGATCCATGTCTTAAAGGAAGGAAACTACGAACAGCTTGGGAAATGGGGTGAAGGGGAAACTGCCCACTCTACTGTTTTGGAAGGGTTTTCCGTTCCTGTCGAAGAGATAATCCCCACATGATCCTGGTGACCGGCGCGGCTGGCAAGACCGGCAGGGCCGTACTTGAGGCACTGGCCCAGACCGGACGGCCGGCGCGCGCCTGGGTGCGACGTTCCGAACAAGCCCACGACCTGCCAGCGACTGAAACGGTTGCCGGCGACCTGGCGGATGCGCGCTTGTGGAAGGAGGCGTGCCTCGGGGTCGATGCGCTCTATCTCATCTGCCCCAATATGTATCCCCGCGAGCTTGAGGTCGGCCGATTGGCGATGGAGGCTGCACGAACGGCCGGTGTCAAGCGCTTCGTCTACCATTCGGTACTTCACCCGCAGACAGAAGAGATGCCCCATCACTGGCAAAAGCTGCGCGTGGAAGAGGAGATCTTTCGCGGCGGCCTGTCATTCACAATTCTCCAGCCCTGCGCGTACATGCAAAACGTGGTTGCTTACCTGGATGATATTGTGACGAAGGGCAGGTATGTGGTACCCTACAATATTCGGGCCCGTTTCGCGCTCGTTGACCTGACTGACGTTGCCTCGGCCGCTGCACGCATCCTGACCGAATCCGGCCATGAAGGAGCGACTTACGAGCTGGCCGGACCCGAGAATCTTTCCTCGGAGGAGATAGCCCGGGCTTTTGCCGATCGACTGCAGCGACCAGTCGAAGCCGTTGAAAGATCAGTAGAGAGTTGGGAGAGCTCTGCCAATGCCGGCGGAATGCATTCTGAGACGACTGGATTTCTGGCCGCTATGTTTCGATACTACGACCGCTACGGACTTATAGGCAACGGTAACGTCCTGGGCTGGTTGCTGGGCCGCCATCCGACATCATTTACGCAATTCGTGACGCGGGTAGTTCCTGTTTGACGCTGCCCCTGTGACGGCACGGCCGTCTTGCATACTGGTGTCAGGCGCAAGCGACACCTGTCCAGAGAACAGACATGCGATTCATCCTGTCCACCGGTTCCCTGTACAACTACAGCATTGACCGCGTCTTTGCTTTTGCAGCTGAGGCAGGCTTCGACGGCATCGAGATGCTCATCGATCATCGCTGGGACACTC
>JAPPKG010000509.1:0-5144 GCA_026914085.1 Caldilineaceae bacterium | reverse complement strand
CCCCCCCAACAACATGCCTCATCGACCGGGTGTCGATATTCGTAACAGGTGCCTATTCGAACGTTTCCGGCCAGACCACGTCCCGCCAGTCCCATCAGATCCCCTTACGTGCCTGCCCTCGCACCCGCCCCAACTGACGGACGCCACCGTACGGCCAGGCCTGCCGCCTGCACTGCGTCTCGCCCATAGGCGGCAAACAACGCCAGCCACCGCTGGCACTGGTTCCCGCCAGACTGTTCCCACCCCAGATCTGCGAGTCACCCTTGCCAGCCTGCTTTCAGCCCGGAACCAAAGACGCGCAAAGTGAATTGACGTCCTCATTGGCGTCCCGCCGGGCAAGCCGTTCCCTCTGATTCGGTTAGAGTAGTCTTGAGATGATACTACCTTGTGGGAGAGGACAAGCAGCCGCCTGCATAAAGAGTGCTTGGAAGTGTAGGAGGACCGCCTGGAGTGAACACAGGACGGAGACAGGGTAGATTGAATGGATAACAGCTGGCAGAAGAAACTGTATCGACGGCCGGCGCCGCATCGAACCCTATGGCCTGTATGCCTTAATCATATCGATCAACAAGGCAATCTGCGCACGGCCCCCACTGGCAGGCGTTCGCGGCGTCTCCCCATTCACGATACAGTCGTGAAAATGAACCAACTCCAGCTTGAAAGCCTCCTCGTATGAAGCAGTGATCGTCGACTCGCGGAACTCTGTCCCATCCATCCTCCACTCCTTGACCACCGTGGCCGCGTTCTTCAGAAACGGGCTGGGAAACACGATCGAAACAATGCCGTCCGGCGCGTAAACGGTCATCCTCTCGTCGAAGAGGCGCAGGTCCAGCACCGCGGCTGTGTCCAGTATACAACGCAGATTGTTCGGATAAGCCAGGATCGAGACAAATGCCCCGCCCCCGTCCCAAATCTCCGTCGACACAACCCGCTCCGGCAGCCCGAAGGCGCCGTCCAGAATATAGATGTCGTGAATCGACAGACCCAGCATCTTGCCGTAGGCGCGCATGACCGCTTCGGGTTGGTCGCCAATGGCGCGCTGCAGCCCCTCGTGGCGGAGCCGCCCCATCCTCTCCTTCTCGGCGACATCAACGTCATCGACGCGCACAATGTCATAGTGCTCCAGAAACAGGTCGTTGGGGCCGTTGATGTCGTAAAGGCGGATAAGATGGGGGCTTTGCATTTGCTGGATGCGCTCTCGCCCTGCCACATAACCGGGATCGTATATTTTGTGATGGCCGAGCTGGGCCACACAACCGCTCTGCGCCTGCGCGTCCAGGAGTTCATCGGCCTCATCCAGATTGTGGCACATCGGCTTCTCAATGAAGACATGCTTTCCCGCTCGCAATGCGTCCGTCGCCGGTTGGGCATGGTCCTGCGTCAGCACCATCACCGCATCCAGATCGGCGCGTTCCAGCATCTCACGATAGTCGGAAAATGTGTGCCGGATTCCGTACTTCGCGCCCACTGCCCGCACCGTGCCGGGAGACAGGTCGCACAGTGCCGCCACCTCAAAAAGCTCCGGCAACTCGAACAGATGCGGCAAATGCATAACCTGGGCGACCATTCCTGTTCCGATCAAACCGATTCGTACTGGACTGCTTCCCACGGTTTAACTCCCCTGTATGACAATGTGGAACGATGCCGGCGATCAAGCCGGTCTCACAAAGTGGCCAGAAACGCCTCAACACTGAGATCAGCCGGCACCTCGTCAAAATAGTATCGCGTCTCCTCGCCCTGAAACCCGGGCGTCCACTGGTCTTCCTCCGCCTGCAGCAGATCGTCGACGAACTTGAAGCGCGCCCACAGGACGTCCGCCTCCTGATCGCTGAACTGATCGGCCAGCGGCCTGCCCCACTGGAGGGTCATGGGATGTATGCCCGTCGCCCAATTCCGCTCCTGCTCGGGCAGGCTGTCGAAATCCGGGCTCTTGAGCTGATGAATTCGCTTGGCGCTCTTGCTCAGAAAAATTGTTGAGAGCAACCTGCCCTTGTCGCCGCGTCCCGGATGGAGCCGGTCCAGAGCGGCCTTGTACGCGGCGCCGTCACCGTCGACGACCGCCCGCAGCGCCGCCTCGGTCCGTTCGAACGCCCGCGTGCTGCGCTCATTCCAGCGCTGGAATGATTCCTGCGACTCAGGAGACAGATGTTCAAAGTAGGGTAGCTCCTTGTGCGTCGTGTACTCCGAAAAACCGCCATGGATCGTGCGCCGCATCTTGGCATTATAACGGCTGCCCCAGTGCAGAAGCGGCAGAATATAGGCCGCGCCGTCACCCGCCGCCAGATGAGTCTGGACCGCGCCTGGCACAGGCGTACGTGCATCCGCGTTCATCGCCGCGTTCTCCTCGTCCGTGTTGAGACGATTGTGGCTGCCGGGCACGACCCAGAGAACGTTGTCGTCGTACAACGGCAGATTCCACTGCACGTACCGCGGCCCGTTCTCCAGGATGTCGTCCGCGTATCCCTGCAGCGGTGCCGTATGCGGCGGATAAAAGTCGCGGTGCCAGCCCCGATGACCGCCCGTCTCGTGGTCGCGGACCGGGTTGCACATCAGCATCATCTCGGTCACAGCCGCGTCGTCCACGCCCAGCAAGCGGCTGCTGACCCCCTGCATGTTCTCGTGCAGCCAGATCTCGACCGCACTGACCGTCTGCGCGTCGATCTCGCCGGCCAGCATACCCAAATTAAGTCGGGGCTGGGCGTGCGTCTCCCACACACCGCCCGGCGGGTCATCCGGCCCCCGCTCCCCCGCCCAGATCACCTTCTGCCGTTCGACCAGCTCTTCATAGGCCCGCCGCAGCCCATCCAGCTCTTGCGGCGGAATGACGCCCCGCAGAATCACGTACCCCTCTTCCAGAAACTGATCGCGGCTGAATTCCATGGCTGGCATCCCCCTTCTTCCTCTTTACAAGAAGCCGTTTCCCGATCTCTCCCTCAAAGTTCCCTGTGGACCAAAAAAAGGTGTTTTCCGCGGCCCTCCGCGAAATAAACTGGTCTTACCCTTGCATATCTCAGCCAATAAGAGCGCCAAGGAGCCCTAGACGACCCGACAGGTAGCATGCAGTCTGCGGCCTCTCTCCGAAATCTTGTCGTACTCCGCCTGCGTCATCTCAATCGGCACCCGTTGACCGAACCAGGGCAGCGAGTAGCAGATCACCAGCTCCGGCCGCGCATGGTCCGAGCGGTTGGGGGTGCCGCGGTGCAACGTGCGCGGGTCCTGTATCCACAGTGTTCCCTTTTTCAGATTGAGACGGCGCCGGGTCGGGAAGTCCCCGGCCTCCAGAATCTCATCGTACCGTGTCTCCATCTCCGGGTCGGCAAGATACTGCGTGCACGGCAGAATCTCGAAGCTCCCGTTTTCCTCATACGTGTCCACCAGGGGAAATTTGACACCAAAATGCGGGCAGACCTCAAGACCGACGTGGGGCGCCAGTTTGGAGATACCCGCGTCCCGATGCCATCGCTGATACTCGCTGCCCGGGTAGGGGTTGTTGGAATGATAGCAGGTGATGCGGTAGTCCTCAGTCCCCCAGTAACGGTCCAGAAAATCCAGCAACACCGGGTTCTCGTAAATCTCCGGGTCGGCGAAAGGCTGCTCCCAAGGAACGTACAGCGTATAGCGATTGACCACCTGCAGCCGCCCTTCAAAGACGAGCCGGTCATCGCTGCGTCCATGCAGCATCACGCCGTTCTCCGGTTCGCCGTGCTTTCGCACCTGCTCCAGATAGGGCAAAAACGCCTCCCGGATCCGGTCGATCTTCCCGACCGGTATTAGGTCTTCGAAAAGAACGTACCCGTTGATACGCAGCTCCGCCAGCTTCAGATCAAGGTCGTATTGGGTTGGCGATGCCAAGATCGGCTCCTCCATCGACGCAAAGTTCTGCTATGAGGTTAACTACCGGGTTTCTCTGCCGCGGCTAGCCGGGCCTGCGCTTTGGACAGGTGACAGTTTCCTCGGTTTCAGAAGTCCTCAGTCAACCGGCACCCGGTAGGAAGTCTCCTCAATCCGTTCGTGATCGGAAGCTCGCGCATTGATCAGTGCCCGCTCCGTCACCGGCAGATAGTAGTGGGTCTCAGCGTTCAGCGAGATAAATCCCTCCGCATACGCAACACCGCCCGACATCCCGAACGCGCCGTCGCTCGTCTCGATGCGCTTGCGCGCGTAGGCCCCGCCGTAGCCCTGGCTCACCAGGCAGTCAAGGCAAGCCAGCTTCTTGTCCACCACGTCGGTGATATCGATAAAGACGTCGTTGTAGTACCCGCCTTCGGACTGCCACACATTGCGCGGTATCGCGGCCGCGCCCGTCCCGAAAAAGAAGACCTGGGCCGCCTTGTGCGGGGGATTGCGGTCGCCGGGGTCCACGCCGCTTGCCAGTGCCATCGCATGAAGCACGATCTGCCCCGCTATGGCATGCGCGTTGGTCAGCCCGTCGCCCTCCTTGGGGAAATGCGTCAGGATAATGTCCGGTTTCAGCTGGCGAAAGAGCCGCGCCAAACGCCTGACAGCCTCGTCCGTGACCAGCAAGACCGCGTCATCTGCGCCGAAAAAATATACGTCCTCGACCCCCAACAGATTGCACGCCTGGCGCGCCTCCTCAGCCTTCACGTCGGACCGTTCCGCCATCAGAGACTGCAGTTCGTCGGCAGGGGGCACTTCACTGGCATGGTGCATCTCGTCGCTGATGACCTTGTCATGCACGCGCGCACCGTGCGTCAGCACGACACAGCCGACATAGTCGCCCCGCGCCGCGTGATGTGCCATCGTCCCACCCGACTGGTCGAAAATGTCGGCGGGATGCGCGCCGACCGAAAGAATACGTAGCGACTCGGACATGGGTCTGGCCTCCTGGTTGTTGTGGGAACTCTGTTCACCCATAAGTATAGCCTACCAGCCTCGTAAGGAGTTAGGACCCAAAAAGAGGCACCATCCTAAGAGTGGAAGCGGACTTTCCCATGCCTCGGGTAGCAGCGAAGCCGCACCAATCTCGCGATCAACTCTGACTCGGAGGTAGCGCCGTCTCTGACAACTGACCACTGACCACTGACAACTGCAGTTCTGGGCGGTCGGGCCGAGTAGGGCCGCCCATTTTGGGGGGGGGGGGGGGGCGCGCCCCCCCCCCCCCCCCCCCCCCCCCCCCCCCCCCC
>JAPPKG010000538.1:0-5156 GCA_026914085.1 Caldilineaceae bacterium | reverse complement strand
ACCTGTCGCAGATGAACTTCGGATTCCTCGACGGTGTCGAAGGGGCCTTGCATCTTGACCTGACGCACAACGGCAGGGATCCCAAACTCGAAGCGATGTACCTGCGGACGAACCAGTTCCACGTCGAACAGTTCGCCTATCTGGTGCGCCGGCTCAGCGAAATCGACGAGGGCGGAAAGTCGCTGCTCGATTCTTCGATGCTGATCGGGTGCTCGAACCTATTCGACGGTGACCGGCACCAGGCTGACGAGATGCCGTTCCTACTTGCCGGCCGAGGCGGGGGGCTCAGGCCGGGACAGGTGCTCGACTACCTGAGTGCCGGAGACGACAACCGACGCGCTTGCAGCCTGTACCTATCGCTGATGGATCGGATGGGTGTGCGGCTGGACCGATTCGGGGATAGCCGTCGGCGACTCGGCGAGATCTGAGACGCTCGCTTCCAGCGGGAACTCCGGCAGCGGCTTTCAGCTCTCCACCCATTGGCACCGTTCGCGGGGATATTGGCAAGCTCTGGATCCCGAACGAACGCGCGTGTTAGCGGACGCCGACGAGCCACGGATGGCAGTTCGAGAAAGGCAAGTGCTTCGAGGACGACTGCACTGCCACCCGCTATAGGCCGCTATGATCCGTTGGAGCGAGTTCGATTGCGATCGACGCGATCGAACTAAGCAAGACAGCGACCCGCCCACCATCCGACTCGGCACTACGAGCACCCCGTGGGCCAGGCAGCCCCAAGGGCAGCATCATCTCCGGCATCCTCAACGAGACCCGCTGCGACATTCTTTGCGTGACCGAAGGGTTCGCGGGAATCCTCCCGGATGGAGGCCAAGTCATCGGCACTGGCCCAGATTGGGGTAACGGATCCAAATTGGCCGCCGGGGGTGCTGCTGTGGAGCAAGCTGCCCCGGCTCCCCACGCCCATGCCCTGCGCTCGGAGAGCGCAAAGCATCCGGTCGCGGTCTTCCCGCCTGAGGTATCGGCCCGCCCCATGGCACTGGTTCGTCGCCTGGCACTTCACCCCAAGGTAAATCAGTCCGCCGCTACGCCTTGCCGATGCCCGACCCTCGGCGCGATCAAGACACTGTGTACGAGCGCGCGGCGGCCCGGACAGTGCGGGCGCGGCCGCAATGCAGAACGACCTTTGCGAGAGTCACCCGTGGCGGGAAACACCGCATCGGAGTTCAGGCGCTGGCCGCGAAAGGTGTCATATGAACGGATGGCCCTCGCGGCTTAGACGGTCATGAACAGAGGCAGGCTGGTAGCATGCGAATATCTAGGCTTCAGTAGTGGTCGATGGAAATTATGATCGAACAGTCGATTGAGAGCGAAGACATCAATGTCGCCGGTGTATTCCAATCCTTCTATGTAGTGCCCGACTACCAGCGGGAGTATGTCTGGGAAACCGAGGAGGTTGAGCAGTTCCTCAGCGACATCAATACGGAGCTCGCCGACAACGATGCCGCTACCGCGCCCGAGTACTTCATCGGGAGCATAGTTGTGTGTCCGGGGCGCAACAATGTTCTTGAGCTCATTGACGGGCAGCAACGTATGACGACGTTGTTTGTCACCCTATGCGCGATTCGAGACTGCATCGAGAAACTCGGCGGACAGCCCCCGGGCGCGCTTGACCCTCAAATCGCCGCCACGTCGACAGACGCTTACGGTCAGGATCAATTCCGCTACCGACTCGATCTGCAGTACGAGGACAGCGGCGACGTCCTCGTGCGCATTGCGAAAGGCGCAGCTGCGAGCATCAAGCGTGGGAGCACCCGATCGACAAAAAACATCTTGAACGCCTACAACGTGGCGCTCGGCTTCCTTCAAGGGGAGTTTGAGAACGATGTTGGCAACCAGAAAGCCTTCTACGGGTACCTGATCAACAAGGTCAAGCTCATCCGAATCGAGACTAAGGATGTCGCTAAGGCGCTCAAGGTCTTCGAGACCATCAACGACCGCGGTGTCGGGCTAGACTCAATGGACCTCCTTAAGAACCTTCTCTTCATGAAAGCCAGCCGAGAGGACTTCGAGAAGCTCAAGGTCCATTGGAAGAACCTTCAGGACCAGATCTTTAAGATGGGGGAGAAGCCACTTCGGTTTCTTCGCTACTTCATCTTCAGCCGATACGACGTCGACGCTCTGCGAGAGGATCAGATATACAGCTGGTTCGCTAAGAACGAAGGTGTCTGCGGCTATGCCCGGGATCCCATCACGTTCGCCAAGGAACTCTACGCATCCGCTCAGGCCTATGGGAACTTTCTGGCTGGCCACGGCCAAGACGCCGCCAAGAACCGCTTCCTCGAGAACTTGCGGCTGCTCGGCGGCAGAGCGGCCCGGCAGCATCTGATCATTCTGCTGTCCGGGCGTCACCTCCCGACGAATCTGTTCGACCGGCTGGCACGAGAAGTAGAGGACCTTTTCTTCGTCTACGTCATTACCAGGGAACCGACGCGCGCATTTGAGCGGAACTTCGCGCAGTGGGCAATGGAGGTACGAAAAATCGCCAGCGAAGACGATCTCGAAGCGTTCGTCTCCAAGCGCCTCGTGCCTGCCAAATCGGAACTCGCACCTCGCTTCGACGACGCTCTACAGCGTCTCCATAGTGGGTTGGTACAGCAGTACCGACTGCGTTACATTCTCGCCAAGCTTACCCAGTACGTTGACCTGCGTGCGTACGGCGAGACCGAAGGTACGAAGTGGCTAACCCGATACACTGGATTCCAGATCGAGCACATCTTCCCGCAGCAGCCAAGCGAGAAAGCGTCGGCTGAATTCGGCGAATACGACGATCCGCATGTCGCAGAACGGCTCGGCAATCTCGTCCTCGTAGAGGGATCCATCAACGCCTCGCTAGGAAACCGTGCGTATTCGGAGAAGAGGAAGGTCTACAAGCACTCCCAGCTTCTGCTAACGAAGGCGCTCTCGGAGCGGCCTCACGTAGGAACGAACACGAAGATCGATCTCGCGGTGAGGGAAGTTGATTCTTTCACGGAATGGAACGAGGCAGCCGTCGAGAAACGCCAGAACAAACTTACAGGCCTGGCGCGATCCGTCTGGGGCCTTCCTAAGCGCTCACTAGAGTGACCTGTTGGCTTTACCGGCTTACGAACCGTGCAAGCAAGTGCTTCGCCAACATTTCATCAGCCACCATCAATTGAACCGACAATGCATCCAACAGGCTGATGCTCCCAGAGAGGTCCTCGCAGCACGGAACTGGAGTCGCAGTCGCCGAATGAACGGAAGCGGGAAGCAGCGCTGTTGCGGGCCTACGACGGTGCACTTGCTGGCCCGACCGCCTACGAAACGTGCGTCGCAGTCACATCCGGGAGAGGTTCTGCTCTCGCAGAGCATCGCGGTCAAGGCGCGGGTAGGCTTGTTTTGGCACGCCTTGCAAACCGACCTGCACGTCCCCCTGTTGGCGGCAACGCTAGTTTGCACTGCACACGATCGTGCAGTTTTGCATGCCCGCCAACATCGGAAAACTTACTCGCGCTATCCGCGAGGCCGACGAAGCTGCCTAGACGCTAGCAATAGGCATACGGGGAACCCACACCGCTCTCTGGGCTTCCAACTTCGCGCCACCGCAGAGGTAGCACCAGCCCGACATATTCGAGGTGGCCTAGGTGGGTCCCCGCCTAAACGACTTCGCGATATGTCGGATCGCAAATTCCATGCGGGCGTCCACAGACGTAAACGACTCTTCGAGTTCTGGGAATTCGGTGGCGTGGACCGCTTGGTTTAGCAGATCAAGGACCTCGAGTGCAAAACTCAGCTCAATCCTCACAAATCGGCGGTAACGCTTGTCTCGGATAGATCTGCAGAGCCAATCGATCTTCGTGGGTCGGGTAGGATGGCCACGGCAATCGAGCTGGTCCCTTGGGGAATGTACCCAAGGCAAAACGAGTTCGTCGGGCGCGGCGGTGTGGAGCAGGCCTAGGAAGAGCTTTCGATATGACGTGGCCGCCTGCGTTAACCAATCCGGCCCGCGCTCTTTGCTACGCAGCCTCGCCCCTCGGAACTGATCTGCAAATGCGGGTTCAATTGCGGCGAGCTCGAGCTCTAGAGATTCGCTGCGCCGGCTGTCGATAGATGGCCTCGGTGGCTCCGGGAGCGGAGAGCCAAATTGCGCGCGGAGGTTGAGACCGGACAGCAGCGAAAAGGCCGTGACGGTCAGATCATGCTCGGGAAGCTGGAACACAGGTCGTTCAGGCAGCTGGAACGCAGGCAGCTCGGGTGGCTCGAACGCAATCAGCCCGGAGAGGTCAAGCTCGGGAAGCTGGAACTCCGGCGGCTTGGGTAGCTGGAACTGCGGCAGCTCCGGTAGCTGGAACTGCGGCAATTCGGGCAACTGGAACACAGGTCGTTCAGGCAGCCGGAACGCAGGCAGCTCGGATGGCTCGAACGCAATCAGCCCGGAGACGGCCAGTTCAGGCAGCTTGCGAGATCCGTCCATCGCAACAGTCATCATTTTAGCAATCTGAGCGGCCGAATCAGTGCCTAGCGGTGTGCGGCCGCGCGCCCAGGGCTCCCCCTGCGGAGCGTGTAGCAATGTGGCCGGAGGGCAGACCGGGACTGCTTGGTCGGCAACAACTACTTTGGCCTTCGTATTGCCTCACCAGAAGACGCTAGTTCCTCAGCCATCCACCCCTAGTTGGGCGACAATAGGCTGGCTATGGAATCCCGCGATCATCACGAGTCTCACCAAAGGCGATCGCCGGGACTTTCTCGCCGACACTTCTTGGGAACGTCCGTGTCCGGCCTAGGCGTCGGCGCGTCGGTCCAGCTGTTCGGACAATCGAACTCGACCGAGAGTCGGCCGAATATCTTGTTCTGCATATCAGACGACCAGTCTTGGACCCACGCCGGAGCTGCCGGAGATCCGATCGTTAAGACTCCGGCCTTCGACCAGGTCGCCGCCACCGGCGTGCTCTGTACCCACGCGTTCTGCGACGCGCCTACATGCGGTCCGTCGCGGAGCGCGATCCTCACGGGGCAGTCGATCTGGCGACTTGAGGAAGCCGGCAACATCCATAGTACGCTACCAAGCAAGTTCGCGACCTACACCGAGATGCTCGAGGGTGCCGGCTATGTGATCGGACACACAAGCAAGGGCTGGTCGCCGGGCCGGCTGGAGCCAGGCGGGCGCACACGGAATCCGG
>JAPPKG010000708.1:0-5179 GCA_026914085.1 Caldilineaceae bacterium | reverse complement strand
CGACCGGGTGTCGATATTCGTAACAGGTGCCTAATCGAAGGTGTCCAGCCAGACCTCGTCCCGCCAGTCCCATCAGATCCCCTTACGTGCCGGCCAAGTGCCTGCCCTCGCACCCTCCCCAACTGACGGACTCCACCGTACATCTAGGCCCGGCCCCTGCACTGCGTCTCGCCCAAAGACGGTAAACAGTTCCAGCCACCGCTGGCACTGATTCCCTGCCAGACTGTTCCCACCCCAAATCCGCGATGCACACTTCAGCATCCCGAAATGGAGTATTCCAACACGGAAAAGAGAGTTCAACCGCCTCTGAAATGGCTATCATTTACGGGGCCGTCGTCGGCGTGGCAATAACCGTCAACCAAGTCCCGACACCCGCCTGTATTCACGTCATACGGACCAAAAACCTTGTTGCGGCACAGCGACTGCAGGCCCGGAGTCAAAAAGGGCGGCGCCGACGCTCCCTCTCTCCCCGAATCGTTGACTTTACTTTCCCGCTCTGTTATTTTCTTACCATGAACGTTCCGGCCCTGATGGCAACCTACCAGTTGCGTCAACGAGAATACCTGCTGCGCATCACGCGCGCCATGACCTCGCGGCTCGATCTGCCCAGCCTCCTGCGCCTGATACTCGAAAGCGCGGCCGAAATGCTCGCCGCGCCGGCAGGCATGATCGTGCTCGACGACCCAACCGCAGCCGTGCCCCTGGCGGACGGACGCAGCACCGTGGAGGAAGATGAACCCTTTCGTATCCGCGCATCCTACGGGATTCCACGCCAACTCCTGCCCGCCTTTCGCCCCCTTCTAAGAATAGCCTCCCAATCCTGGCCCCAATCGGAAGACCAACTGGCGCAAGAGGAATCAAACCACCAGACCATGGTCGAGGAATGGGACGCCGGGCGCGCCCTCGCCGCCGAATTCTCGCTGGGCGAAAGCTACCAGCAGGATATGGAACGCCGCGTCCGCGAGGTAGAGTCGGCGTTGGGTCATAAACTGGGCCAGGTGATCGGCCTCCCTCTTCTCTTTGAAGAAGACCTCCTCGGCGTAATCTACCTGTTCCGCGGCGACTCTGCATTTTCTCCGCTGGACTGGCAGTTCCTGCAGGGGTTCGCCGACCAGGCCGCCATCGCCGTCCGCAACGCCCGCCTCTACCAGCAGCTGACAACCGAACGCAGCCGCCTGTCCATGATCGTCCAGAACAGCGTCAATGGCATGATGATCCTCGCGCCCAACAAGCGGGTGGAGGTCATCAACCAGCCCCTTTCCCTCATGACCGGAATCTCCCCTCACGATGCGGTCGGGCGACAATGCGAAAGGATTCTGCCCCTCCTCAATCTCCAGGGTGAAGACCTGTTCAGTGCCGATTACGACCTGGCCTCCTTGCCCGAAAGCGGCGCCCAATGCGAAGGCGACATCGTCCTGCCCGAAGGGGGCCAGATATCGGTCTCCGTAACCTTCATCCCGGTCAAGGACGAGCGCTTGCGGCTCGTGAACATCATCGCCAGCGTGCTCGACATCACCCGTTTCCGCGAAGAGGAGGAGATGAAATCCACCTTCACCTCGATCATCAGCCATGAACTCAAGACCCCCGTGGCGCTGATCAAAGGTTACGCGCAAACGCTGGCCCGCCCCGACGCTGCCTGGGATGCCGAAACCGCCCGGCAGAGCCTGGAAGTGATCGAAGAGGAGGCCGACCGGCTGGAGGCGCTCATCAATAGTCTGCTCGACGTCAGCCGCATCCAGGCCGGCGGCCTGCGGCTCGAGCGCACCCACCTGCAAGTGCGGCGGCTTCTCGAGCGCGTGGCGCAGGACTACCGCACTCAGACCGACACCCATGAAATCGCTCTCGACCTCCCAACCGACCTGCCCGTCATCTACGGCGACGAAGAACGCCTGCGCCTGGTTTTCACCAACCTCCTCAGCAACGCAATCAAATACTCACCCGACGGCGGCGTCATTCGCATCGGCGGTTGGCACGAACTGCCGCAGGAAAAGAGCGCGACCGGCCGCCTTGTACTCTACGTCGCCGACGAGGGGATCGGCATTCCGGCAAGAGAACTCCCGAATATATTCGAACGTTACTACCGCGTGGACAGCGGTCTCCGCCGCGGAACGGCCGGCGTCGGCCTCGGCCTCTTTCTCAGCAAAACAATCGTCGAAGCCCATCAAGGAGAAATCTGGGTGCGCAGTGACGTGAACAAAGGCACAACCGTCTTCGTCTCCCTGCCCGTGGAAGAGACCGAATCCACCTAGCCCGGCAGCCCGCTCGCGGGTAATCATGGCAATCTGAAAAACTCTGCGCAGGTAAAGCGCGTACAAAGAGACTCCGCTATGCAACTCATCCTTGAAAGACGCCTGAGGCGTCCCCGCCACGTAGAATTCCTGTTCCCCCTGATCGCCCTCGGTCTCGCGCTCATCTTCAGCGGCATTTTACTCTGGATATTTGGCGCAAATCCATTCGAAACTTATGCCGCCATGGCCGCGGGCGCTTTCGGCCAGCGCTACCATATCAGCGAGACCCTTCTGCGCGCCATCCCCCTCATGCTTACAGGGCTGTCCGTGGGTATCGCCTTTCGCATGCTGTTCTGGAACATCGGCGCCGAAGGTCAGTTCGTGTGGGGCGTCATTGCCGCCACCTGGGTCGCCCTCTTCCTGCCGGAACTGATCGGTGGAATGCCGCAATGGACCTTCCTGCCTGCCATGATCGTGGCCGCCTTCGTGGCCGGCGCCATCTGGGGTCTCATCCCTGCCTTTCTCAAAACCGCCCTGGGGGTCAACGAGATCATCACAACGCTCATGTTCAACTATGTGGCCATCCTGTGGATGCAATATCTCTATACCGGCTCCTGGAAAGATCCCGAGGGCTTCGGCTTTCCCGGCAGCGCACAGTTCCCCCAGCACGCCTGGCTGCCCCGCCTCCCCATCGACCTGGGCCGCGTCCACTACGGCCTCGTTATCGCCGTCCTCGTCGCCTTCCTGCTCTGGCTCGTCCTCGACCGTACCAAATGGGGACTGGAGATCAAGGTGATTGGCAAGAACCCCCTCGCCGCCCGCTACGCCGGAATGAGTATCGCCCGCAACGTACTTCTGGTCATGTTCGTTAGCGGGGGCATTGCCGGGTTGGCTGGATTCAGCCAGGTCGCCGGCGTCGCCCATCGACTGCAAAACGGGATCGCTGTCGGCGACGGCTTTACCGCAATCATCGTGGCCTGGTTGGCAAAACTGAACCCCTGGGCCATCCTGCTCGTCAGCCTGCTCCTGGCCGGTCTCAGCACCGGCGGCGATCAGCTGCAGATTACCATGGGGCTGCCCGCGGCCGTCGCAGGCGTGCTCCAGGGCTCGATACTTTTCTTCGTACTCGGCGCCGACGTCTTTATCAACTACCGGTTGCGCGTGATTCGTACGCAGCCCCGCACTGCGGCCAGTCCTGCCCCCGCTTCCGGCGGACCGACGCCCGCCGACTAGATAGAACGCAGACCATCCCCAATCTCCCGTTCCATACCGGTAGAATCTGTACACAATCTGGCGAAGGCAACCGAAACTCGCCGCCTGACAACTCGCATGTGAAAGCGTAACGACAATGGAACTCGCCCTTCTTATCTCCATCCTGACGGTGACAATTCAGGCCGGCGCATCGCTTGTCTTTGCCGCAGTCGGTGAAATCTACACTGAAAGGGCCGGCGTTCTTAATCTCGGGTTGGAAGGCATTCTCATCATGGGCGCCGTCAGCGCCTTTGCCGTCGGCTTTCATACCGAAAGTCTCCTGCTCGGCACGCTTGCGGCCATCGTCGTCGGCGGCGCGCTTGCCTCCATCCACGCCTTCCTGTCCGTCACCCTGCGCGCCGATCAGGTCGTCAGCGGCCTCGCGCTCACCCTCTTTGGCATCGGCCTCAGCAGCTTTCTCGGCCAGCGCCTCGGCCCGGAAGGCGCGCCGCTCGTGGGCCTGGTCGGCCCCAAGTTCAACAAACTCGCAATCCCCGGTCTCGGCCAGATCCCCCTGCTTGGCCAGGCCCTCTTCAATCAGGACCTGCTCGTCTACCTGATGTATCTGACCGTCCCCCTCGCCGCCTTCCTGCTCTACCGCACCCGGCTTGGCCTCAACGTGCGCGCCGTCGGCGAAGACCCCGACACCGCCGACGCTATGGGCATCTCGGTCACCCGCACGCGCTATCTGGCCACCATCGGCGGCGGTATGCTCATGGGGCTGGGCGGCGCCCACCTCAGCCTCGCCTATACCCCCGGCTGGACCGAAAACCTCACCGGCGGACGCGGCTGGATCGCCATCGCTCTCGTTATCTTCGCCACCTGGGATCCCGCGCGGGCCCTGCTTGGGGCTCTCATTTTTGGCGGGGTCAACGCAATTCAGTTCCGGTTGCAGGCAGCCGGGGGCGGGGTCATACCCGCTGCCATGCTGGCCATGATGCCCTACCTTCTGACTGTCGTCGTTCTCACACTCATTACCGTCTACGAAAACGTTAGCCGCCGCCTCGGCGCACCGGCCGCGCTCGGTCTGCCCTATATGCGCGGCGAACGTTAATCCCTGTGATCAAGCATCCGAATGGAGCAGAACATTCTTATGAGTAGTCAGGAATTTCGCATTGAACATGACAGCTTGGGCGAGGTAAGGGTCCCAAAAGACGCTCTCTACGCTGCCCAAACCCAGCGGGCCGTCGACAACTTCCCTGTCAGCCCCCTCCGCTTTCCCCGTCACTTCATCCGCGCAGTCGGGCTCATCAAAGGGGCGGCCGCCGAGGTCAATCTCGACCTGGGCCACCTGGATGCCGAGTTGGCCGCGGCAATTCAAAGCGCCTGCACCGAAGTCGCGCACGGCGCCCACGACGCCCACTTCCCCCTCGACATCTTCCAGACCGGCTCCGGCACCAGCACAAACATGAATGCCAATGAAGTCATCGCTACGCTGGCATCCCGGATCCTGGGACGCAGCGTCCACCCCAACGATCACGTCAATATGGGGCAAAGCAGCAACGATGTGATTCCCTCAGCCATCCATCTGAGCGCCTATCTCGCCGTTGTCGAGGAGCTCCTCCCGGCTCTCCAGCATCTGCAGGATGCCCTGGACGCCAAGGCCGCAGAGGTTGACGGCATCGTCACCACCGGGCGCACCCACCTGATGGATGCCATGCCTATCCGCCTGAGCCAGGAACTGGGGGGCTGGAGCAACC
>JAPPKG010000177.1:15801-40398 GCA_026914085.1 Caldilineaceae bacterium | reverse complement strand
TGTCGATATTCGTAACAGGTGCCTAATCGAAGGTGTCCAGCCAGACCACGTCCCGATAGTCCCAGCAAATCCACGTGGGTGCCGGCCCTGTGCCTGCCCTCGCACGCCCAACTAACGGACTCCATCATGAGGCCAGGCCTGGGGCCTGCACTGCGTCTCGCCAAAAGACGTTAATCAACTTCTGCCACCGCAGCCATGAATTCCCGCCAGACTATCCCCACCCCAATTCTGGGATGCACCCGTTCCCAAGGCCGCCTTGCTTCGAAAGCCTATGGGGTGATATGATAGACTGAGTTAAATGGTCTCCTGCGGTTGCAAAGCCATCTGGTCCGGGCACTCTTCGACCGAACTGATCTGCGTAAGCTAAACGCCATCATTCCCCTCAACTGCCTGGCTTACCCGATCGTCCAACTTGTACTTTGCGCGATTCTGGCCGGCACGCTGGTGCAGGGTGTCGCATTCACCGCAGACAACCAGGAATGGTTGACGCTCCACCGGCGCGAAAATGGCTGGCTGTCGGATCAACTTTCGGCTGCCCACACAGAAGAATCTAGCCTCAACGGGGTATCACGTGAACGCAAAAGCTGCATTGCTCAAAATGCACGAAATCGATTCACTTTACGACAAAGTTCGACGACGTATCCTCCTCCTCAATAGAGCCGTGGAGGGTTCGAAGGAACTGGAACTGCTGCGCGAGGAAGTCGATTCAATCGACCAGGAACTCCAGGGCACCCGAACCGAACAACAAGACCTGGAACTCGAGTCGCGATCACTCACCGATAGGATACGTGAATCCGAATCCAGCCTGATGAGCGGGGAACTGAGTAATCCAAGAGAACTCGAAGCCCTGCAGTCCAGCATTGAATCAATGAAGGAACACCGGACTGACCTCGAAAACCGCAGCGTGGAACGACTGGTGATGGTTGATTCGCTTCAGGCGACTTTGGAGAATAAGCGGACCAACCTTGTGCAAGTTGAAGAGGAGTGGACGAATCGAAAAAATGCCTTGGAGACTGAGATCGAGCAGCGCAAAAAAGAGTTCCTCTATCTGAAGAAGGCGCGCGAGCAGGTAGCGGAAATGCTCACCGAAGAGAACCTCGAAATGTACGAACATCTGCGGCGCAGAAAAAACGGTGTGGCCGTCGCCTTGCTCGAAGACGAGATCTGCGGTGCCTGCCACACACAGGTTGCGGTTGGAATCCTCAACAATATTCGCTATAGCGACGACCTCCTCAGTTGCCCCTCCTGCGGCCGTATTTTGCTCACCGAAGTCTGAGTCCTGGCTGATTCGACCTCCAGGGCAACATCTGAAATGTGCCCCCCTACATTTCGCAGGAATGCCTTCGAAGGCCCATCTTCGCTCTGACAATCGTTTACATTTCTCCGAAAAGTATCCATCCAGGAGCAAAATGATGACGGAACGGATTCTGGTGACCGGCATGAGCGGCCTGATTGGCGGCGCGGTCCGTCAGCGGCTTGAGGGCGACTACGACTTGACCGCTCTCAACCGCAGCCTCGTGCCAGGCGTTCGCACTGTGCAGGCGGACATCGCCGACCTCAATGCCATCGGACCTGCATTCGAAGGACAGGATACCGTCGTCCATCTGGCTGCTTCCGCACGCGGTAGCGACCCCTGGGAGCGTGTTCGTGATCCCAACCTGATCGGCGTCTACAACGTCTTTGAAGCCGCTCGCCAGGCACGCGTATCGAGAGTCATTTTTGCCAGCAGCGGGTCCACCATCTCCGGCTGGGAACAGGTGCAACCATACCGTGCGCTCGTCAATGGCGACTACGACAGTGTGAAGGCCCCGTGGCCGATGATTACCCATGAGACCCCTGTTCGCCCCGCTGGCGTGTACGGGGCAACAAAAGTCTGGGGCGAAGCTCTGGCAAGGCAGGTCTCCGACAGCTTTGAACTCTCTATCATCTGCCTGCGGATTGGCCTTGTCAACCGGGAGGACCGGCCGACCGATTCCCGGCAGTTCTCAGTATGGTGCAGTCAGAGAGATATCAGTCAGATGGTGGAAAGATGCATACAGGCGCCGCAGGCGCTTAAATTTGACATCTTCTACGTCCTCTCCAGGAACAAATGGAGTTACAGAGACATCACACGTGCCCGCGAGGTTGTTGGCTTCGAGCCCAACGACGAGGCCGAAGCCTATCGTTGAACCTGGAATTCCCTGTGAGAGATGACCCGTTCTGCGGGTCTACGGCGGACGTCCGAGCTCCCACTCATTCAATCTGTAGGTGTAAGAGCGCAGTTTTCGCAATCGGCTACTCAAACATGAACAGAATTGAGATGTCAGGCCAATGGATCCTCTAACTGAGTACCGCTACAACCGTCTTACTTGGGCGGAGATGAACGATGCCATCGCCGCACAGAAGGTCGTCCTCCTTCCCGTCGCATCGACTGAACAGCACGGGCGCCACCTGCCCTTGGACGTAGACTCCTTTTTGTGTGAATCGGTATGCTTGGAAGCAGGGCGCCGCGCTCCCCAGTCCATTCTTGTTCTGCCTCCGGTCTCCTATGGGCTGAATCTCCACCACATAGACTTTCCCGGCACAATTCACATAGAACCGGACGTCTTCATCGCCTTCTGCCTCAACATTACCAAGAGCGTTGCCTATCACGGTTTTGAGAAGATTCTCCTGGTCAACGGACACGGCTCGAATACCCCGCTGATCGATCTTGTCGCGCGCAAAACAGTTCTGGAAACCGACTCAATCTGCGGCGCCCTGGGGTACTTTGGGCTGGCGATGGAGGCCTTCAACCGTATCAAAGAGACTGAGGTTATGGCGCACGCCGACGAATTCGAGACTTCCCTCTATCTCCACCTGGCGCCCGAACGCGTGCAGATGGATAAGGCCGAAGCGGACGATGACGTACGCGGCCGGTTTGTAAGCTCCGACAGCATCTACACCAACCCCGTTCGATTCAACGACTTCTGGGGCCGGTGGACCCGCCTGGGTGTCCATGGCGATCCGACTTCAGCAACTCCGAAAAAGGGGAAGGTCATCTTTGAGGCGGCGGTTGAGGGGTTAATCGCAGTCGTAGAGGAGTGGCGAAACTGGCCCATCTCGGAGCGCTCTGACCAACACATTGGGCCCGTTCAGAGTCACATTCGCTGGTAAAGCCATTTGCTCGCGAACGCATTGGCCGAATTGAGGAGACTGGGCCGCCCTGTACTTGGCAGCCCGGACCCCGTCAGGCGTTAGCCTGCTCGGTCCGTCCCGGCCAGGCTTCCGGATTGGCAATCCATCGCGGGCGTTCACCCTTCAGCACGTTTACAATGTTCTCCACGGTACCGGCTTGCATGGCTGCCATACCGGCATCTGTGTAAGAGGCGATGTGAGGAGTAACCACAACATTCTTCATTCTCAGCAGAGGATTGTCTGCTCGCGGCGGCTCTGGTTCAAACACATCCAGAGCCGCGCCTGCCAGGTGTCCCTCCTCCAAAACCCTGATCAGTGCGGCCTCGTCCAGGACGCCTCCTCGCGACGCGTTGATGAGATAGCTGCCGCGTTTCATCAACCTGAGGCGCCGTTCGTTTGCCAGATGGCGGGTCTCCGGAAGTAGCGGCGTGTGAAGGGTAACAAACTGGTTCTCGGCAAAAACTGCGTCTAGGTCTTCCGTCCGCGAAACCCCCTCCGGAAGCTCGAAATCGTCCGGCAGCAGCGGATCGTAAATCGTTACTTTCATCCTGATTCCCAGGGCGGTCATCTCTGCAACCCGCCGTCCGATCCTTCCAAAACCTACGATGCCTAACGAGCTTCCGATCAGTTCAGTGCCCAACATCTCCCCACGACCAATGTCGGCTGCCCCCCGCAACTGCATGTCTCCAACAATTACGCGTTTGGCGACAGCCATCAGCAGCGCCACGGCATGCTCAGCCGTGGACTCAGACGGCGCATCGGGCGTGTTGCATACCAGGATTCCCCTGGACGTGGCCGCGTCGAGATCGATGTTGTCGACACCGATGCCGGGCTTGGCAATCTGAACCAATTCGGGCCCGACACGGTCCATGAACTCGCCGTCATAGTAGCGGCGAATGCCGGAAATGACTGTAGCTCCCCGCAGCTTATCCATATCGCCGTCGTCGACGTACTCCGCCAGCCCAGTGATTTGAGGTAGCAATGCAGGCGGCAGAGACCATTCCATCCAGACTTTTTTCCTCATCTTCAGTTTGCCCTTGCAGTGATTTGGGATGAGTCGATTCCGCCAACATTACATCAGGCGCGATTTTGGCACAAACCAGGAGGCTACCGGGTGGAATCTGAGAACTGGCCATCGGCCGCCTGCCGGTGGTGCTACCCTTAGAAGGACGCACTACCTGCAATCCTGAACGGCGTAAATCAGACTCTAATGCAATCGAACCAATCTTCGTTAGAGGAGCAATGCATGACCACATATGTGTACGTCACCCTATCCGGCGATAATCTGATCCGGTCCTTTGAAATGCATAGCGACGGCCGGTTACAGCAGCGTCAGGCTGTTTCCGCGGCCGGAGGCCCTTCCGCTTTGGCATCCGCCCCTGACGGACAAACGCTCTACTGCTCCCTGCGAGCCAGCCAAGAGCTGGCGGCATTCCGCTTCCAGCCCGACGGCGGGCTCCGCCTGCTGGGAAAACAACAGCTGGACGCTGATGCATGTTACGTCGCCCCGGACAATAGCGGCCGCTTTCTGTTGAGTGCCTACTATGGCGCCGGAAAGGCCGCGGTTCACCGGATTGAGCATGACGGCTCCGTCGGCCAGGAAGTTTGCAGCCGGACAACTGCTGCCCGCGCCCACTGCATCGAGACCGACGATTCGAACCGCTACGCCCTCGTGCCGCATCCCCTCGATGCCAACAGTATATTTCTCTTCCGGTTCGACGAACGAACCGGTCAACTGACGCCCAACCAGCCCGCCCACAGTCTCGTGGCGGCAGATGGGCTTGGACCAAGGCACTTCGTCTTTTCCCTGGACCAGCGGTTTATCTATACATCTGATGAGGATGCCTCCAGCGTTACCGCCTACCATTTCGATAGGTCTCCCACCGGCCAGGCTGAGTCAGATCAAGGAGGCTGTGCGCTTCGCCCGTTCCAAACACTCTCTTCCCTGCCTGAACGTTTCAGCGGCGCCAACACCTGTGCCCAGATCCATCTACACCCCAGCGGGCGAACACTCTATGTCACCAACCGGGGCCACGATAGCATTGCCGTCTACGCAGTCAACACGGAAAACGGATGCCTCACCCTCAAAGGATGGCAGAGTACCGAAGCAGTTCCTCGCGTCTTTAATGTCGATCCTGCGGGCAGATTCCTGATTGCGGCTGGACAGGGGTCAGGCAACATTTCAACATACGCCATCAGTCCTGACAGCGGAATGCTGTCTCACCTGAATTCATACGAAATGGGGAGCCGGCCTATGTGGGTCCTGTTTCGATAGCTGAGACAAACTTCATGACCGCATCGAACAGCATATGGACGTCCGAAGGAGATTTCCCGTTCAACCCGCGGCGCCCAGCCGACTATTTCGAAGGATCCACTTCTTCAAACCGCCTTCGCCGGTAACGCGTGATATAGACCAGCACCCACTGGAGGAGAGCGGGGAAGTGAACTGCAAACCAGACAAGGGCGCGGTCAAACAATGTCACATAGACCTCCCGTTCTCCTCTCACAATGGCCTGCACCGTGCGGGAGCCGACTCTCCCCGGTTCCACGCCGCGCCCGAGCGAGTGCCGCTCGCCCTGGCGATGTTCGGCGCCCGGAACGCTGATCCGGCTGTGCTGCGAAAACTCGGTGTCGGTCAGTCCCGGGCAGACCAGAATTACGTCAATATTGTCCTCCTTCAGCTCTGCTCGGGCCGCTCCACTGGCGCCCTGAAGAGCGAATTTGGTTGCCGTGTAACCGCCGCCCAGTGGCTGTGGAAACTTGCCCACGATACTGCTGACGTTGACGATAGTGCCGCCGCCGTTCCGCCGCATGACAGGAACGGCCGCCTGCAAGGCTGCCAATGGCCCAAAAAAGTTTACTGCAAAAACATGCCGCAGGTCGTCCAGATACAATTCGTCTATCGCCCCGAAAATGCCCATACCGGCGTTGTTGACCAGGATATCTACAGTCCCGAAATGGTCCGCAGCTGCACTGATTAGCGCTCGAGACTGACTTTCGTCGCCCATGTCGGTCGGCACAACCAGGACCTCGACGCCGTGCCGCGATCTCAGCGCCTCGGCAACTTCCTGAAGTAGCTCGGTACTGCGAGCCGCCAGGACCAGTCGGCAGCCTTCCGCTGCAAGTGCCGCGGCAATTGCTTCGCCAATGCCGCGGCTTGCGCCGGTTACGACGGCAACTTTTCCGTGTAATCCCGAACTTCCGGTGTCTTGCGACCGCCAGCCTCTTTTGGCCATGGAAGAGATCCCTCCGCTAGAGAACATCTGAAAGTAAACACAAGAGCCTTTGCCTCTTTGACCTGTCCGTAGGTCGATCCCGTCTTCCAACCGGTATCCCGAACGGCTGCCCAACTCGTCCCGCAAGCCGACCTTCGGTTTCCGAACGATCTTTGCGTCCGACGTCAAGCTGTCTACGTAGCGGGGCTGCCGTGTTTGGTCCATTCCAGTCCAAAAGAAGCTTACCCGGAACACCGCCGCTGCCAAAGTAAGCCAATCTGGCTGCTTGGAATTTCCGGCGCCGTTTTGTTAAGTACAAGAATCGGTGCTATATTCAAATATCGGGCCCTGATCTCAGATCTAGGCGCAAGTCCGCAATCTGAAGTCCTGAAGTCCGTCATCACAGGATCGATCTGTCTCTCGAATTGGCACAACTGTCCATGAGACGCCATTGACCATGTCCATGAAAATGAAAAGCCGTCTTGCCGACAAAAGACAACGACTGTCCCTGAGCGTCTATCTGGTTGGTGGGGCGGTTGTGCTGATAGGACTGATAGCTGTCATACTGGCCGTTGCATCCGGCAACGGGGAGTCAGCTTTTGAGCCACCCGACTATTCCGGCGTTCCCTCCGCCTGGCAGAATCGAAACTCCTTGGGCGACCCCGAGGCCCCCGTGACTGTTCAGGCGTGGGAAGACTTCCGCTGTCCTGCATGTGCTGCCTTCAACCAGCGCGTCAAACCCGGCCTTGTAGACAACTATATCGTTAGTGGAAAAGTGAAGTTGGAATTCCATCACTTCCCGCTGCAACAGCACGAACCCGGCGCCTCGCTTGCCGCCCAGGCCAGCGAGTGCGCTGCCGACCAGGGACAGTTCTGGCCGTACCATGACCGCGTCTTCCAGGCAACTTCCTCTGGCCCAAGCGCATTCCTCATGGAACGTCTGATCGACTACGCAGTGGAACTGGAATTGGATGGCGACACGTTTACTTCCTGCTTGACGAATCAGTCGCATCTGCCAACCATTTCTCAAAGTCTGCAAGCAGCACGTACAGCCGGACACAACAGCACGCCAACCGTACTGGTTAACGGAGTGCGCGTCGACAACCCGCTCGACTACGAGGCCGTCTCCGCGGCGATCGACAACCAACTGCCGTCCGATCAGTGAACACTCTAAATCAAACCAGATGAACAGTTCGAGTTTTTCCACAAAGCTGGGCCTTTACGGAGCGCTTATCGCGGCATGGGTCGCTACCATGGGCAGCCTCTACTTCAGCGAAGTAAACGGCTTTATACCGTGTACCCTTTGCTGGTACCAGCGCATCCTGATGTATCCCCTTGCCGGTCTGCTTACCCTTGGAATACTGCGAAGAGACCATCATCTACCCCATCTGGTACTGCCCTTTTCCCTACTCGGCCAGGGTGTTTCGGTCTACCATTTCTTGCTTCAGAAGACGCCCTATCTCGGTTCACCGTCCTCATGTGGAGTCGGGGTAACCTGTTCGACGGTTTGGATTGACTGGTTTGGCGTCGTCACGATACCGCTCTTGGCGATGGTCGGTTTCATGATCATTACCACAGGTATGTTGATGGTTATTGCCGGCGAACCCAGGGGTGGCGGCATGGCTTGGTCGGTTCGGTGGCCGAGATGGCCGGCTCCCCTGATCGTACTCCTTGCCCTGGCACTCTACACTGCCGGAGCCGCCCGGGCCGGCAAGGTTCAAATCTCGCTGCCGGAATTCATGCTCCCCTTTGCTTCAGAACTACCATTTGTGCAACTGTCCGCCGGTCCGACCGCGACGCCCGCGCCGACCGTCACGCCTACAAGTCTGCAGAATGGGGCTTCCCTCTATTCCCAGGCCTGTGCCTCATGCCACGGCCAAAACGGGGTAGGAGTCGAAGGATTGGGTACCGCTTTGGCAAACTCACCACAGGTCTCGGGCCTCACGGAAAGCGAAATGTTTGCTATCATCCGCGATGGCCGCGCCGCCGATGCGCCCAACAGCCGCACCGGCATCGCCATGCCGCCTTCAGGTGGCCAACCCAACTTGACCGACGAACAGATCGTTGACATTATCCTGTACATCCAATCCTTACAGTAATTTGGCACAATTGGGTCGCATAGACTCTCCTGAATGGCAACAGGCGGTGGCTGTCTGCCAGCGGCGACTGCCGTCAAGCGACCCACAAGGACCGTGAGTTCATGACTGTACTTCGCAAATTCTCCTTCAAAACAAAAAGGCTGGACTTCCGATTTGTAGTCCTCATCTTGCTACCCCTGCTGCCTGCATTACTAATTGGCTCGGCTTTCCTTTCCGGCACTTCACATGCGGCGGCTGACCAGACTGATGCCTCCCATCTGCATGATCCAATCCAAAACCCTCGACTGGATCGAGTGCAGGCCCCCAGTGGGCAGACCGGCCAGTCGGGCATTACATCACCAGAACAAGACAGCAGCGTCAGCGGCCCCGTGCCGATCATCGGAACGGCATCCGGTTCTCCCTTCGCAAGATATGAGCTCTCCTATAAGGAAGCGTCGAGGGGCGACGAGGCCTACTCCTATTTCGGCGGGGAAACCCGTCAGGTCGTCAATGGACAGCTGGGCGTATGGCACACCGACGTCCTGGCGCCAGGCATATACACACTGCGTATGCGTGTTGTCCGGCCTGACGGAAACTACGGTGAATTCTTCGTCCATAACATCTCTGTCAGCAGGGAACCGATCACGCCTACTCCCGACGAGCCCACGCCCACACCAATTCCCATCGATACGCCTACGCCATACCCACAGCCCACCGTCGCAGAGGTCCGCGTAGAGCAGCCCAATATCGAAGGGTCAGTCGACGAACCGACTGAAACCCCGCCGCCGCCCTCTCAGAGTGAAGGTGGGGGTACAACGGAAGGCCAGTCCTCTTCGACCAATCAAAGTTCGATAGTTCAGCCGCCCGGAATCCTCGGAGACCTGGGAGAAACACTGGCCCTGGAGAGACTTCGCGAACACTTTTTCACAGGTGTCCGGTGGAGCGCGGGCTTATTCCTTCTGCTGGGGGCGATCTTCGCCGCCAAGCGTCTCTTGGAGTGGGTAATCGCCAAGAACGAATAGAACAGTAAGCGACTGACACTACGATTCCTCAGTCGTGCATTTTGGGCCGGCCGCGTGTCGCAGCACGCGACCGGCCTTTCTCTCTTGGCCCGGACCCATCCGCAGAGTGCGAAGGGCCTCTCGCCAAGGGGCGCCGGCACGCTGAAAGCCGTCAAACCAAGGCTTGCAGAAGAAGGCACAAAGACTTTGCGGTGAACCTATTTGCCGTATTCTCCCTACGGTCATGCACGCAATAGCGGGGCCGACCCGCGCTTCCCGGTAGGGTTGCGATAGTTTGGATCCTGCAGCAAACCCGGTGGTAGCATTTGGAGACGGCCGGTACCACACAGAAGAGGAACTGCAAGTGCCAGTCTTGACTGGTCCCGGAGCAGCGCCGGAAGCGGCCTACTCGAATCAGAGAAGAATCGGCAGGCGCGGAGACTTCCAGAATGGCGCCACTTTGAAGCTTAGTCAGGCCAGTCCTTTCACTCGATTCAAGCGAATCACAGTCTTGTTATCTGCCTTTCTGGCCCTGTTTCTCTTTCCACTCCCATCGCGCGACGCAGTTCACGCCCAGTCCAACACATCTCCAACGCTGGCAGCCCCCACTCTGACCGCGCGCATCGCGGGCGCCACTACAGTCGAACTCTCCTGGACCTCTGTTTCCGGTGCAGCCGGATACGAGCTCTGGGTCTGGTGGCAAAACGATCCAGGCTGGCAACGCCTCGGCGAAGGCAGCTTGACCGGCACTTCTCATACCCACTCTGACCTGGCCGCAGGCCGGACCTACTACTATCTGGTGGCGGCGCTGGACAGCGGCGGAATCAGGGGCCACTGGTCGGAGCATCTGTCACTCACCATACCTGCACAGTCACAACCTCTGTCACCGCCGCAACTCACCGCGTCTTCCGCGGGATCGACAGCGGTCGAAGTCAGCTGGAATGTCGTAGTAGGCGCTGTCAGGTACGAGCTATGGACTTGGTGGGACCGTGAAACTGGTTGGCAGCAAATCGGCGGCGACAGCTTGACTGAAACAGCATTCAGCCACTCTGCCCTTACACCGGGGCGTACCTACTACTACATCATCGCCGCTATAAATGCAGCCGGCGTACGCGGCGGGTGGTCGGAGCAAGTAATCGTAACTCTCCCGGTCTCGATGACCGCTCTGCCTGCCCCCGTGCTCACAGTATCATCCAATGTTTCAGCTACAGTTGAAACGAGATGGTCAGCTGTATCGGGAGCCATCTCCTACCAGCTGTGGGAGTGGAAGGATGCCGTCACCGGCTGGGAGCGGCTCGGCGCAGGAGACTTGACCGGCACCTCGTTCCTGCGCCTGGGAGCAACCGCAGGCCAGACCTGCTTCTATGTCGTTGCTGCAGTGGACGCAAACGGCGCCCGCGGTCGGTGGTCGCAGGTGGTCTCCGTCGTCGTTTCCGACTCCCCTGCAACGCCTGACCCGACTGACCAGAGAGCTACGCTGGTCGCCCTTTATCAGGCGACTGACGGCGCAAATTGGGCCCGCAGGGACAACTGGCTCACCAGCGCTTCGATCGACACCTGGTACGGCGTCAAAACTGACGACGAAGGGCGTGTTCAGGAACTGACTCTTGCCGGCAACGGGCTGAACGGTTCGCTTCCAGATCTTAGCGCGCTCTCCGGACTCACTGTTCTTGCCCTCGATTTCAATCAACTGACTGGGCCAGTTCCTGATCTGGGTGCCCTTACAAAGCTGGAGTGGCTGTCTGTCAGCAGCAACCAGCTTACCGGATCAATACCGGATCTGAACACGCTTACGAACCTGGAAGTCCTTGACCTCGGCTTCAATCAATTAACGGGTTCGATTCCCTCTCTGAGCTCCCTCACGCACCTGAACGACCTTTCCTTAGCGGACAACAGACTGAATGGGTCTATTCCGGATCTGCGTGCCCTCACAAACCTGACAGAACTTCACCTGGGAACGAATCAGCTGACAGGGCCCATTCCCGACTTGAGTGCGCTCACCGGCCTGACCGTGTTGTCTCTCTCAGGCAACCAGCTGAGTGGATCGATTCCTGACCTCAATTCACTTTCCAACCTGACCGACCTCTACCTCAAGGGCAATCAGCTGACAGGAGCTATCCCGAGTTTGAGCGCTCTCACGAAACTGGCCTGGATTGATCTGAGTAGCAACCAGCTAACGGGCCAGATACCTGATGTCGGCGCGCTCGTCAACCTCAGGCTAATGCTCTTGGCCCGTAATCAGCTATCCGGCCCAATCCCGAACCTCGCCGCGCTTACGAAACTTACCAACCTCTCCCTGGCAAACAATCTGCTGTCGGGAACGATTCCCGCGCTCGGTTCTCTTGCCAGCCTCTACTGGGTGGACCTGAGTAGCAATCAGTTGACTGGGCAGATACCCGACCTCGGGTCCCTCACAAACCTGGCGCAGCTCAACCTCGCCCGCAACCAATTGACAGGGTCGATACCGGCCTTGGCCGCGCTCACGAGCCTGACAGACCTGAATCTTGGATCCAACCAGCTGACCGGGTCGATACCTGGCATGAGTACGTTGACAAGCTTGACTAGCCTGATCCTCGCCTCGAACCAGCTGACGGGGCCAGTGCCGGACCTGAGCACCCTCACGAATCTGTCGACTCTCGACCTGTCTGCAAACCAGCTTTGCCTTCCCGACCACATTGATCCGGCTGATGCCAATGCCGCTGTGTCGGCCCACCTTGCCGGTCTCAATCTACTCTCCTGCCCGGACTGAACCTGCTTTCGGTCCCGTCGCAGGTTAAAGTGAGCTGTCCAAACCTTTATCGACAACTGTCTCCTGGGGACACTGGCAGAACAGTCGCAGCCCGCACAAGATGCTGTCAGCAATGTGAACCGTAGGCGTAACATCCATTTTTCCGTTGAGGCTGCAGGTCGCCAGGTTTGGCCAGCCGATTCAGATGCGGGATAATCAACTGCTGGCAGTCGTTCACGGTTGTTCGAATTCATCCGTATTTCACGAAACAGGAGCCGGTATTTCAGTCAGACCGGCAGCCTCTGCGACGCCTTTGGGAGCGGCTGAATACACGTCTGCCGGCAATAGCGATAACTGGCTTCCGTATAGCGAAGATCTGTCTGAGCGGTCGACAATGAAAATGATAGTGGGTCTGGGCAATCCAGGGCCCAAATACGCGCGCAACCGACATAATATCGGCTTTCAAGTCGTGGACATTTTGGCCAACCGGCATGCCATTCCACTTTCGCGCGCGAAGTACAATGCCCTGTACGGCTCAGGTTCTATATCGCAAACGCGCACCCTGCAACGTGGCCGGCTGCCCACTGCAGACGCGTCCGGACAGCGAGTGCTCATCGTCCGGCCCCTCACATATATGAACCTGAGTGGAAACGCCGTTGCACCGATGGCAAGTTTCTTTCGCGTGGAACCACAAGACATCTTTGTCATCTACGACGAACTCGACCTTCCCAGCGGCAAACTGCGTCTGCGCCCTTTTGGTGGCAGCGGAGGACACAAAGGAATGAAGTCTCTTATTCAGGCTTTGGGAACGGATCGGTTTCCCCGTGCCAGAGTGGGCATAGGTCGGCCGCACACGCCGATGAGTCCGGCCGCCTACGTACTGCAGGACTTTAGCGCCGACGAAGAGATCATTTTCGAATCTCTTCGCCATCGAATCGCCGACGCCGTCGAAACCTGGCTTTTTCATGGGATTGACCTGGCAATGAATCGGTTCAACGCCACACCGGCAACGGCAGCCTGAACCGGCAATACTTCTTGAATTCTCCGCGGGTCTTTATTTGACCCGTTGTACACCGGCCACCACCGGATTGGACGAAGACAGCAAAGCGCACATGAATCTCTCGGGCCTGCTTCCATTTCTCAAAGACCATCCAGCCTTTAAGGATCTGCTCAGAGGGCATACGCCCGCGCCTCAGAAGCTGTACGCTGCAGCCCGCGCGCTTGTGATCGCCGGCGTTGCCACCGAGGGAACTGGTCCTGTCCTGGTGGTGACCGGAACAGCCGAACAGGCCGAAAAATGGGTTGAGCAAATCGAACTGTTTCTGCCGCCTACCCAAGGGCCGCTCCAAGTCTCTCGATATGCCGATCCCGACTCTCTGCCATTCGAGCGCATCCCGTGGACAGGCCGCACTCGCCAGCTCAGACTTACCGCGCTTGCTGCCCTGCAGCAAAAGGCCAACAGGCCATCGGTAGTAGTCTCCTCTGCGCGCGCCCTGATGCAGAAGACACTGCCGGCAAGGATGTTTCGCATGGCCCTGCGGCCCCTGCGCGTCGGTAGCTTCGTCCAGTTGGATGAGCTGACCGGACGCTGGGTGCAAAACGGTTACGAACCGGTGCAGGTGGTGGAAGAACCGGGAACTTTCGCCCGTCGCGGCGGGATCATTGACATTTGGCCTCCCAATCTTCCCCATCCTGTCCGCATTGACCTGTTTGGCGACGAAGTGGAGACGCTGAGGTCTTTCGACCCGGCAACACAGCGCAGCGAACTGCAGCTTCAGAGAGTCTTGATTGGACCGGGCAGTGAAGCTCTCGGAGGCGCCCTTTCCGCAACCAACGGCCCCGCTATGTCCAACGATCTCTCCCCGGCCCAGTTGCTCCATGACCGGCAGAAAGGCACTTCCCTTGTTCCTGGCTCACTGCAGGATGGGACTACAGCAACAAGAGGAGCCGCGACCGACCAGGCCGGGGCAGTTGGACCTGAGAATCTGCGTGAGTCTCTGCTGCGTGAACCGAACCTGATTCTGGCCATCCGGGAGGAAATCGTCCGCGAACTGGATGACCTTGGCGCCGGTCGAACATTTCGAGGCATTGAGTGGTATCTGCCCTATCTCTACAGCCGCCCGGCCTCCCTGTTGGATCACCTGCCCGACAATGGCCTGCTTGTCATAGACGACGGCGAGCAGCTGACCGCAAGTCTCAAGCAGGCCCAAGAAGACGCCGCACAGACTTACCAGGAGCTTCTGCGCGGCCACGAACTTCCTTCGAATTTCAGCTCCAGTTTCTTCAGCCCGGAAGATATCCTTGACAGGATTGCAACGCGCAGCCCGCTTGTTTTGGGCACAACCGGACTCCCTGGGGACCATACAGATGCCGAGAGTTCTGTTCTTGCGCGTCAGCTAGTCCCCTCTCCCCACTTTGCCGGTCAAATCAAGCGTATCCTTCAGGAAATGCGTAAGTATGCCAACTCAACAGACAGGGTTGTTCTCATCTCTCGGCAGACCGCTCGACTGCAAGAGGAACTGAATGAAGCCCATCTGCCTGCGAACCTGATCGTCGACCTCGACGCACCCCCTCGCCCCGGAATCTCTCTCCTGCAAGGGGTCCTGCCTGACGGGTTCGTAATGAACGGGTCCACGGCTCCGGCAAGCGACAGCAATGGTCAGCCGCCTGCTTCACTGCGCCTCTACACCGATACGGAACTGTTCGGCTGGACCCGCCAGGCGCGACAACAGAGGCGCAGGTCCGAGTCCTCGGTGGCCCCCGAACTCTTTTTCGCCGACGTCAGCCCCAACGACTACGTTGTTCACATGGAGCACGGCATTGGCTTGTATGAAGGCCTGACTAAGCTCGAAATGGGCGGAGTCAAGCGCGAATACCTTCAGGTGAACTATGCCAGGGGCGACAAACTGTATGTCCCGGTTCATCAGGCAGACCGGCTGAGCCGCTATGTAGGAGCCGGCGACTCAGGCATCCCGCCCTCCGTGACGCGTCTGGGCACCAGCGACTGGCAGACGGTGAAGGCGCGCGCCAAAAGAGCCGTCGAAGACATTGCCGAAGATCTGCTCAAGCTCTACGCAGAGCGGGAAGTCGTCCCCGGTTACGCATTCAGCCCCGACGGCCCTTGGCAGGAGGAGATGGAATCAGCCTTCCCCTTCCGTGAAACTGCCGATCAGATTGACGCCATAGTTGACGTCAAACGCGACATGGAAACTGACAGGCCGATGGACCGCATCATCATCGGTGATGTCGGCTACGGCAAGACCGAAGTTGCCATTCGCGCCGCGTTCAAGGCTGTTATGGACGGAAAACAGGCGGCTGTGCTGGTGCCCACAACCGTACTTGCACAGCAGCATTTCCGCGTCTTCAGCGAACGTCTCAAGCAGTTTCCAATCCTGGTGGAGATGCTTTCACGCTTCCGTACGCAGGCCCAGCAGGTGAAAGTGCTGCAAAAACTGCATAAAGGGACCGCAGACATCGTCATCGGCACGCACCGGTTGCTCTCTGAAGATGTGCAGTTCAATTCGCTTGGACTTCTCATCATAGACGAGGAGCAGCGTTTCGGCGTCAGCCACAAAGAGCGCCTTAAGCAGATCCGGTCCCAAATGGACGTGCTTACGCTTAGCGCGACTCCGATCCCGCGTACGCTGCACATGAGCCTGAGCGGCGTTCGCGACATGAGCACCATCAACACGCCCCCCAGAGAACGGCTTCCTGTTCGTACGATTCTCTCAGAGTTCGACGATTCACTGGTTCGACAGGCCGTCCAAAGGGAGCTGGAGCGAAACGGTCAGGTGTTCTTCGTCCATAACCGCGTTCGTGGTCTGCAGACTCTGGCGAAACGTCTGCAACGCGAAGTGCCGGAGGCGGTCGTTGCCATCGCACACGGACAGATGGCCGAGCGCGAACTGGAAGATACGATGATTCGCTTCGCCGACGGCGAAATCGATGTGCTTGTCTGCACAACTATCGTTGAGAACGGGCTCGATATCCGCAGGGCCAACACAATTATCGTAAATCGTGCCGACCATTTCGGACTGGCCCAGCTCTATCAGCTGCGAGGCCGGGTCGGACGCGGAGCCGTGAGGGGCTACTGCTATCTCTTCCACGATCGCCACAGCACGCTGACATTCGACGCCCGCCGCCGCCTGGAAGCCCTGCTCGAAAGCAGCGACGAGTTGGGTGCAGGTTTCCGCATTGCCATGCGAGACCTTGAAATCCGGGGCGCAGGCGAGTTGCTCGGCGCCAAGCAGCACGGCCAGATTGCCAGTGTGGGCTTTGACCTCTATACCCGCCTGCTCGCCCAATCGGTCAATGACCTGCGTGCCATGAGGGAGCGTCTGGCCAAGGCACAAGGAGAGAACGGCAACGTAGCCACAGCGGAAGTCACCAATGGCGAGAATCCGCCCAACGTGCTTCCGCAGCTGCCCGGCGGGGGCGCCTACCCTGTGGCGCTGGACGATCCGCTTGCCCCACCGGTCACCCTTGACCTGCCTCTGCGAGCCGAAATTCCGGCAGACTACGTTGAAGACGAGGGGTTGCGACTCCAACTCTATCGCCGTATCGCCGGACTGAGTTCTCTGCACGACCTGGAAGAAATGCGACGCGAGATCGAGGACCGCTTCGGCAAAGACCCGGAGGAGAACGCCCTTCCGCAGGAATTGGAGAACCTCTTCTACCAGATTCAGGCGAAAATGGAGGCGTTGACTACCGGCATTTTGAACATCGCCCGCCGCCGCGATCAGATCGCGGTCAAACTTCCGGTAGGCTTTCCACTACATGCCATCGGATCGTCGGACGTCGTGAAAGGAGAACTGGACGACGGTTCCCGGCGAAAGCTGCAGAGTTTTCTGAGAATGGGGCTGGGGCACACCACGGACGAAGGCGAGTTTACTCCTAACAACGCCATCCACGTTGGGCGTGAGGCCATCTACATCCCCATCGATCAGGATGAGCGCTGGCGGACTCTTCTGATCGATTCGTTGAAGGCGCTAAGGGCGGACAAATAGTCGAAAGCGCGACTGTATCCGGTCACCGCAAAGTGGTCTCTCCGACCAAGCGACAGAGTGGTCCTCTTGCCCTGCCGCCGCCAACTTCCATGTCACAAAATGCGGTTCGCTGGCGCTCGCTGACCGGCCTCTGCGACGGCGGCAGCATCGACCAACTGGGCCGCGAGTTGATTGCAGTGCAACGAATGTCCCGATTCTCCACTCAACTCACGTTGGACATAGGCACCTACTCAGTGGGCAGCCAGCTTTCCCCCTAAACGGACATATTGCGCATAGTCAATCTCGACGCTACGGCCTATGTATTCGGTGGTCGAAGGAGCCTTACCCTGTGCGGCGGCTAGGTGGTCAGTCATTCGGAGCAGGAAGGCGTCTGAACCGGCCCCGCTGCCATAGCTGACCACCAGGACCAGCTGTCCTTCTTCGGCAACGTCCAAGATCGCCGTCAAGCCGACTAGCGCAGAGCCGGCGTAGGTATTGCCTATCTCTTCGACCAGCATCCCACTCTGCCACTGTTCTTCCTCAAAGCCCAGCATGCGCATCGCCCTGACTGGAAACTTCACATTGGGCTGGTGTAAAACGACATGGGCTATCTCCGCCGCAGAAATGCCCGATTCCTTAATGATCTCCTCTGCAGCCGGCAGCACGTGGCCGAAGTAGCCAGGATCACCGCTAAAGCGTTCGGCGTGGCTGGGAAACTGGCTTCCAGGCCTCCTCCAGAAGTCAGTCGTATCGGAAACAAAACTCAAACTTCGCTCGATTACAGCAACCGATTCCTCCGCCTTACCCAGAAGCAGGGCCGCCCCGCCCGCGCCCGCCGTATATTCCAGCGCATCACCCGGTCGACTCTGTGCGGTGTCCATCCCTATTGCAAGAGCATAGGTAGCCATCCCGCTCCCGACCAGACCGATCGCAGCCTGCACCGCTTCTGTTCCCGCCTTGCACGCGAACTGCCAGTCTCCCGCTTGCGTGGCTGGTGTGGCGCCTATCGCCTCTGCCACAATCGTTCCGGTGGGCTTGACCGCATAGGGATGGCTCTCGCTTCCCACCCATACGGCTCGAATCTCTTGCGGGTCGATCTGTGAACGCGCCAGCGCATTGCGGGCCGCTTCTATGCTCATTGTCGCCGTGTCCTCATCGAGACCCGGCACCGCCTTCTCCGCTATGGGGCTACTTGCTCCCCGCTTCTTCCGGCCGTTCTGTCCCCCGGCTGTCTGTTTGCCTGCCGCCTCAATCTCGTCCATCCAGATCCTGCTGATCTCCCACCCAGGCAAGCGGAAGCGCGGGACGTAAGACCCGTATCCGACAATCCCTACCTGCAAAACAGGTTGATTCAACATCGGTTTTCCTCTCTCGCTCCCTCTTTCCAGGTTCCTCCCAATGGCCTCGAACCCTTCACGATCGCAACAACTCTTTGGCCCGCTCTACCCGAATTCTTCCTTCAGCAACTAACTGTCCTGCGACCTGCTCAACTGCTTCGCCCTCTGCACCCGCCGCCACCGCAACCTGGCGCGCGTGGAGACGCATATGCCCCTTCTGAATCCCCGTGGTCGCCAGCGCGCGCAATGCTGCCAGGTTCTGGGCCAGACCGACGGCGGCAATAATTTCGCTCAGCCTTCTCGCGCCTCGCCGCCGTGAATCTCTGCCGGCATCGCCAGCAGCACATTCACCATCAGACCGCGGGCCCTCTTCTGCGATGACGTCCAGGCCCAGTATCTTCAATGCAATCCGGGCAGAGGGGTGGCTGCGGGTCGCCCCGCCTACCGTACCGACTGCCAGCGGCATCTCCAGACGTCCGTACAAGCTTTCCGATTCCCCGCAGCCCCGCACATGCCAGTCGGTAAGCGCCCGGTACTGGCCGTCACGCGCCGCCCAGGCATGCGCCCCTGCCTCGACCGCACGCCAATCATTGCCTGTCGCCAACAGCACCGCGTCCACACCGTTGAAGATACCCTTGTTGTGAGTCGTGGCTCGATAGGGATCCGCGATGGCAAACGCGTTCGCCTCAGCTACCCCCCGAACTACCTCTCTGCCCGAAAAGTCATCACTGTCAAACGCCTTGGAGGGAATCTCGACTTCGGCCCACGCCCGTCGCCTGTCACTGAGATTGGAAAGGATACGCAATCCCGCTCGCCCTCCGCTGAGCCTCTCAATCAAGGGCGCCGCAGCCTCGGCCGCGGTGTTGGCTGCGTTAGCTCCCATCGCGTCCCGGCAGTCGATCATAAGGTGGACGATCAGCATCGGCCCTGCTGGCGTTTCGGGCAGATGGCGAACTTCGATCCCCTGGGGCCCGCCTCCCAGGCGAGACAACGATGGACTCGTATCGGCGCAAGCCAGAATCTCCTCTTGAGAAGCCAGGATGGCGCTCTCTGCTTTGCACGCGTCTGCCACGTCGAGAAGCTGGATCTGGGCAATCATTACCGGATCTGTGCTGCCGGTCGAAAAGCCTCCTCCTGATCGCGCCAGAAGCGCGGCGGAGCTGACGGCGGCCACGACCGACGGCTCCTCAACAGCCATCGGTACGAGGTAGTCCTGCCCGTCAATCAGAAAGTTCGCTCCGATCCCTATGGGAAGGGTAAACCGCCCCACGACATTCTCGATCATAATGTCGGCCAGTTCCAAGCCGATACTATCTGCTAGCGCCGCTGTCTCTTCCGGAGTCAGGCCCGCCCACGCAGATATCTGGGCAATCCTGTCATCCAGGCTTCGCCTGTAAAAACCCTCTAGTCGGGACGAACGGCTGTCAATGCTGCCCAAGATGTTTGGCCTGCGGATGGAGTAGCTAGGAAAGGGTGACGTGCTATAACCAGCAGTTTGAATTGCGAACAGTGCCAGTCATCTGCCCAGGACTCACAATCTTAACCTTAGCAGAAGTTGACTATCAAACTCTATCAAATGAGTGTTGGGAAGATTCTGACAGGTACTGGTCAATCAATTGCCATCAGCGTCCTGACCAGCGGTCCCTCAAATAACTGAGGTGCGATGGCCATGCCTGTGACCAGAACAATCGCCATCAAGGAGAATACTACGCCCAGCGGCCTTTCGCGCGGCAGTTGAGGATATGCATGTCGCCCAAAGAAGATGCCCACCATTCGCACGAACCCGAATATGACACTGCCGCTTGCAATCAGCACGATCGCCGCAAAGCGCCAATCACCTTCTGCCAGCGCCTGTATTGCCGACCAGTGTCCGGAAAAGCCCGCTGTCAAAGGGAAACCTGCCAGTCCCAGGCTGCCAAGCAGAAAGGCCGCGGTGCTCCAGGGAAGTCGAGCCCCGATACCGTGCAGGTTTTCGGCTTCTAAACTGCCGGCCGCCTGCCTGATCTGCGACAGCCCCGCGCATGCGCTCATCGCGCTCAAGATGCGCAGTGCAAACAGCGAGATTACCAGCGGCAGACTGCCCTCGTCAGAACCGGCGAGGAGCAAGAGTATCAGCCCCCAATCGTGCAACATGGCGTAGCCAAGCAGACGACCAGGATGGCTGGCCGCTGCCGCCGCTACTCCGCCCCAAACCAATGTGATCGTTGCCGTCGAGGTCAGCCACACGTTAAGGGCGGTACTGTTCAACAACAGCGGGAAGTTCGAAGTGGCTTTAAAGTAGAGATAGAGTGCCACCGTCTGGTACAGGAGTAATGTTAGCGCCATCGCTATCGGGGGCGAAGACTCGCCCAACTGCGGCTGGCCGCTATGCAATGGCACCGGCGCCAGCAGAATGAGGAGCCCCACCCCGAGAAGCTGTGCGCCTCCGGCCGCAAGCCGGATATCCTGAGGATTGAGAGGCAGCTGCTCCATATTCCACGCCGCAAGCAACACGAATGGCGTCGCCAGTATGGGCGGCAGCATCGCCCGCAAGGAATTCAGCGCCTCGCCGCCGATGCTGACTTGAAGAGGGAATACACTCACCGTCATCACAATTGCCAGAAAAACCGGCACCAGAAACACGGGCGAAACCGGCGCATCCACCATCAACGCCATGCCAATGTAACCCGCTCCAACCAGCAACATCGAGGGTGGGAAAACTCTCCCCTGGCTTGCCGCGGCCGTCAAGAGCATCCCCGATCCGAGCAGGAGCAGGATGATTGCAACGATCGGTTCATTGGCCTGGGTCAACTGCAGACGAAAACCGTATTGCCATATGCCTGCACGCAAATCAAGTTCGACGGGAACGAGCGGAAAGGTCAGCGGCGGCGCGTCCAGCGGACAGGGCCACAGCAACACGCCGACAAGCATCAACATCGCGCCGATGACCAGAGATACACCTTGTTCCCAACGGCGCAGGATGTAACTGGAGATTATCGCCAGGAGGAGCAGACTGAACAGGAATGACGGCAGAGCAAGATGGATCATGGATTGCTGAATGTCGTGGTCCTTGATGCGCCCTTGGGCAGCCCCGGAACTACCATCTTGCAGCTGTGTGGTAACCTGACAGAAACTGCTCTGAAGCCGAAAATCACCCACACCATACCAGTCTGCCCGGAATCGGGCTTTTGTGCCTCAACCGTTTCTGGCCTCAGTATTCCGACGTCGATTGACAAGAGTATAAAACCAGTATCCGATGCCATACCCTAGGACCCTGGCGCCGGAAGCAATGCTGTGGCGGCGATGGACGCCTGGTGCCAGGTCCGGGTCGGTGGAGGGTACTTCGATCAGCGTAAGCGCATCGTCCTCAGCGAGAAGCAGGAAGCTGCATGCCAAGGCGACCAGTATCTGCAGAATCCCCAGTAAGACGATTACCGCTGGCAAGGGAAACAGGACCGACATAAAAGCCTGAACCGGAATCAACCACATCAGAATGCCTATGCTGCCGAACAAGGCCGTCTCGGTCATGCCCAGTGTGATCAGTGCCACCGCTGCAAACCAGATGAATAGCACCTTGGTGGCGTCGTCAAGACGAGGCAAATCAATTCCTTCGGTCGCCCTCCAAACCAGCAGAGCCGCGATTCCCAGGATCAACATGCGAAAGAGCCTGGAACTGAATTCCCCTGAGGTCCGGACCTGAACGTTGCTTGTCTGCAGGATGGAAAGCAAGAGAATCAGGCAGCCCAGCGCCTGCACGCCAAAGTGGACCGTCGGCCAGGGCGCTGCCAGACCGTACACTGTGCCAGTCAGTACGCTTGTGCCCAGCTGCACCAATAGGATTCCGGGCAGCGCGATCCGCCAGTCCCATAGGATTACAGGAAATGCTGCCGCCAATCCTAAGAGCACATGTACTGGTACCGAAGCCCAAAACGCAGCCATGGATCAAAACCGTCCTACTTCGTTGCAAGGAAATCGAGCTTCTCGAATGCCAGTGGTCCTCGTGCATTGCAGCACGCTTCGGTTCGGAGATTCGAATTCTCCGCCCTTATTCGGTTTCTGTTTACGCGCTCAGTAACAGATAGCCAATGATGCCAAAGACCACGACCCACCCCATGTGGCCGCCGCCCTCGACAATTTCCAGGCCCACATCCCACACCGCGCCCGCCCGTCCCGTGCCCCACCGGGTAAGACGCGAAATCCAATCCAGCGTGGCGAGACGGGCAATCCGGCTCGACCATGCCCGAAGTGTCGGCAGCGTACCCGGTCTGTTGTCGCTGGCACTAAGTGCATCTCTCACCTGTGTGCGGGCTATCGCCAGGAAAATCCCTAAAGTAAGTGGTCCGGCAAGTGTCATCCAGACCTGCCAGCCCGCAACCGCACTAGGGGGATTCCCTGCCCCGCGAGGAATGGCATCCGGAAGGTTTGCGAGGTTGGTCATCATCGCTGGGAAGAGGCCGGCAGTCGCCAGCGGAATGGCGAGTACAACCACATATGCCAGGAGTCGGCCGATTACCCATGCGTTCGGGCTCAGTTCCCATACCGAGCCCTCTGGCTCACCGTCCCAACTCCGCAACAGAGAGGAGACGTATATCATCTGGGTCACTACGTATGCTGCAAAAAGGGGCCACATAAGGACACCGAGTCTACCGCAAAGAGTGTTCGCATCCGGGCAGCTACCTACCACCAACAGCTGCGCCACCACCGATTGAGTTAGAAATCCTGGCGTAAAGGGAACGCCAACCAGGGCCAGGACGCCTACGCTTATCGGAATCTGCCAGTGCCAGGCGCGCCAGATTCGTTCACCAATCAGCCAGAGGCCGCCTCCCAGCGCAAATGTCGTCGTAGGCCATAAAACTGCAGCCGGCCCTCGGATTTCAGACAGAATGCTCGTTAGCCCTGCTATTCCCACCGCAGTGATCAGTACAAATGTGGTGTGTTCCTGCCTGGTCGTGGTGGTGAAAGTGGCAATCGCAGAACCGAGCAGACCCAGAAGTGCCAGGGCTACGATTTCAGGGCGCGCAAGTAGCTCCTCTCCCGCCAGGCCGCTGGACCAACCCAGCAGCCACAGTCCGCATAACGCCGGCGGCATTTGGTCGATTAGGCGGTCTGGCATGTATAGCCTCTCACCTCTGTGAGGCAAAAGCCACAGATGCAAAGGATAGACGCCGGCCCTGATGACGCCGGCGACCAGCATCAGAATCACCGTCTCCTGAGGCAGGCGGCCCCCAGCCAAGAGTTCGGCCGGTCCACTTTGCCCGGCGGGAAGCAGCCCAATCAGCAGCAGCAGCGCGCCCATCATGCTCAAGCCTTGAAACTGACGCGTTGGCGACGGCCCGGGCCCTTCGGGCACGACAGTGCTGCGGGCAATGACAAATAGGTCCATCACAACCCACATTAGAGTTACGGTGAGGAGGTTCCCGCTGCTGACGAAGAAGAGAGCGCTTGAGATGGCGTTTAGGGACAGCGCAAGCGTCATCGCTCTGCCATGCCAATTCTCTTCTAATGTCATTTCGCTGTTCGGCGAGGAAATGCCGCTAAACAGCAGCCCTCCCCCGCCGAGCAGAAGGATGAGGCAGGAGACATACCAGTTCCAGCCGTTACTGACCCAAAGGAGGTCGGCGCCCGGCGAGAAAAAAGGTTGCCAGGGAATGGAGTAAGCCGGGGCGGTGGGCTGAACGCGCAGCGCTACCGTCATGGCGGCAGCGATTAACCAAAAGAGAAGGGCGATCCCACTGAGGATTCCCGTCGGACTTCCAAAAGCCTGCCAGCGGGCGGCCGGTCGCACAAAGCCACCCATGATCCAGAGTACAATGCTGCCCAGGGTCAAAATGAGCGGTGGCCCGACGGGAACAACCAACGCCGTCCAAGGCAAGGCAAAACTGTCCATATCTGACAATTCTAGCACAGCCAATTCCATGCTCGAAACAGTCCAGGATTAACGCGTGCATCCCAATATTGGGGCGACCTCTCGTATACCTCTGCAGGCACCCAAGCCACTGTCTCTTCCCATTGCAGTTTCCGCCAGAATGAGCGCCGTCTCTGACCACTAACCACTGACCACTGACCACTGCAGTTGGGGCGGTCGGGCCTAGTCGGCCCTCCCTTGTGCGGGGGCTCCGCC
>JAPPKG010000177.1:0-15791 GCA_026914085.1 Caldilineaceae bacterium | reverse complement strand
CCCACCCGGCGCCATTTTTCCACATGGCCAAATTTTTTACCTCACCCCCCCCCCCCCCCCCCCCCCCACCCACCCCCCGGTTGGGGGGGGGGGGCGGGGGGCCCCCCCCCTTTGGGGGGGGCCCCCCCCCCCCCAACGCCCCCCCTAAACCAGGGCACGCCTCATCGACCGGGTGTCGACATTGGTCACGGGTGCTTAATCGAAGGTGTCCAGCCAGACCACGTCCCGCCAGCCCCATCAGAACCCCATAGGTGCCGGCCATGTGCCGGCCCTCGCACCCTCCCCAACTGACGGACTGCACCGAACGGCCAGGCCTGGCCCCTGCATATGTCTCGCTTAAAGACGGTAAGCAACGCCAGCCACCGGTTGCACTGTTTCTCCGCCAGACTGTCCCCACCCCAAATCTGGGTTGCACCCGGATTAACTCAGGGCACACAACGGGGTCTGACTACCAGCACTAATGCCACAACGTGGGTGCCTGTAGGCGCCGCGTACCAGCATCTTGCAGTCATGTTCTTTCGACCCGCTTCCACGCAAACTGCAACCGCCCCCCATGGCTGTCCGCGCCGCCTTTGGAGCGAATGTCAGTCGGGCCTCATGCACAAGACCAGGTTGCCGGATTCGCCTGAGCTCGTCCTTACCAAAGGTAAGTCCTGTACCCTTCCCATACCATGCTGGAACCAATGTATCTCCCGTTTGATACCGTAAACTATGGGCGGTCAACCCAATGACAGTGTGCCCGTCTTGCCCGCCTCACCGCAAAACCAAATACCCAATTAGGAATACGTAACAGAGAAATTCCCATCTTGAAGGCGAAGGCAACCTACCATTGCCGTGCTGGCAAAAATGGATTAGAGTACCCAAAACTGTCCTGACAGGAGGACCTGTATGCACACTACACCAAAATTGCCCCAACCGACTGCAAACGTCGCGCAGGCTAAATCCGACATTGACCACTATGGCTACTGTCTCATCGAAAACGCCTTAGACCCCGTAGTCGTGAACGCCGCGCTCAAAAGACTCAAGGAACAAGCGGCCGCAGAACTGGAACACGGTGCGGCCTTCGAAGACGGCGGCCCCAGACAGCAGTGGGGCGCCTTCACGGACGGGAAGGGACGCCCGCGGCAGCAAGCCTATACTGCTGCCGCCGGGGGCGTAAATCAACGCGTCTGGATGCTGGTCAATAAGGGCCAGGTTTTCCGCGACATTCTCTTCACCGCAAGCGTACGCGCCGTTGTCGATCATCTGCTGGGCGACGACTACCTGCTTTCCAGCTACTCAGCCAATATCGCCAAGCCCGGCGGCGTCGCCATGAACCTGCACACCGATCAGTGGTGGATGCCCAACCCCGTCAATCGGGAGCCGTCACCGATTCCGGTTGGATCGATCACTCGCGAGCGCACCAATCTGAAGGGCGAAGAGGCTCCACCCATGATCGCGCCCTGCGTCTGTGTAAACGTAATGTGGATGCTCAACGACTTCAGCGCCGAAAATGGCGGGACCCGTTTCGTACCCGGCAGTCATCTGCGCGGCCGGCCCCCCAAACAGTGGGACGGCGACGGCGAAACGCTCGCAGCCGAGGGACCGGCAGGCACCGCGATGATATTTGACGGACGGCTCTGGCACGGGACAGGCGCAAATGTCAGTTCCGAAAACCGCTACGGCCTCCTCACCACCTTCTGCGGTCCGCAGTTCCGTCCCCAGGAAAACTTCACCATAGGCGCCCGCCCCGAACTGCTGGCAGATGCCTCTCCGGAACTGCTTGCACTTATGGGGTTCAAAACCTGGAGCGGCTATGGACGCGTGGAAAGCCCGGTCGCCGAATTCGTCAGCCAGGACGAGAGGTCCCTGGGCGAGTTACGCGCCTGATTCCCTGACAGTGCCGGGGGCATTGAAGCATCAACTTGAATCCTGCCCAATCGGGCCGGAATCCACGTCCCGATTCCAAAGAGATCTCCCCAGACGCCCAGATAGGAATCCGCCACACAGTCGAGGCACAGACAATTGGCAATACTTCATGTAGAGGGAGTCTCTATGATATACTCCCAGTGCATCGAACCCTGAGAAACGAGGAGACTTCGTGAGCGGAAACTGGACTCGAAACGCATTCGTATACCTGCTTATACTGGTGGCTGCCGCCGCCCTCTTCCTGAATGTGTATGGCCCCAACGAAAGGCCTCAAAACATCAGTCTGAGCGACGTAGCAAGGCAGATCGAGCGCGGCGAGGTTTCCCGAATAGACGTACGCGGCGAGAGACTACAGATATTTTCCCCTGGAAGCGAGGCGCCCCTTGCCAGCCGCAAAGAGGAAAGCGTTGCTCTGACTCGAACCTTGCAAGGAATGGGCGTGTCAGAGGAGCGTCTGTCACAGGTCAAGATTAATGTTCAGCCGCCTTCGAATTCAGGCAACTGGTTTGCTTTGGTCATCAACCTGCTCCCTCTCATACTGATCGCCGGCCTATTTCTGTTTCTGTTTAGACAGAGCCAGTCTGGCAACAACCAGGCCCTTTCATTCGGAAAGAGCAAAGCGCGCATGTTTGTCGGCGACCGTCCTACCGTCACCTTCAGTGACGTTGCCGGTGCCGATGAAGCCAAGCAGGAGCTTGAAGAAATCGTAGAGTTCCTCAAGGAACCGCAGAAATTCGTTGCCCTGGGAGCTCGCATTCCCAAGGGTGTACTGCTCGTCGGGCCGCCCGGAACGGGCAAAACGTTGATGGCCAAGGCCGTCTCAGGCGAGGCCGGTGTCCCTTTCTTTAGCATTAGCGGATCTGAATTCGTCGAAATGTTCGTTGGCGTCGGTGCCAGCCGCGTCCGCGACCTGTTCGAGCAGGCCAAGCGCAACAGCCCCTGCATCGTCTTCATTGACGAAATTGACGCAGTCGGTCGCTATCGCGGCACCGGTCTTGGCGGCTCCCACGATGAACGCGAACAGACGCTCAATCAAATCCTGGTGGAAATGGACGGCTTCGGCACCGATACCAACGTCATTCTGGTGGCCGCAACAAACCGTCCCGACATCCTCGATCCCGCCCTTCTGCGTCCCGGTCGCTTCGACAGGCGTGTCACCATGGATCGCCCCGACCTGCAGGGCCGCAGGGCCATTCTCGATGTACACGTAAAGGGTAAACCGCTGGACCCTGACGTGAACCTGGAACTGATTGCCCGGCAGACGCCAGGTTTCGTCGGCGCCGACCTCGAAAACCTGGTAAATGAGGCCGCGATCCTGGCCGCAAGGCGCAACCGCCGCACTATAGCTATGACGGAAATGCAGGAGTCGATTGAGAGAATCGCGATGGGCGGCCCCGAACGCCGCAGTCGCCTCATCACCGACCGCGAGCGACGCGTTGTTGCCTACCACGAGTCGGGCCACGCCATCATCGCGCATGTTGTCAAGGGCGCAGACCCGCTGCAGAAGGTCTCCATCATTCCCCGCGGCATGTCGGGAGGTGTCACCTTGACCGTGCCCGAGCGAGATCGCTACCTCCTGCCGCGCTCCTACTTCATTGACCGCATCGCTGTGGGCCTCGGAGGACGTGTGGCGGAGGAGCTCGTATTCGGAGACATTTCAAACGGGGCTAGCGACGACATCCAGACCATCACGCGCATGGCGCGGGCGATGGTGATGAAGTACGGCATGAGCGAAAGTATGGGACCTCTCCAGATCGGAAGCCAGCAGGAAAATCCGTTCCTGGGGAGGGAGCTGACTGAGCAACGCGACTACAGCGAAGAGGTCGCCGAGGCGTTGGACAGCGAGGTGCAAAGGATCGTGAATGAACAGCACGACCGTGTGCGAAACATTCTCAGGATCCATCGTCTCCGTCTGGATGCAGTGGCCGAGGCCTTGCTTGAACGCGAAACGTTGGAAGAGGAGGAGTTTGTCGACGTATTCGAAGGCAACGTGGACGCAGACAATCTACCCAATCCACTCGCGCTCCAACCCGCTTGACGAGCACCGCGTAACCCGCAAGCATACGGCCCGTCGACTTCCTTCCAACCGACCGTCCCCCCGCAGGGGCACCCCTTGTGTGTGCCCAGCCCCACACACCAGAGACGCACTATCCCGCCATTGCCCCCGTAGGGGCACCCCTTGTGGGTGCCCTCGTACGCGCTACTACTCCCTGACCCCACCTTCCCGCCATCCACCCGCAGGGACACCCCTGTCTGTGCCCTCGAGGGAGCTACATGAAATCCTGGATCCCTCAAGGATTGACACCACTGTGGACCTGCAAACCCCAGGCCAGACAATTGCCGACAACTCCTCAGATCTCTCCTGTCCGGCACACGCTTAAGCGAAAAGATCGCTGCCTGGATCTGCCGCGCAGTCTATCAATCGCCGTGGTCGCGCCCAAGTAGTCTGAAGAGCGAATCCCCGTAGGCCTTAGCCTTCCACTTCCCCACAGCCGGAATCTTCTCCAACTCGGTTACTGTTGCAGGCCGACCCGCAGCTATCTGCAGCAGGGTCTCATTGCTGAAAACAATATCGGGATCAACGCCGCGGGCCTGTGCAGTCTTTGTACGCCACTGGCGCAAGGCTTCATACCGCCTCTTTCCCGCTCCGGTGAGAACAGTCTCTGCTTTCCGAATCGGCGTCGGCCTTTGAGGCGCAGGCAGACGCTCACCCCTCCGGACCGCAGCCAGCAACTCCTTTCCAAACCAGGAAACATGGCGCGAATTGAGCCCGGGAATGTCCCTGAGTGAGGCCAACGAATGCGGCCGCTTCTGGGACAAATGTATCAGAGAACTCTCCCCAAGGACTTTGAATGGCGGCCGGTCTGCTTGCTCGGCAAACTTCTCTCGCCACTCCCAAACTGCCTGCAAAACGCCAAGGTCCCTTTCATCCACCGTTCGGATCTGCTTCATATGCCAAACAGTTCGCGGCTCCGGCGGCCTGTATTCGATCGTCTCCAGCATCCGGAACGCGGCCTGCGCCTCTTCCAATCGTTTGGACTCTTCCAGTTCTCTGATCTGACGGGCGCGTAGTGCAGGCAGGTAGTGTGTGTCGATCTGTGCGTATGTAAGTTGCTCCCGGCTCAGCGGGCGCTTTCCCCAATTCGTGCGTTGCATTCTCTTGTCACTTACAACGCCAAACTCTTCGCTTAGCACTTTGGCCAGGCCCACGCCCTGTCGCCCCAGAATACGAGCAGCAAGCTGCGTATCGAAGAGTCGCCGCAGCCGGAAGTCAAAATCCCTTTGTAGGGTGATTATGTCGTTCTCTGCCGCATGCAGAATGACATCAGTCGAGTCATCAGCCAAAACCTCTCCTAGTTCAGACAGTTCTCGCAACCGCAAAGGATCGATCAAATAGTCGACAACGTTCTTGATTCCAGACAACGCATGATTCCCCCCTGGATCGGCAGGGGCAGTTATCTGGATCAGGCAAACTCTGGGGGCGTAGCGGAAGAGGCTGTCGCTCTCGGTATCTAGCGCCAGCCACGGCTGATCGGAAACATGCTTCAGAAACTGCTTATATTGCGTCGGGGACTGCACCAGCCGCGGCGGCGCGATCGACTTCTGGCGCCCGCTCGCCGGCCTTTTTCGAGTCACTTGCGTGGAATTTCCCTCTTGCTGGGTGAACTACCTGTAACGTGCACAGAACCTGAATCATACCTCAGTTGATCCCCCTCTCCAACTCCCGGCGGCCTTCCCCAATCGTGCTTAGGCCGCGCCATCCCAGATGTCGGCACGTCGATATCCCGGCCTGACCGCGGTCGCGGCGCCAAAGAAAAGCGAGGCAATCCATCGATCTGAGTGAATGAAAACAGGCTCAAACTTAAGCTGCCAGAGACTCTCTCTTAAGCCTTTCGGTCTGCGGATTTCCACTGACTGTGATATGATCTGTGCCAGTTCATGTTTCGGATTGATGGGCGAACACTCAATACTTGAGCACCATTAAGTCTGATTGGGCCAGCCCTCGCAGGAGCGTCCCGAAGGGGACTGCTGGACGCAGTCTGATGCTGGAAGACGGCCGCGTGGATACTCCATGTCAGGGCACGAATCGGATTCCTCGAGAGACAAAGCACTTGCCATGGCAAAGTGGTACTGGTACGACGACGACAACGCACTAAAAGACTCCCCTCTCCATCCTCATCTGAGCCGGCCCATTGCCACCGCGGCGGAGTGGCTGAATCCACCGATTATCTCGATTCTGCACAGCCATTTCGCTCGCTGGACCACTGCGCAACTGTCGCCAGGTCCTGTAATCCCCCAGCGCCTGTGGATCGACCAGGGTGGCACTATTGCCTTCCGGTTCGCTACCGGCGCGCCGGCTGCATTGCCGGCGGTTGGCGCCGGCGAAGCGCTGGCCCAGTGGCTTGTATTGCTTTCCAAGTGGATGGAGATTCACGTAGTCTTGGCACGCGCCCGCACCGTGTGGTCGCATGCTGAGTTGGTGGCAGCGCTGCCGTTTACCACGCCGCCGCTCCTGCCCCGTCAGCTTGCGCAGTTTCCCCCCAACAATTGGGAACAGGTTGCGCGCGGCCTGGCTGCGTCCGTTTCAGAGGGCGCCGCAGCACTTGATACTCATACTGGGTAAGAAATGGCTCGACCATTCGGGCTGCAGAAACATGAAGCGAAATTCCATCCTCCAGGAGCAGTGCTAAAGTAATTCCTGTTTTTCACTAAGGCTTCTCACGCCGATCACACGATGGCATCGCGCCAGTCTGATTTGCCACTACGCAATACGCAATACGATCTGCACCAATAGCAAGAGACCCGGATCCTCACCTTGAACGCACACTACCTTTCTCTCGAAGGACGTCGATGAAGTCTCAAAGGGACTTTCTGAATGCTGACAAGCACGCCTCGGCCCATGGGGACGGGCGTGACCTTGCAATACCCGCCGATGCCGGTGAGACAGAGCCGGTGCCTTCCAACAGCTACACGGTCCGCCACACGCATTCCGCCGGCGGAGTCGCCTACCGTCTGCTTCAGGACAGTGCCCGCACTTCGATACAGGTCGCACTCATCGCCACCGACAAAGAGTGCCGTCGATGGCAGCTGCCTAAGGGGCGGCTCTATCCATCGGAGGAGCCTCTGATAGCAGCTCTGCGGGAGGTCGAAGAGGAAACCGGTCTCGAGACCAGGTTCGAATCCTTTCTCAAAACTGTTCGCTACGAATACCTCGATACCTACGCCCGCGCCGTTCCGGAACGCGTCTACAAGAAGGTCGACTTCTTCCTCCTGAGGACAGTGGGAGGAACCCTCTCAGATGACAGTATCGAAGTCCAAAAGGTGGAATGGGCCTCAGCTGATGACGCCCTGGAGCGTCTGGTCTACGACGGAGAAAGAGACTGCATCCAGCTTGCCGTGGAATACCTGAATGGCCACTGAGATAGGAAGGGCAACCTCCTCACAGGTTCGTGAAGTCCTGAAACTGCTTGTCTCAGGTACCACCAGCGATGTCAGCAGCATGGAACAGATCGCCGGAAGCTGGTGGCGGAATCTCCTCTTTATGCACTGGTTCGGTCCAAGGTTTCTCGGCAAACAGATGGATACATTTGTGGCAACCGAGGGCGACCGCATCTTGGGTTTTGTCATCGTTCAGTATGATGGCGATGCCGCCGGAACCTTCGACTGGGCCTATGTCGAACCACTGGATGTGGAAGAAAACCGTGAGGACTTCGCCGATCTCATCGACACTGCCCTCGATCACATTGAGGACCAGGGCATCCATCCCTACTTCTACTTTGGTTTCGCCACCGCCTCACCGCCCCAAGTCACCCAGGTACTTGGCGATCTCGGTCTAGGTTCGGCTGACTATCAGAACTCGCAGTTGGTCGGAGAGTTGCCGCTGGCAGACACATCTGAGATTCCGGAAGGCTTTCGAATCTCCACACAAATCTCTGCCCGGTTTGGGGCTCGCATGTCCGAACTGTTGCCCTCGGTCTACCCGGAGGCATCGGCAGAAGAGACCGAAATGATTGCCGCTATCCACTCCAGTACTTTGCGCTCCTCCAAGGTGTTCCTCATACTGCAGGAAGAGTCGGAGGCTGGGTTCGTTCAGCAGTTCCGCTGGCGTGATGAACTACGTCTCCTCATCGCCCTGCCGCCCAGACTCTGGGGCACCGATTCAGAACGGCAGATTGTCGCCCATATGGCGAGCACGCTCCAGGGAAAAACCACTCGCTTGCGGCTTCGTACCTTTAGCGACAGCCACATGGACAAATCCCGGCAATCCTTAGCGAGGTTGGGACTTGACTGGCAGCAGTCTCCCTGGCAGCGCTGGGTCGTAGCTCTGGAGACGGAAGCAACAAGCGGCGAGACCGCAGAAAAGGAAGAAAGTCGGCCAAGAAGGTACGATTCCGTTTGGCCGCCGGAGAGTCTTGATTCCTCGCAGGACAGCGACGCCGGTACCGAGGGCCGGTCAACCCAAAATGACGACCAGGAGTCAGGCGAAGGCCATGAAGGCAAGAGTTGACCATAAAGCCCCTCCCCCATCAAACCTGAACAACGAGCACAAAACAGGTGGACGCGAACTTGACTCCCCCAGCCGCACCTCAAACCGCGACGTCCAATTCTGTCCGTCGCAAGAGGAATACTCCCTCTCGTTTCAGCACGCACAGCATCACAACAGGAATCTCCAACGCTCGACCGGTTACCTGCGCGGCGAAAGCGGACTGCCCATCTTCTACAGCCGCTGGCGTCCTGTGGGCTCTGCGCGTGGCGCCGTACTCATCCTACACGGGCTGGGAGAACACAGTGGGCGCTATCGCCATCTGGTCGGGGCCCTCCATCAGGCCGGCTACTTGGTCTATGCCCACGACCACCAGGGCTTCGGTCGGTCAGGCGGCGCGCGCTGCTATGTCCAGGGCTTCCACGACTACCTGAGCGGCGTCACACAGGTCCTGTCTATGGCTCGCAAGGAGAACCCCGGCCTCCCTTTCTGTCTTTACGGACACTCAATGGGCGGACTCATCGGCCTTCTCTATCTGATGGAGGCTCCGGGCGCCGCAGATCTGGCCGTCATCGCCTCGCCTTCGCTGCAATCGCACGACCTCTCACCGGTAAATCGGATCCTGAAGCGCATCCTTGAGCTGACACACCGCGTCCGCCCCCAACTCACATTTCGCCAGCGCGGCACCCTGGACATCCTCTCCCGCGATTGGGAAGAGGTCCAGATTGCCATGAGAGACTCGCTGGGCGTCCCCTTGCGCAGTGCTCGATGGGTCGTTGAGTTCTTTGAAACGATGCAGGAAGTGAGCGAACGGGCGAAGGAGGTTCGCCTTCCAATCCTTATGATGCAGGGGCTTGCCGACGCTGTGGTCGTCCCCTCAGCAACACAGGAGTTTTTCGCCAAAGTCGGCTCTGAAGACAAGAGCCTTCGCCTCTTTGAAGGCTACTACCACGAACTCCACAACGATTTGGGGCGCGAGCGGCCGATTGGTGCCGTCCTGGACTGGCTCAATACCCGCTGCCCTGCCTCCGGGACTCCATAGGCAGGCCCCCGCCCGCCTTCAGCAGATGATCCCCTTCTTCGCCTCAGGCCCGTGGGCAATCGGATTGTCGCCAATCCAGCGCTCGTCTACCGGTTCCGAAGCAAGCTGATAGCGCGTATCCGTCGAGAGCCGCAACCTGTTTGTCAGGTTGTCCATGCTCGCGTGCATCGTATACATACTGAAGACCAGCAGGTCGCCTAGCTCATAGTCGGTTGTAAGCCAGCGACTGTTTAACTCCTCCCTGAGCGCAATCGCATCGGTGGCGTAGGTTCCCGTTCCGGACCCCTGCCAGCGCCTCCGTCCCGTCTCTGACTCGTGTAAATCCGGCTCGTTAGTGCAGTAGACGTCAACATCGGACTGGCCGTAGTTTGCCTTGATCTCCTCCAAACGGTGAGAGTTTTCCAGGATCATCAGGCCCCCCATCTCCCGAGGAATGTCGCCGAGCGGAGTCCAGCTCGTATACAGGTTTTTCGTCCCCCGGCCCATGAAAACAATGTCATAGTGAGGATTGGTTGCTGTCTCCGTGCCCGACGACTTGACGCGGCACCAGGTAAAGTCGAGCGGACGGACGGGCCCGCCCAGGAACTTCTCATAGAAGGCTTTCATCGGCCCCGAAAACAGCACTTGCCGCAACGGTTCGTTGTTCTTGGAAAGTCCCACCATCTCCCTCGCCGAAACATTGCATTCTCGCTTCGCGACGCCTTCGCGCAGTGGGTATTCCGTGTCGATGAAGTCCAGATCAGCCAGAGCTTCCAACATCGTCAAGCGCGCCGCTGTCAACGTTTCCACGTCAAGCAGTCGCGGCAAATAAAGGTATCCGTCCGACTCAAATCTGGCCCGCAGTGCGTCAAAGTCATGAACCGCGTCCGCAGAAGAGCGCAACTCGCCAAAACTGTCGGGTTCTGTGTCCATCGGCTTACCGTGAATCGAGAGCACTTCGTGATCCATCATTATGTCGTCCTCCGCTCGTACTTCCTCAACACGCGCCAGTCCTTTGGCGTTGTCCCGTCCGGGTACGAGAACGAAACCTCCCCCACGTACAAATCACCCCGCGAATCGAACGCGATGTTGTGCGGGCTGAAGTAGCGACCTGCGCCGTATGGATCCTCGATCCCCCACTCGCTCAGAATCCTTCCATTCAAATCTCGCACTGTGATACGGGCCGGCGGATTCTCGGGGACAGGTACCTTCGTTTCCCCCATGAATATACCGCCCACCTCAGCCAGATACATGTGGCCTTCCGCGTCAATGCACATGTCGCAGGGCCACCAGACGTCGTCCCACTGTCCAATCAATTCGCCTTGCGAGCTGAAAAGCTGCATTCGCCGGTTCTGACGGTCGGCCACATAGACCGTGCCGTCGCCGTCCACGCAAACATTGTGCGGCGTAACGAACTGCCCGGCACCGGTTCCCGGTTCACCCCACGAAAACAGCAATTCGCCCTCCGCCGTAAACTTGTGTACGCGGGCGTTTCCATAGCCATCCGAAACGTACAGTTCGCCCTCGGGAGAAAGTGCTATCCCTGTCGGGTAGTTGAAAGGCCGCCCGGCGCGCAGCACCTCCTTCTGAACATCCCAGATGTATCCCGTATCAGCTGGACTTTCAGCCGTCTCAATCGACATGAGGAGGTCCCCCTCAGGCGTAAACTTGTGTACCGCATGACCCCAGTCGTCCACACAATAGATCGAATCGTCCGGCCCCACGATTATGTCGTGCGCCCGCTTGATCATCCCTTCGCCCCACGCCCGCAAAAACCGGCCGTCTCGGTCGAACACAATGATCGGGTGCTCGCTCCGACAGAAGACATAGACCCTGTCCTGGGAGTCCACTGCCACGCCCGGCGCCTCTCCCATGCTCCATCCGTCAGGAACCTCGCCCCATCCATCAACCTCTTCATAGACAAACTGGCCGCTGCCCAGTCTCATCGTCTCGTCCCTTCCCTTTCGTGAAAACGGGCCCTTGCGGCCCGCCATCGAACTTCCATTTGTGAATCCCGCTCTCTCTTCCGCCAGCGATGCCGGAGAAGTTGCCCTCCCCTTCAACGCCGCGGTCTGGGTGGAATCTCATCCCTCTCCGGCTCGAACCACATCCCCGCGATCGGCGGAGGCGCCGGGTCTCGCGCGATTCGCATATCAATGACGCACGGCCTGCCGCACGCCAGGGCGTAGCTCACCGCCTCTTCGATCTCGCAGTACCTGTTGACCGTCAAACCCTCGGCCTTGAGCGACTTGGCCAGGGCTGCGTAGTCAGCGTTTTCGCAAAACTCGGTGCCGATAACACGTCCACCGTAGCTGCCCTGCTGACCGCCCCGAATGGCGCCAAGCGTCTGGTTGTTGAACACGACCCACACGACTGGTAGCCCCCACTCAACCGCCGTGATCACTTCCTGGCACACCATCAGAAAACCACCGTCACCCGTCACGCAGACGGCCGGCAGGTCAGGCCTTGCCAGCTTGCCCCCAATTATGGATGTAGGGCCGAACCCCATCGGCGTCCAGCCCCCCGGGTAGAGCAGCCGGCGCGGGGAGTAGATGGGAAAGAACGCGCCGAAGTAGTGGTTGTGGTCGCCGGTATCCAGCGAAAAAAGAATGTCTCTCGGCAGGACCCGCCGCAGCTCCTCGACCACCCGCAGCGGCTCCATGCCCATAGCGCCGCCCTCTTCGCCGGGAATATCCATGCAAAAATCGGACTTGATTTTCTCAATAAGCTCTTGGTTCGCCTCCCTGTATTGGGGGGCCTCCTTAGCCGACAACTCATCTACGATTTCGAGTAGAGTGGCCTTTGCATCGCCAAGCAGTCCGACCTCCACAGGATAGGTTCGTCCGATCTGGTTGGCGTCTATATCGATCTGGATAAAGCGATTCTGCTCGACGAAAGGCATGCCTTCCGTCCACCAGCACGTCGACAGATCCGAAAAACTGAAACCGACCGCCAGCACAACATCCGCGTATTCCCTGATATACTCATGCGCGCTTGGATGGCCGAGCCAGCCCAGGTTCCCTACGCTCTGCGCATGGTCCTCTGACACAATCCCCTTGGCGGCATAGGAAGTGGCTACAGGCGCGCCCAGCAGTTCAGCAAGTTCCCTGATCTCGGGCCCGGCGTCGGAGAGAACCGCACCGTAACCCGCCACGATTATCGGATGGGTCGCATGATGCAGCGCCTCTGCCGCCTGCCCAATCGCCGCCGCATCCGCCCGTACCCGCCCGGCATAACCAAACTGCTTGGGATCGGAAATCTCGTCAAAATCGTGGAATTCTGCCTGCAGGTCCCAGGGGATTTCAATCGCGACCGGGCCGGGGTTACACGCCCGCGCCAGCCCACACGCCTTGCGCACGACCTCAGGAATCAAATCGGGGTGCTGAACCTGCCATACCTTCTTCACCACCGGCTGCAAGACCTGCACAAAACTCTGGTCCGGCAAGCCGTAGAACGGGCTCGTCTCCTGCAGCTGACCCCGCCCTACCCAACGCGAGATCACGCCGCCAAAAATGGCCACGACAGGACTCGAAGCGGCCGCAGCCGATGCCAGGCCCATCACCATATTCGCCGGCCCGGGTCCGACCGAGGCGCAGCAAACGCCTATGTCGCCCGATATGCGCGCATACCCGTCAGCAATATGCGCTGCCGCCTGTTCATGCCGCGTCAATTTGAAACTGATCTGTGAGGAGTCGTAAATCGCGTCCAGAATGTTGGTGTTACCGTGTCCTGGATGCCCAAAAACGTGCCTGACCTCTTCCAGTTCCAGCGCTCTGACCAACGCCTCAGCACAGCGCATTCGAGCCATAATCTAGTTCCTGCAGCTGTCCAAACTTCCTGGCCCAACTCGAAGCCTGGAAAACAGCTATGTTCAAGAGGCTCCGTCAAATGACGGTAGGCAGACTAATGTAATTCGGGAACACCATAGGGGCTGTCCAAGTACTTCCCGACGTTTTCGTTAAGCGGCCAGCCCTGGCCCCCGGCAAGCGCGAAGGAGTCCGACCTGCCATGCAACCAGAAAAACATCTCCGCCGCGTCGTTGCAGTCTCGGAACTGCTCCCGGAATGTCGGGTCCTCCAGCTTGTAATTCGCAGTCGCAATGTCGAAGTCAGGCTCTCGAATCCAGTCCCGGTGAGGAGACTCCGTACGCCAGTAGTTGTACTTGAGCAAGTTGCGCAGACCCGTACCGCTGGCCGCCGAGCGCCTGTGCCAGATTGAATAGACGGTCAGGAAGATCGTACCCGCAGGGGCAGCCGCCCGGTACGCGCCGCGAATGCCGCCATAGTGACCCATCCTCTTCGACAAGGAAAAATAAAATGGGATCCGGGCAGCAACTCGGTGGGTCCCAGCTCTAGCGGACATTCTTCCGGATAGTAGAAGACCTGGAGGTAGTTGAGCGCGGGTCCATGCTTTGAATTGCCGTCCCGGTGCCAGCCCTGGGCCGGCGACGGGCAACTGACGCGGTGATTGCTCATTATAATCGGCAACCCGAAGTTCTGACCCAATAGCGATCGCACCGCCCCCGCGGCCTGATCGTTCAAAATCACATTGTCTACAAACCAGTCCTCCTGCAGTATCTCCGACGGTTCATGCGAGGGGTACCTGTCCAGATACTCGACCGTGCGTCGGTTGATGTCGTCTGCTACCACCCCCTCCAACACCAGAAAGCCCCGTTTGCAGAAATCCAGTACTTCAGTGTCCTTCAGCCCAGGCCGGCAAGAGTGTGTTCTCATGATCGCTGATCTCCTTGCATCAATGAGGACTGCACGCGTTCATCTGACTCGGACGCTTTTCAACAAGGCACCTTCTGACGCAAACCGGTCCAAAGCATTCTTCCAATAATTCTCTGCCGACGAGTCATTTCATCGCCGTTCGTAAATCTCTTCCCGCTCCCTCGCTACCCGATTGCGAGTGAGCCTCTGCAACTCGGGAGGCATGCGCTCAAACGTCTCCGGCCAGATCGGCTGATGACCGCCCTCCCGCGCCAGGTTCCACCACGGTGGGTAGTAGGCGATATTCAGGGCCATTCTGTGCTGGTCCACTGTCGTGTTGGCGCCGTTGGCATGCCAGACCCCGCCATGCCACAGAAACACCGAGCCGCGGCGTCCCGTGATCGGCAGAAGCCGCCTGTCGTCAGCCTTCATCCCTCGCGGTGGTCGCTTGCGCAATCGGTGGCTGGTGGGCATGATACGCGTGGCCCCGATCTCTTCTGTGAAGTCGGTCATCATCCAAATCGAGTTGATCATCCATGGCGTGTCCGGCAGAAGCTCCGGCAAGTCCTGCGCCGAATCTGTGTGCACGCCCCCGGCAGGTGCCCCCGGCTTGACCCATTTCGAACACGCCTCCGCCAGTCGAATGTCCTCCCCGAGGAAATGCCTGACCACAGCCAGCACATCCGGATGGGCCGCGCACGTCCAGCTCGAACTGTCCAGGTTCAGTAGGCCGAAAAGCGTCTGGTACAGGTCGTCGTTGGGGTCCTGAAAGTAGGCGCGGTTGCCGGGGTCCTCGTGCAAGACAAACAGCTTCTCCGCAATACTCTCTGCCAGTTCCGCCGGGATCGCCTCTTCCAACAGGCAGTACCCAAACAGGTCCAAATGCTCAATTGCCTCTTGTACGCTCACTTTTTGCAGCCCCTTCACTCTTCAGAGTCGCTGGTTAGCGCTCAAGAATAAACTCACATCCAAGTCCATACGTCCTCGTCTCATCCAATAGCAGAGCCAGGTTCGGAAACTGGACGACCCGCCACCCATCTCGAACTGCCTCCAGCACAGTCTGGTATGGCCATTCATCTGGGTCCGCGATCTCGTCGGCAATCTCACCATTCTCCATCAACAACATACCTTGCACCTGACTGGCAAGAGAAGTAGTGACTGCTTGCAAGTAAAGAATGTCCTGGCACTTTCCATTGTCACTGCGGGCTGTTTCCAGCGCCTCACGCAGCATCTCTTCACTTAGCGATCCGTCCTGAAAGGCACCGATACAATTCACTAGCTGCTGTTCAAGCGTGTTCCCGGTCATCGGCCATCAGTCCTTTCGAATAGAAGTTGCCAATCGTCTCGCCATATAATCCGACTTCCGCCACTTCAATCAAACAGAACCTTACCATTCAGACACAATCAGTTCACGACCATGAACAATGAGACCGAAAAAGCCTCTCTCCTCACTCCTCTTCGCTCTCTCCTCGCTGCACCTACTCCCAATCATTCGGCGCGGTCACTGACCATTGACCACTGCAGTTCTGGGCGGTCGGGGCGATTAGGGCCGCCCATGTTGGGGGGGGGGGGGGGCCCCCCCCCCCCCCCCCCACCCAAAGACACAAAAAAACCACGGGGGGGGTTGTTTAGTTATAGGGAGAGAAAAGGGGTGGGCGGACCCAGA
>JAPPKG010000593.1:0-5187 GCA_026914085.1 Caldilineaceae bacterium | reverse complement strand
TCATTACCAAGACACCGCCGGCGGCCGAGCTGATCAAGAAGGCGGCCGGGATCGAAAAAGGCAGCGGTATTCCCAATACGGAGTTGGTGGGGCAGATCACCAATCAGCAGGTACGGGAGATCGCCGAAGTAAAACTCAAGGATCTGGGCAACATCCCCATCGACAGCGCCATGCAGATGGTGAGAGGGACGGCCCGCAGTATGGGCGTAACGGTTGTCGACTAGGCGGGATCTGCGTTTGGATTGCGGCCCTGCTGAGATCATTAATTCAGAGGTGGGAGGGGCGCACGCCTGTGCCCCGTTTGCACCACAAGGAGTGTACTATGCCCAAACATGGCAAGCGCTACAACGCAGCGCGTAGTAAGATCGACAGGAATACACAGTACCAGCCGGCTGAAGCCGTTGACCTGATGCGGGACGGCGCCACGGCCAAGTTCGATGAGACGGTGGAGGTGCATCTGAGCACCGGTGTTGACCCCCGTCACGCCGACCAGCAGGTGCGGGGCGTGGTGACGCTTCCCCACGGCACCGGTCGCGTCGTGCGTATTGTGGTCTTTGCCGGCGCCGATGGCATCAGCGCGGCTGAGGAGGCCGGCGCCGACCATGTCGGCGGCGAAGATCTGGCCAAGCGGATCCAGGATGGCTGGCTTGATTTTGATGTCGTACTGGCCACACCGGATATGATGCGGGTGGTTGGCCGGTTGGGCCGCGTGCTGGGCCCGAGGGGAATGATGCCCAGCCCCAAAGCCGGTACGATTGTACAGGCGCATGAACTGCCGCGTGTCATTGAGGAGACCCGGCTGGGCCGCGTAGAGTTTCGCGTCGACAAGACGAGTAACGTCCATGTGCCGATCGGCAAAGCGAGCTTCAGCGGCGAGCAGATTCTCGACAACTTCTCTTCCGTGATGGAAGCGATCATGGCCGCGAGGCCTTCGGCTGTCAAGGGTGTCTATCTGAAGCGGGTCACGCTGACCAGCACGATGGGGCCGGGCGTTCGCGTTGATGTCAACGCGGCCTCGATGCTCAAGGCGGCATAGGCCCGGTTTGCCGTAGCAGGAGACTGTAAGGTAGAATTGGCACGTTTCAACCGCATACGATACTCAGTTCCGTAGACAGCCGGTATTCGCGCTGCGAAAGTAAATGCGCCAAGGTGCGCAGCCGGCCAAGGGCTGAACACAGCGACCTGACCGCCGTCTTACGGCAGAAGTTGCTTGTTACGCTCTTGTCTGCAATGCAAGGGCGTTTTTGTTGGGAGCGCCCGCCGGAGATTGGAAGGGGCTCAGGTCAGTTTCGCCCGCGCCCCCGCAGGCATCCTGAAGAAAGGGGGAATGTCCATTGGCACTTAGTCGAGAGAAGAAGGAAGAGCTCGTCGCGCTGTACGCTACATATCTGGAAAACGCTTCCGCGGTCGTGTTCACCGATTATCGCGGCTCCACCGTCACGCAGATCAACGGGCTGCGCGCCAGCCTCAAAGAGGCGGATACGTCCTATATGGTCGTGAAGAACCGGCTTATGCGGCTTGCATTGGAAAACAGAGGGCTCACGGAGAAGTTGGACGAGCTGTTGGAAGGGCCGAATGCGATCGCATTTGTCGGCGAAGATATCGGCAGAGGCGTGACGGCACTTAAGGACGGCCTTAGGGATCTGGATGAGATCATTGAAATCAAAGGCGGAATCCTGGAGCAAAACGTTCTGGATGCCGCCGGCGCCGAGGCTCTGTCCGAACTGCCCACGCGGGAAGAGATGCTGGCCAAACTGCTGGCGACGATCATCGCGCCAGCTACGCAGCTTGCCCGCGTCGTCAATGAGCCAGGGGTCAGCCTGGCACGGGTCGTCAAAGCGCACGCTGATGCGCAGGCGGAGGCCGCCTGAGCGTCAACGGAGGGATTCAATCCTCTCCTACAGGTAACATTGTATCGTCGAGACAGGGAACGCACAGTAACAGACAATTGGGAGAAAACGAAAGATGGCCGATCTGAATGCAATCAAAGAACAGCTGGACGAGCTAACGCTTCTGGAAGCCGCTGAACTGGTGAAGATGCTTGAGGAGTCCTGGGGCGTGAGCGCTGCGGCATCTGTGGCGGTGGCCGGTGTGGCCGGCGGCGCGGCTGAAGTCGAAGAAGAGGTCGAAGAGCAGACCGAGTTTGACGTGATCCTCGCCGATATGGGCGCCAAGAAGATCAACGTCATCAAGGCCGTGCGCGCGGTGACGAGCCTTGGCCTGAGAGAGGCCAAGGAGCTGGTCGAGAGCGCTCCGGCGCCAGTGGTGCAGGGCGTGGCTAAGGACGTCGCCGAAGACGCCAAAACCCAGCTGGAGGCCGAAGGGGCAACCGTAGAGATCAAGTAACCTTTCTAACGGACCACAAAAGAGGGGTGCATCCGCTAATGGATGCACCCCTCTTTTGTCAGAGTCCTGGAAAACAGCAGCCGGGAACAGAGGGCGCAGCCGGAAAATTCGAGACTGCTTGTCCGCCGATTGGCACTGTGATAAAATGCCGCGATATCTCGCTACAAGAGGAGAGAGGAGATACAAGTGGCTGAAGGGCCGGTCGTAGGCCATCGGTGGGCCGTCCAACTGTTGCAGAATGGTATCCGGCATGACAGGCTGCGCCATGCCTATCTGTTTGTGGGCGCGGTCCAGGTGGGCAAGTCGACCCTGGCCCGCAGCTTTGCCCAGTCACTTCTCTGCATAAAAGGCGTCGACGGGCAGGCATGCGCGAACTGCCGCTCGTGCCGTCTCATGCAGTCGGGCGGCCATCCCGATTTCATCTTGCTGCCGCCGACAGACCGCGAGGGGCAGCCGGACAGGGAGAACGGCCTTCATCGCGCTGAACAGGCGGCGGACATCGTCCGTCAGGCGTTGCTGCACCCGATGGAGGGGCGCTACAAGGTCTTTCTGATTCAGGACGCGCACAGAGCTCACGTCAGCTTCGCCAATAAGCTGCTGAAGACTCTGGAGGAGCCGCCGCCGCACGTGGTCCTCTGCCTGACCGCCCTGGACCGGTCGGCTCTTTTGCCCACGATCGTGAGCCGCTGCCAGGTTCTCGCGCTGCGGCCGCTTGGGGAGCAGGTCATGGAAGACGCGCTGCAGGCGCGCTGGGGAGCGTCCGCGCAGCAGGCCGCGCTGCTGGCACGTTTGGCAAACGGCTCGCTGGGCTGGGCGGTCGACCAGCTCGACCAGCCGGAGCCGCTAGCGGAAAGGACCGAGCGGCTGGCGGAATTGCAGGAGCTCAGCCGCAGCAGCAGGGTGACACGTCTTGCTTTTGCACAGAAGCTGGCGGCGGCGCGTAACCAGACCCGGCTGTTCACACTGCTTGCGCTGTGGACGAACTGGTGGCGGGATGTGATGCTGGCCCAGACCGGTTGCCTGGAACAGTGCGCCAACATCGATCTACTGGACACACTCGCGGATGCGGCCGGCGACTTCCGTCCCGTCGATGTCCAGGCCTATCTGCGTACGTTAAGCCGTATCGAGGGATACCTGCGGCATACAGTCAATACAGGGCTGGCGCTGGACGTGCTTCTGCTGCAGATGCCGCGGCCGCACGCATGACAGTTGTGCGTCAGCACACAGGCAGAGGGCCGGGGCAGTGCCCGTTACGGCAGCGATCATGGAGAATCTACTATGCCGACCGTAGTCGGAGCTCAATTCAAGCCCGTTACGAAGATATACTTTTTCGACCCGGTTAACCACATGGACCTGGCGCCCAAAGATTATGTAATCGTGGACACGGTCAAAGGCCGGGACCTGGTGCAGATCGTGCAGGCGCCACACGATGTTCCCAGCAACGAAATTGTCGGCGATATAAAGAAAGTGGTTCGCCGGGCAACGCCGTGGGACCTTTTGCAGAAGGACCTGTGGAAAGAGAAGCAGGCGGAGGCGGTGTCGGTCTGCCGCGAGAAGGCGAAGGCGCACCGATTGGATATCAAGGTGCATCGTTGTGAATACAACTACGAGGGCGGCAGGCTGACTGTCTACTTCGCCGCGGAGCAGCGGGTTGATTTCCGTGCGCTTGTACGCGATCTGGCCCGCACTTTTCACACGCGTATCGAAATGCGCCAGATTGGCGTGCGCGACGAGGCCAAGTTGCTGGACGGCGTGGGCAAGTGCGGCCGCCAACTCTGTTGCACAAGCTGGCTGCGCGAGTTTGCCTCGGTGAGCATCCGGCAGGCGAAAAACCAACAGTTGCCTCTGAATCAGGACGAGATCAGCGGTGTCTGCGGCCGGCTGCTCTGTTGCCTCTCCTATGAGGATCCGATCTACAAGAAGGCAAACAAGAAGATGCCGAAGGTCGGGGCAGAGGTGACGACGCACCAGGGCAAAGGCCGGATCCGTCACCTGCATCCGCTTAAGGAAAGCGTTACGGTTCTGCTTGAGAATAACGTTCTGGCCGAGTTCGGGCTGTCGGAGTTGATCACGGGGAAGAAGGAAAAGGACGGGGGCTGCGGCACCTGCGGCGGCTGCACCGTCAAGCGGCGCGCGGGGGAGGAATAGGCCGCCGCGGGCAGGCCGGCACGGCAGGTCAGGAAGAGCAGTTCGTTTCGACGCCCCGCCAGAGAGAAAGCGGATACTGAAAGGGTCCGCTTTGCCCTGCTAACCCCAGCGGACAGTCCGGCGGTGTCAGCCGGGCCAGGCGATGTAAGCAGCCGCGACAGGCTGCGGGTCAGGTTGCATGGGCAACAGCGCGTGTTTCGCGAATGACCGTAACGCGAATCTGTCCCGGATATTCCAGGTTGTCCTCGATCTTGCTGGCTATGTTTTTCCCCAGTTCGATGACCTGTAGATCGTCGACTTCATCCGGTTGCACGATCACCCGGATTTCGCGGCCGGCCTGAATGGCGAAGGTCTGATTCACGCCCTCAAAGCTGTTGGCGATATCCTCCAGGGCGGTCACCCGTTTGATATAGGCTTCAAGGCTTTCGCGGCGGGCACCCGGCCGTGCGCCGCTGATGGCGTCGGCGGCCGCGACGATGACGGCTTCGACCGATTCCGGTTCGACTTCGCCATGATGACTGGCGATGCAGTTGACGACTTTGGCATTGAGCCCGTAGCGCTTTGCGATTTCACCACCGACGATGGCGTGCGGGCCGTCGATCTCATGGCTAACGGCCTTGCCAAGGTCGTGCAGCAGGCCCCCAAGACGGCTCGTCTTTACGTCTGCGTGTAGCTCTTCGGCGATCACTGCCG
>JAPPKG010000252.1:0-5190 GCA_026914085.1 Caldilineaceae bacterium | reverse complement strand
ACCACCTACCATCAAACCACCCCCAGAAAACCCCTACCGACCCAAACAACCCGCTGGTGTGCCCCCACTTTTGCGGAATCGACATATTTGAATTGGTGGCGTGACTGACCCAGAGAGGAGGGTCCTTTCATGCCTTATCGATATCCACCCGAGTTCCGTCGCGGGGTGCTGGACCTCCTGGCAGCTGGCAGGTCAGTGGCGTCTCTGTCTGAGGACCTTGGAGTGTCAGACCAGACCATCTACAACTGGCGACGCCAGGACCTGATTGACCGTGGTCTCGAACCAGGCTCTACTTCGACAGAGCAGACAGAACTGCGGGCTGCCCGTCGCCGGATCAGAGAGTTGGAAACCGAACTAGCCGTAACGAAGCGAGCCATCGAGTTGCTGAAGGGCAAGGTGGTGTCCCCAAAAGACGCTACGAGGCGATCTGCACCATGAGAACCGAAGGGTTGTCCATCCAGGTGGCGTGCAGAGTGCTGGGAGTGTCACAGTCGGGGTTCTACGACTGGCGATCCCGGCCGCCGTCGGCCCGGTTCATACGCCACGCCTGGCTCACCGACATCATCAGTCAGATACATCAACAGTCGCGGGGTACCTATGGAGCCCGGCGGATACACGCCGAACTGACAATGGGTCACCAGATCACGGTGGGACACAACGCCGTGGCGATGCTTATGAGAAGAGCTGGCATAGCTGGTCTAAGCGGCAACCGAAGACCCAGAAGACGGCCCCGTCCCGTGGACACCCCTGTCGATTTGGTAGACCGGAACTTCGCCCGTTCCAAACCGGACCAGTTGTGGGTCACCGATATAACGGAACATCCCACCCGTGAAGGCAGGGTGTACTGTGCTGTCGTTTTGGACGTGTTCAGCCGCCGGGTGGTGGGATGGTCGATCGACAACACGGCCACCTCGAGTCTGGTCACGTCCGCGCTGGGAATGGCAATCGAGAACCGACAACCCCACCAAGGGACTGTGATACATTCGGATCAGGGCACCCAGTTCACCTCTTGGTCGTTCACCCAACGAGCCCACAACTCCGGCCTGGTACCGTCCATGGGAACCGTCGGAGACTGTTTCGATAACGCCCTCATGGAAGCGTTCTGGGCCCGTATGCAAGTCGAACTGCTAGACCGTAAACGCTGGACGACCCGTATCGAACTCGCCAACGCTATCTTCGAGTACCTAGAAATTTTCCACAACCGCCGCCGGCGCCACACCTCCCTTCACATGCTCACCCCCATCGAATACGAAAGAATCCACCACCAAAACAACCCAGCCGTTACACCACTGATCCAAGTGAGCTGACTCCGAAAAACCGGGGGACCATCACGCTCTCTATAAAACTCGGGGCGATTCACTCGACGAACACTTCGCTAGAAAACCCCGAACCGGCCCTCAAACCTGCCTGTTCCGCTCCGGGTTGCTGGAGGGCTGCCCACGCGTTTTCGGTTGTGGGCAGGCTTTAGTGCAAACGTGTGGTCGAGTTCGCCCACAACGAAGAACGTTTAGGCGCAAGTATCACAGAGAGGTCGTCCCGCCCTTTGCTGCGGTAGCGTTAAGGATTCTCTGCTTCGGAATCGTCGGATATGCTTCCGGGCCTTTGCGCTTTGTACCTTCTCTCCCTTTCTTTCAGTCATCCTCGCGCCTTTGGCTTTGCACTGCTCGGAGTCTTTCGGAGTTGCGGGTGTGTCGCTTGTCTTTGGGTTCGCAGGGGGAGGGGGGTTGGGTTTGTTAGGTGGTGGGGTCGACTAGGCGGCCTATGAACAGAAGAGTGCCGGTGTTTTGGTGGGTTATGGTCCAGAGGAAGGGACGGTCGGCCACGATGGTGAGATCGGGTGGGGGAGGATCGGACGTGGGGAATGCCATGGCGGTGGCTGCGGATGCTTCGGTGCCTTTTTCATCGACGATGACTTTGGCGCTGTGAATTGCGCTGGTGATGACGATGCCGGGGGAGATCCGGTCGAAACCTGCTCCGGTGCAGAACCCCATTGGGCAGAGCCATTCGAATAGGTCAGCGGACAGGGTTTGTTCCCATTTGGGCATGGTGAGGTCGACAAGACCCGTTTGGGCGGTGCTTTCCAGTCGGATTATTGCTTCGGCGTCGAGCGTGGCTTCGACTGTTGCCAGCCCGGTAGGGTCGTGGGGGACGATGATCCACATGGCCAGTTCCCCGCCCTGGTATGGAAGTTCCACGGCGTCGGCGTCTGCGAGTCTGACATAGCGTCGGTCGACCGGTTCTTTGTCACGCATGAAAGACACGGTTACCGATCGGTTGTCGCCGGTGGAGAACGGTCCGTCTCTAGTGAAGTCGGGTAGGAAAGGCACGAGCCAGTCAGCGTTCAGGTACACGGTGTTCACGAGCACCAGTTGCTGGTCTTTGACAGCGTTGTCGGTGACGATGGCGGGGATGAGTCCCCGGGTGATCTCTGATATCCATTCGTTGATTGTGTGGGCCGCTTCGGCGCCGTCGGCGGTGTCGATCGGTTGGACGGTCGCCCCATATCGGGCTGTGGCAGTGTCTAAGAACCCGGGCAGTGGTGAAAACTCATCGTCTGAGAAGAGACGGTTGGCCACTTCCAGGACAGTTGGCCCTGTCGAGGCCTCGGCCAGCATGAGATCAACGGTGTTAGCAGCGCTGTGAAGATTTTCCTTGGGGAACTGGAAGATCGTGTCGAGCGCCGTCCCTGTATCGGCCGATGCACCGGCTCGGCTCATGCTGAAGGCGAAACCGATGCTCACTGGGCTTGAGACGGCGTTGCCCACCAGGTACCGATGGAAATCCCAACCGGCCCGGTTGACACCGGCCACCCAATCACCGGTAGGGGCTTCAGGATCGGCAGGCAGCCGGTCCGCCACCGGTTCCGAGACAGTCACGGTCGTGTCCGACGAATCACAAGCCCCTACCCCTGAGGACACCAAAACCAACAAACCGAGCAGTCTTATCCAGGGGATCGGACGCACAGGAACGCCTGACAACTGCTCGGTTGACACCCCAGTAAGGCTAATGCCACAGTGAAGAACCGCTCCCAGGACTTGGACCCGGGGGTCCAGGAATCTACCGCTCAACCTAATCGAGGCTTCAACGAATCCGGAAGGGGTGCCACAAGGCGTCCCCGGATCGGATCGGCTGACAGAACTGCTGCCGGTCGTCGCCAGGAACTGGGACGGGGAGCACGTCGGCGCTTGTGGTACGGTAAGCGGCGCCTAGGAGTGCTGAGTTTGTGGAATTGTGTTGATCGCCAAAGGGACTAGCCACAGACAGCGTCCGGACTTCATCAACTGGTCCGTCACCACTCTCGGCAACTCACTGGCCTGCCCGGGCCGCGGGTACTAAACCCAAGGCCGAATACATGACCTAACCCAGCATCGACCCTCGGACAATCCATACGGTTCACTGAAAGCCGGTAGGAAGAATCCGTGGGGCTGGTGGTGGTACCCAGCCGTTCCACATGTAGGCTGCCAACAACAGCGTCCATGCCTTAACTGGCATTTAGGATTGGCTGGAAGGTCGAAGCGTTTTCCCCCACCCATTTGCGGATGAGCTCGTTCAAAGTACCGTCCGATTTCATAGACGCGAGGGCCGAGTTCAGCTTCGCCAGCAGTTCGTTGTTGTTGTGTACGCCTATCCCGATGCCCTGGTCCAGTAGTAGCGAGGGACCGACAACAGCCAGTCGTCCCTCGTACTCTGAGAGCTTCTCCGTGGCGTAGGCATGGTCAACCAGCATCGCGTCGATGTCCCCGCTAAGCAGCGCTGCCAACCGGTCGTCCTCGTCGCCGAACTCCACATATGGAATGCCTTGTTCGTTGAAGTAGTCCGAGTAGATGGTATTGGCGTAAGCTCCGAGCCGACCCTGAACAGCTTCGTCTCCAGCTCCTGCCAACGCGAGGTAAACCGAGGGTGTCGGGGGATAATACGGTTCGGTGAAATCGATGATCATGTCACGCTTGCCGGTGATACTCATTCCGGCCATGATGGCGTCGAAGTCCCCCGCCACCAGATCAGGGATCATGCTCTCCCAGTCGTTAAGTACCCACTCGCAATCAAGATCGGCCCTAAGACACAGTTCGTCACCGAGTTCCCGCTCCAAACCGTCGATCTCTTCAGTGTCGTTGATGAAGTTGAAGGGATGGTAGTCGCCTTCGGTGGCCAGCAGCACCCTCTTGGTGTCGTCACTGCACGCCAGTCCACCAATCCCGGCCAACACAATCAGCAACAGTACCTTCCATGAAAGAAACCACTTCACAGTCCTCATCCCATAAAAGGCTACCGACAAAGAATCCCTACCCCGACTCCACGAAAGCACTCATACTGATAGGGATGGTTATGCTGGCCCGCCGTTCGGCGATCAAGGCCCGTACCCAGGCCATAAACCAGTTGCATGCCCTGGTTGTTACCGCTCCACACCAGGTCAGAAGCCAACTGGAGGGACTACCGGCCAAAGCGCGTGTCAAGACCTGTGTCGGCTTCCGTCCCGGCACAGCCGACACCACTATTAGATACGCCAAAGCGGCGTTGCGTTCCCTGGCCCGCAGATACCAGACCCTGTCGCTCCCCAACTGTTGGACCAGCTCGGACCATGATCGACCAGGATAGCGACCTGGTTAGTAAAGGGATTCAACCACATCAACCGAACCGTCGAAAACCACAAAATGGCCTGCCCAGGTCAGTGAAGCAGTCGGAGCAAATGGTGTTAGCCGCCACTCAGATCCTCCCGCTGGCAGCTTCATCACCCGCCCCGGCCAAGGGGAACCTACAAGTATGAGCGGGTCGGAACAGCAGACCACCTGTTCATTACAAGACCCTTCACCACTCACAAGTCCGGAACGCTCCCGAAACGGTCGAGGCCGCCGGTGGGTATTGGGCCGCCCGAGGAGCGTTGCGGTTCCTCGTTTTCACAGCAGCCCGCTCCGGTGAGGTGAGGAATGCTATGTGGGGGGAGATCGACACCGACCGACAACCCTGATGTATTCCAGCGGGTCGGACCAAAACAGACCGACCACATCGCGTCCCCCTGAGCGAAGCGGCGGCGGCTGTGTTGGAGGAGGCACACACCCAAACAGGCGGCGAGGGGCTGATCTTCCCATCCATCCGAGGCAAGACCCAATCCAGTGACGGGCTGGCCAAACTCCTCAATGATGGCGATCACTGAAAGTGCTCACACCTGATCACTGAAAGTACCCAGTTGCT
>JAPPKG010000187.1:0-5191 GCA_026914085.1 Caldilineaceae bacterium | reverse complement strand
TACCCTCCGACTACTACACCATCGAACGTGAGTTCAGCCTCGCCGTCTACCAGGCGCTCGTCGACTGAACACTGCAATTGACCAACCGCGCAGACCGCACTTAGAAGGCGGCGCGCTTTTCAAACTGATCCCACACCGAAACAAGGAATCCCCATGACAACCCCTCAACCACAACGAGCCGGATTCTGCGCCCAGCGCCTCGCCCGCGTCGACAAACTACTGCAACGATACGTCGACAACGGTCAACTTGCCGGCGCCAGCGGGCTGATCTATCGCAAAGGCGAGACTGCCTACTGCAACGTCTTCGGCCATCGTGAACTCGAGACCGACCAGCCCATGACCGAAGACACGCTCTTTCGCATCTACTCCATGACAAAGCCGATAACCGCCGTCGCCGCCCTCATGCTGTTCGAGGACGGCCACTTCCTCCTCGATGACCCCGTAGCCTCCTATCTGCCCGAATTCACCGACGCCCGGGTCTGTACAGGCGACCTCCTGAACCTCGTCCCGCCTGACCGGCCCCCGTCCATCAAAGATCTCTTCATGCACACCGCTGGCCTGAGCTATGGCTGGGACCAGGACTCCCCCGTCGAAAACCTGTATCGCCAGACCTTCGCCAACCGTGAGGAACTGAATCTGGAACAGTTTGTACACAAACTGGCAGCTCTCCCTCTCCTCTACCACCCCGGTTCCCGCTGGCGCTACAGCTACGCCACCGACGTTCTCGGCCGCCTGGTCGAGGTGGTATCCGGCAAGCCTCTGGACGAGTTTTTCTGCCAGGAGATCTTCAAGCCGCTCGCCATGGCAGACACCGATTTCCATGTCCATGCCGACTGGCTCGATCGCTTTTCCGCCTGCTACTGTTCCCCAGGCGGCTTCAGCTTTGGCAGTGATGCCGACAGCGACGCCGACGACAAAACAGCCCAATCAGAAAATGGCGATCAGGACGCAGAACCGACCATTGAGCTCTTTGACGCCTCCCGTAACAGCCGCTTCAACCAGCCCCCCGCATTTCTCTCTGGCGGCGGTGGCCTCGTCTCAACCCTGGGCGACTACCTGCGCTTCTGCCAAATGCTGCTCAACGGCGGCGCCCTCGACGGCAACCGCCTGCTGGGACCCAAGACGGTCGAACTCATGCGCGCCAATCACCTGCCGCCCCATCTGGTTCCCATCGCCATCGGCGATGATGTCGAAGCCGGTTATGGCTTTGGTCTTGGGGTGAGCGTGCTTGTGGATTTTCCGGCCACCAGCACTCCCGGCAGTATCGGAAACTACAGTTGGAGCGGCGCCGCATCGACCCAATTCTGGATTGATCCCGCAGAGGAGATGCTCGGCATATTCATGTCACAGTTCATGCCCTTCGGCCACTACCCGGTTGCACGCCAGTTCCGTGTAGCAGCCTACCAGGCCCTCATCGACTGACCACGGAATGCTCTCTGGAGTAACCCATGCCCATCCGGAAGGAGTCCCGCCAGCTCCGCGTCGGTATAGTCGGTGCCGGGCCAATCGCACAAATCGCGCACCTGGAGGCCTGTCGCAAGGGACGCAATACGCAGCTCTACGCCCTTTGTGAGGCAGCGCCCGACCTCTTGGCGCGGGTTTCAGCCATCCACCGCCCCCTCCGCAGCTTCACTCGCTACCCCGATATGCTGGCCGACGCCCAGGTAGATGCCGTAATCGTAGCCGTTGCCGACCAGTATCATGTCATGCTCGCTCTGCAGGCGCTCCAAGCCGGCAAGCACGTCCTCGTAGAAAAACCCATGGGCGTCACCGTGGAAGAGTGTGAGGCGCTCCGCGACGAAGTGGTCGCCTCCGGCCTCACCCTCCAGGTCGGGCACAACCGCCGCTTCGACCCCGGGGTCATCCACGCCCGCCGCTTCATTCAGCAGGAGATCGGCGGCCTGATGTCGTGCCAGTTCTGGTACTATGACTCCGTCCATCGCTATACCATGACCGACGCCCTCCAGCCCATCATCGAGACCAGTTCCAGCGTCCGCCGTCCTTCCGGCAACCCCAAAGCCGACCGCCGCCGCTACCTCATGCTCGCCCACGGCAGCCACCTCACCGATACCACCCGTTTCCTCTCCCAAAGCGAAATCCTGCAGGTGCGTTCTCGCTATCTTGAGCGTTTCGACCGGCACTGCTGGTTCGTCGATGTAGCCTTCGCTGACGGCAGCCTCGGAAACCTGGAGCTGACCATCACCGTAGCCGGCGATTTCGAAGAGGGTTTCCGCATCCAGGGCGAAAACGGCAGCATCCGCGGCCGCCTGCCCCTCTCCTGGTACCACAAGTCCGGCAGCGTCGAGTGCTTCTCTACCCGCGATGACCTCTACACCCGCCCCCTCGGCCAGGACGGCCACGGCTACCGCCAGCAGCTCGAAGGCTGGGCCGACACCATCCTTCACGGCAAGCCCCAGTGGGGAGCCACTGTCCATGACGGCCTCGCCGCCATGCGCGCGATGGCCGCCATCGCACATTCCGCGGCCACAGGCGGCGACTGGGTTGAGCTCGATTCAATAACAGGAGGCGTTTGAATGGAAGTTGGAATCTTCGCCCGCACCTTTGAGGCGCCGTCTCTCGCAGGCGTTCTTGACGCGGTCGCTGCTCACGGTATCCGCCGCATCCAACTCAATACCAGTTGTATGGGGCTTTCAGACATGCCCGACGGGCTGGACTCCGCAGCCTGTGAACGAGCGCACAACGAAATCAGCGCCCGCGGCATTGAGGTGGTTTCCCTTTCCGCCACCTACAACATGATCCATCCGGACCCTGCCGCACGTACCCAGGGCATGCGCCGCCTGGAAGTTCTTGCCTCACACGCCGTCGAACTGGGCACCGACCTGCTGACCCTCTGCACCGGCACTCGCAACCCGGACAACATGTGGGCCGATCACCCGCTTAACGGCTCACCCGAGGCCTGGTCGGACCTCTTGGCTGCCATGCAACAGGCCCTCTCACTGGCCGAACGGCACAACGTCCGGTTGGGCATTGAGCCGGAGGTCTCAAATGTGGTAAGTTCACCCGCCAAGGCGCGCCAACTTCTGGACACGATGCGCTCAGACAGGATCACCATCGTAATGGACGGCGCCAATGTCTTTCCCAGGGGAACGATCCACCGCCAGCGCGAAATCCTGGACGAAGCCTTCAATCTGCTGGGAGATCACATAGCCCTGGCCCATGCCAAAGACCTCAGCCGCGACGGCGAAGCCGGCCACGAAGCCGCCGGAACCGGACTGCTGGACTACGACTACTACCTGCAGCTACTCCATCAAAGCGGCTACCGCGGCGCCCTCGTCCTCCACAGTCTGACCCCTGAGCAGGTGCCGGGCTGTGTCAGCTTCCTGAAAGAGAAGCTACGAAACTATCAGTCAGGCTGACCGCCGTTGCCCTTCCGCGTGATCAGTGAACCTCCCACGGTCAAACGCAGAAGACGCTTTCGTCGGCCCGCCGTGACAACCAATTTGGAGAGGTGCACTCATGAATGGCCGGATGAGCGTTTCAGAGGTTCTGGAGTCTGCCCTATATGTCTCGGACCTGCAAGCCGCCGAGAAGTTCTACACCAAGATCCTGGGACTTACATTCTATTCCCGAATGGAAGGTCGCCATGTGTTCCTGCGCTGCGGCGACCGCATGGTGCTGCTCTTCGACGCCGAAGCGACCGCCGTCTCCGCAGGCGGGCCAGGTGACCCGCCAACACACGGGGCCAGAGGCGAGGGACACCTGGCATTCGCCGTCAAGGATCGTGAAATCGATCAGTGGAAGAAACACCTTGTCGAAAATGGCGTCGAAATCGAAAAGGAGCTTCGCCCACGAGGCGGTCGGTCCATCTACTTTCGCGACCCTTCGCAGAACTGCCTGGAAATCGCCTCCCCGGGAATCTGGGGGATTCCTGAATGAACTGTTCCTTACCTTACCCAAAAAGGAAATGCGCCCTGGCGGCTAGTGAGGGCCTTCAGGGCCGGCAGCCGCACCGTTTTGGCTTGCCAGAAAGTCGAGAGCGCCTCGCAAAACCTGCTGTGCCCCCAATTTCAACCCTGGGATGACGGGAACTGCTCCTCCATCCACGAACGCCAGACCGGTTCCTCACGCGAAACAACCTCAGCCGCATCCTCGCCGTACAGATAGAACCGGACCGACAGCAGAATCTGATCGTTCAAAGGCCACACAAATAGGTGCGCCGCGCCCGCCGTCGGCTCCTCAACATGCAGTATGACCTCAGTCTCGTCAGGAACTGTATCGACCACGCCTGAGATCCTCAGTTTGCCCGGCGGCGCAGCGAAGCGCTCCCCCTTTTCCACAGCCGCGAATCCAAGTGCAGTTGCCAGCTCACTCCACGCCTGAGCCCCATCCGCTGCCGCGCCCATCACCTCAAGCAGCGCGCAAGGTTGTCCCCTGTGATGGGACATGTAAATCTGCAGTATGCGGAAAAAGGCCGGCCACCCCGCCTCTGTCCCCTCAACATAATTGTCATACTCGTCGGTCTCGACAAATAGACTATGCTCCACGCTCAACAGGCACGACTCGTCGTCTCCTTCCTCAATCTTCCAATCCGTTGATACCTCCGGACCGCCCGGGATAAACTCATCGCTTATGACCGAAAACCCCCGCGGCGGGTCCCACTCAGTTATCTTCGCCGCCGAAGAAATACCCGGTCCAAAATAGCAGATCAGGTGTGTGGGCTTGCCGTCCGCCCCCTCTGGAAACTCGGACCGCGTAAACCATGCCGAAAGTCCGCCCTCAGTGCTGATCGCCCGCCAAACCTCCTCGACCGAGCCCGGCACTTCAACTTCTCCCCGTACCCACCTGCGCCCCGACGGATCTACCTTTATGCTCATGATTTCTCCAATCTGCGTTCGACATAGTGTGCGACTATGTATCCATCATCCCGCAGTTACGGCTCTTCTGCAAGCAGAGCCTCCGTAACCGTGCATCCCAAAATGAAGGCAAACTCTCCCTTACCTCTGACAGCCACCAGCCCACGGCCAGTTGCCATTCCGATTTCCATCAGAGAAAGCGCAGTCTCTGACCACTGACCACTAACCACCGACCACTGCTGTTCTGGGCGGTCGGGCCTATACGGCCCTCCCTTGTGGGGGGGGGGGGGGCCCCCCCCCCCCCCCCCCCCACAACCCCCCACCCCCCAACCCCCCGGGGGGGGAAAAAAAAAAAAGAAAGAAAAAAAAAAAAAAGA